>PNNP01000040.1 GCA_013824325.1 Thermodesulfovibrio sp. | reverse complement strand
AAAGACTTCCACAAGACGCTCTGCAACCCTGTCAGGGTCAAGCCTTCTGTATAATTTCGGGTCCTGTGTCGTAATGCCTCTGGGGCATCTGCCTGTATTGCACATATTGCAGCGGTTGTATTCGTCTCCGAAACAGTCTGCTGTCGCCTGCATGATATATTTACCCATTGAAACCGCAGATGCGCCGAGCATTATGAGGGCTGCTGCATTTGCTGCAAGATTGCCTTTTTTAGCAACACCGCCGGCTGCGATAAGAGGCAGCTCGTTCTGCTTTCCCTGTTTTACGAGGTCAAGATAACACTCCCTCAGGTTCGATGCAATGGGATGCCCCATCTTATCCATTGATACATTGTAAGCTGCTCCTGTGCCTCCATCCTCTCCGTCTATGCTTAGTGCTGCTGCATAAGGGTTTCTTGCAAGATTGTTCAGGACAGCCCTCGCTGTTTTTGTCCCTGAGATTTTAGGATAAACAGGGACTCTGAAACCCCATGCCATAGACATGGACTGAATCATCTTGGCAACCGCTTCTTCGATGGAGTATTTTGTCTGATGGGTCGGAGGCGATGCGAGGTCAACAAACTGTGGAACTCCGCGGATGCTGGCGATAAGTTTTAATACCTTCTGAGCCATGAGAAGACCGCCGTCTCCGGGCTTTGCACCCTGACCGTATTTAATCTCTATTGCTGCAGGGTCTTCTACCATGTGTGGAATTGCATGTATGATTTCATCCCATCCAAAATAACCTGAAGCAATCTGGATGACAAAATATTTCAGAAACTTTGATTTCAAAAGTCTTGGAGGCATTCCGCCTTCACCCGAGCACATTACTACAGGTAGTCCTTCCAGTTCGTTCAGATAAGCCACTCCCATAGAAAGACCTTCCCACATCGGCGGTGACAATGCTCCGATAGACATACTGCCTATCATAATCGGGAATATCTCCCTCACAGGCGGAATAAATTTGCCGTTTTCTTTGTCAACAACGAGCCTGCCGTCAACTAATTTCAAGGGCAGCTCCTCAGGAGGCAATATTCTTCCAAGTAAAGTTCTCACACGGAACTCGTGTCTTCCTGCATCAAGCGCCGGGTCTGTAAGCATTGAAATCCTCGTGAATTTCAATCTGTCGAGCGTTGATATTGCAGGGTCGTTCCTTCTGCCTCCTCTTTTATAGCCCTCGCCGCCTTTGTTTTTGTAATGAAGGAATTTGTTCTGTGGATTATATTCGGGCTCTATTGCATCATTCGGACATACCAGTGCACATGCGCTGCAGCCGGTACAGTATCTGTCAATGTCAACAACCTGTTCAACCATCTGGACGATTCTTCTTGCTGATGTTGGCGCAGGAACAGGCCCCTCTGATTGGACAGCCCTCTGAATCTTGACAGCCGGCTCTATTGCTTTAACAGGACAGACAGCAGTGCATCTGCCGCACCTCTTGCACCTGTCGTCCCTCCAGCGGATAATATACGGCAGCTCTTTTAATGAGAGCTTATGATTATGGTCTAACCTGTAAGCTGGTTCCATACCTTTACCTCCCTGGCAAGGGGTGAGACAGTAACAAAATCATATTTCATGGGGAAGATATCCCTGCCTTTATCTCTTTTCGGAATTGCGCTGTCCAGGCCGCATTCCTCGGACGTTAAGGCATATTTACCTTTCACGCCGCCTACTACCCCGGGTCTCAGTTTCTTGGAATCATGAGCCATAAAACATGTTCCGTCAGGAGTGAATCCGATAATCACGTTCGGTCCGTCTATGCATAAGGGCCTGAGGGATTGTTTTATGAGTCTTAATGCCTCTCTGTCTTCTCTCCTCTCGATTTCAGTGCCTTTGAGCGGCGTTATGACGTCTTTGTAATAGTGTAAAGGGAAGCCGAGCTGTCTTGCCGTGTAGTGCAATATATGTGTGAAAACCTCGCTGTCGCTGTTGTAACCGATGTAGCCCGGTAATCCCCTGCTCATCAAAAATTCCCTGATAGGAACAAATGCAGTATTTTCGCCGTTTGTCATTGTGCAGTATCCCTGAATGAAGAACGGATGGCATGCATAAAGGTATATTACGTAGTTTGTGTTCTGCCTGCCCTGTGCAAGGATAATTTTTGCTTTTATGTCAGCTCTGTCAAGACCGAAGAATTCAGCGAGCTGAAGGGGGTCTCCGACCTCTTTCATGGTAATAACATCAGGATAGAATGAGAATATGAAAATTGATTCATCATACTCGCCGATTTTTCTCAATTCAAGGCGTGTATGCATGAGAAGGTCTTCTTTTCCTTTAAGTGATTTTGCCTTATGGGATTTCGGATAATCGTAAACCCTTGCAAAGTAATACTCACGGGGTTTAATGCCCTTTATATGTTTTATTCTGGGAGACCATACATACTTGAGCTTGAAACCCATATTGACCATGTAATCATCTAATGTCTTGATGCCCTTTTTTGAGCAGATGCCCGACATAATCGGGTATTCCTTGAATTCTTCAAAATCGCCGCCGAGGTTTTTAAGGGTAAGTCCGAGCCCCGAGCCGTCATGCCCTTCTTTCATGGTTTCGAGGGCAAGGATATTCTCCATTGGCGAGAAGTAGTCATTTGAAGTGATAGCTGCCAGTCTGCACATTTATTTATCCCTTTTTATATTTATACTTCTTATATTTATACTTCAGGCAAAAAAAGCGTCGATGCCTTTTTAAAGCAGGCGGCACCAGACGCTATGAACGGTAACCGTTTGCCGTATAATATTTTCTATCATAAAAATTCATACAATGCTTTGTCAATACAATGAACAAAGCCAAAATTTAGCTCTTGACAAAAAAACTCACATAAGATATTTTATTGACATAAGGTAACCGTTTGCCATGCAAAAAATATCCTCAGGTATAAAAAGTCTTGACGCCCTTATTGATTCTCTGCATGTAGGGGATAATGTTGTCTGGGAAGTAGAGGCAGGTACGCTGTATCATCCCGCATTCATATATAATTTTATCAAGCAATCCTTCGTTGATGCCCAGAAGACAATATATGTAAGCTTTAACCGCTCACCCCAGAGCATAATCGGCAAGACAGACAATTTTCTGAATGATGAATATTTTGTTCTCATTGATTGTTTTACCTCAGGCAAAGGCAAGAATGACAGCACATTCCTGAAATTTTATGACAACCCGCAGAAACTGAAAATCATAAAAATTGACAATCCGCAAAACATTGAGCAATTTACTAATGCGCTAAATGCAATACAGGACAGTCTCCCCCCGGGGGCAAGATATGTTATTGACAGCCTGACAGGTATGCAGGACCTATGGGGCAGCGAAGATGATACGTACAGGTTTTTCACTTATATGTGCCCGCGATTATATGACCTCGACACAGTAGCATACTGGATACTGGAGAAAGACGCCCACAGTCAGAAGTTTAAGGCAAATCTCAGGCATATCACACAAGTTGTCCTTGACCTCTACAAGAGAAGAGACAGACTGTATATGAAGGCGCTTAAGATTGACGGAAGAGAGGAGCGTGAGGCATTCAAGCCGCATCAATATGAAATCAGTGAAAATGGCGTAACCTTCTCAGTACCAAGAAAAGAGCCATTCGGTGCAATAGGGAGCAGGCTGAAAGATATAAGGATGAAACTCGGCATGAGCCAGAAGGAACTTGCAGAAAAAGTTGACCTTACCCCGAGTTTTTTATCACAGCTTGAAAGCAACCAGATCAGCCCTTCTCTGAGCTCTTTTATGCAGATATGCAATGCCCTTGGTGTTAAGCCAAGCCAGATATTGGATTCCAAGCAGCAGGATGTTTTCCCATGGCTTGTTAAAAGGGAGGATGTATTTTCACAGCCCTCAGCCATTGAGGATGGAATAAAGGTTTACGCAATAACCACAAATGGGAAGCTGTCTGCAAACATTGTTATCTTTCCGCCCGGAACTTCTCTGAACAGACATTTTCTCTACGGCACTACAAGGGAATTCATCCATGTGCTGAAGGGGAAACTTTCAGTGACAGTAGAAGGCAGGGAAAAGGAGCTGACAGCAGGAGACAGCATTTATTTTAAAGAAGCCCTCCCATTGAAGTGGATTAACAAAGGAGGTGATGAGGCAGAATTACTTGTGATAATTTAATATTTGACTAAAGCTGATTTAATCTTTATTATTTAAGGCAAAAATTACCTTTGGTATTTTTTTTGCCCTTATGGGTTAAAAATACTTAATTCAGAGCCCAAAGAAATAACCATTGCTTAATCGGAGGTTTTAGTATGAATCCAGGTCAACCGAATGCAAGTTCTGCAACAGGAACAAGAAATAGAGTACCGGACCCGGCACCACATTCAGGTATCTGCTCAGTGTGTCTCGATGGCTGCCCCGGACCGTGTGAAATCGGCAAATCTTCATACAGGGGCAGAGAGGTTATTTACCCGATGCCTTTCGGAAAGGTAACAGCAGGCGCAACAAAGAAATACCCTGTTGATTATTCACATCTGAATATTCAGGGAACATGTGTAGGTGCAGTGGGCATTGAACCTGACTCTGAGAAGGCAATATTCCCTGTAGTCTCAACAGAAGTAATACTCGGAAATGATAATAGCGGCAGCAAGAAGAAAAGCAAGAAGATTAAGCTAAGTCTGCCTATTTTCACCGGCGCACTCGGCTCAACAGATATAGCAAGGGACAACTGGGAAGGTCTTGCTATCGGTGCTGCTATATCGGGCATTATGGTTGTAATAGGCGAGAATGTTGTAGGTATGGATGTCAAGGCAGAGTTCAAAAAAGGCAGGGTTGTTAAGTCACCCGAGCTCGAAAGAAGGGTTAAGAGTTTTAAGGAATGGGAGAATGGATACGGCGAGATAATACTCCAGCAGAATGTAGAGGATACAAAGCTCGGCTCTGCAGAGTATGCAGTAGAAAAGCTCGGTGTTCAATGCATTGAGCTGAAGTGGGGGCAGGGCGCAAAAGATATAGGCGGTGAGGTAAAAATAAAACAACTGGAAAAGGCGCAGGAATTGAAAAAGAGAGGATATATTGTACTTCCTGACCCTAATGACCCGCTGGTGCAGAAGGCATTTAACGAGGAAGGGTTTAAAGAGTTTGAGCGCCACTCAAGACTCGGAATGGTTGAGCATGAGTCATTTATGAAAGCAGTCGAACATTACAGGGCTGTCGGGGCAAAATTTGTTTCCCTTAAAACAGGCGCTTACAGGGTATCAGACCTCGCAAGGGCAATGAGATTCGCATCCGATGCTGAAATTGACCTGCTTACAATAGACGGTGCTGGCGGCGGTACAGGAATGAGCCCGTGGAGGATGATGAATGAATGGGGAATCCCGACAATTTATCTGCAGGCACTTGCCTACAAATTTGCTTCACAGTTAAGTGCAAAGGGACGCTACGTTCCTGACCTTGCAATAGCAGGCGGTTTTTCACTCGAAGACCATATATTCAAGGCGCTTGCACTCGGTGCTCCTTTCTTTAAGGCAGTATGCATGGGAAGGGCGCTGATGATTCCTGCCTTTGTGGGCAAGAATATCAAAAAATGGATTGAAGATGATAAACTTCCTTCAGAGATTAAGAAACACGGCGATGTTGTTGAAAGGATATTCATAACAGCAGAGTCCCTGAAAGGGAAATACGGCAAGGATTTTGATAAAATCCCGCTCGGGGCAGTTGCAATGTACACATTCTGTGACAGATTGAAGCTCGGTTTGCAGCAGCTCATGGCTGGCGAAAGGAAATTCGGAATCAAGTATCTTGACAGGAATGACCTTGTTGCCCTGACTAAGGAAGCTGCAGAAGTAACAGGGATACCATATGTGATGGAATCTGATATGGAAGAAGCGGAAAGGATTCTGCACAGCTAATAAAGCAAACGGTGCCGGTGATTGGTGTCAGGCATGGAAATTTTGCACTGAATGCCAATCACTGCACTGATGACAAAGACAGGTGATAAATAATGAATAAAACCATGCTTGCCATTCTCAAGATACTCGGTCATCATTCTGATATTGTCGGCTCAAGGGAAATATCCAGACAATTAAAACTTCACGGTGTTGACCTTACAGAGAGGACGGTGCGTTACCATTTAAGAATCCTTGATGAGCGGGGCTATACAGAGGTATTCGGAAAAGAAGGCAGGAGGATTACAGATAAAGGGAGAGAAGAGTTAAAGAACGGACTTGTAACCGAAAAGGTTGGCTTTGTTATTAGCAAAATAGAGACCCTTTCTTATCTCACAACATTTGACCTGAAAACAATGAGCGGGGATGTAATACTCAATATCTCATATTTTCCTGAAGACAGACTTGATGATGCAAAAAATATTTTAACGCCTATTTTTTCTTCTCCATATGTTATGAGCGACAGGGTGATGCTCAAACGCGGAGGTGAAAAGATTGGAGATGTGCTTATTCCAAAAGGCAAGACAGGAATAGGCACTGTATGCAGTGTCACAATAAACGGAATCTTTCTTAAAGCCGGAATCCCTGTTACATCAAGATTTGGAGGGATGGTTGAGATACGCAAAGGGAAACCCACAAGGTTTACATCGCTTATCAGTTATGACGGCTCGTCGCTTGACCCTCTTGAAATATTCATAAAAAGCAAGATGACCGGTGTCCTGGGTGCAGTAAATGACGAATCAGGAAGCATACTCGCAAGTTTCAGGGAGATACCGGTTGTATGTGCTGATGAGGCAAAAAAGCTTGCAGAAAAAATGAATGTTAGCGGCATCGGGGGCATACTAATTATCGGCGACCCGAATAAGCCTCTCCTTGAGATTCCCGTGGGGATAGACAGGGTTGGTATGGTGGTAGTCGGAGGGCTGAATCCTGTTGCTGCCATTGAAGAATCAGGGATAGCCACTGAAAGCAAGGCAATGTCAACCCTCTATGAATATTCAAACCTGAAGAAATTCAAAGAAGCAGTAAGGGGGCTGTATGAAAAAAATTGAGACCATCATTAAGCCGTTTAAGCTCGATGAGGTAAAGGATGCACTTAACAATTTAGGCATTCAGGGCATGACAGTTACAGAGGTAAAGGGTTTCGGAAGGCAGAAGGGACATACCGAGCTTTACAGGGGCGCCGAGTATGTTGTTGATTTTATACCCAAGATTAAGATTGAAATAGTAGTGCCTGATAATGTAGCGGATAAGGTGGTTGATGTAATAGAGAAAACCGCAAGGACAGGTAAAATTGGAGATGGTAAAATATTTATAACGAGCATCGAAGATGCAGTAAGGATAAGAACAGGAGAAAGAGGGGAAGGAGCAATAAGCTGATGGAGACAAAGAAGATATTGGAGAAGGCAAAGGAAGACAAGGTTACTTTTATAAACCTTCAGTTTACGGACATTTTAGGCAGTCTTAAAGAGGTTACGGCACCTATAAAAAACCTGCCTGATATCATGAAATACGGTGCCTGGTTTGACGGCTCGTCCATTGAGGGCTTTGCAAGGATACACGAGAGCGACCTTTATTTGAAGCCGGACCCTGAAACTTATTCGGTCATTCCATGGCTCAGCTCCCCTGAAGGAAATGCTGCAAGGCTGATATGCGATATTTACAGACCTGACGGAAGTCCGTTTGAAAGGGATCCGAGGTTTATCTTAAAGAAGGCAGTTAAAAAGGCATCTGAAATGGGTTTTGAATATAATGTGGGTCCCGAGCTTGAATTTTTTCTCTTTAAAGAAAATTCTCTGCCGCTTGTCCCTCTTGACAGGGGCGGCTATTTTGACCTTGCAACAGACAGGGCTTATGCTGTTACAAGGGAGATAACCAAGGCGCTTGAAAAGTTTGGAATAGAAGTAGAGGCGTCCCATCACGAGGTTGCACCGGGCCAGCATGAAATAGATTTTAAATATGGTGAGGCTCTCACAACCGCTGACAGATTGCTGACACTGAGGGCTACTGTCAAAGCTATTGCCCAGAGGCACGGTTTGAAAGCATCCTTTATGCCAAAACCGATTATGGGAATGGCAGGCTCCGGCATGCATGTCCATCAGAGCCTGTTTAGTACGAAAAATAAAAAGAATATATTTTACAACGCTGCTGATAAATACAAACTTTCAAAAATCGCTTATCAGTTTATTGCGGGGCAGCTAAATAATATAAAAGGACTGATGGCAATACTATGTCCCACTGTTAATTCATATAAGCGGCTTATAACCGGTTTTGAGGCGCCGGTATATATCTCATGGGCAAGAATCAACCGGTCAGCTTTAATACGCGTTCCCCACTGGTTTGAAGAAAAATCTTATTCAGCAAGGATTGAGCTGAGGTGTCCTGATCCTGCCTGCAATCCCTATCTGGCATTTTCTGCGATGTTGATGGCTGGGCTTGACGGTATAGAAAAAAACATCACATTGTCCGAGCCTGTAGAAGAGGACCTCTACGAGTTTGACGAAGAAAAGCTCGCATCAAGAAATATAGACACACTCCCCTCGTCTCTGTATGAAGCCATACTTGAACTGAAGGGCAGTAAATTGATGCAGGATATGCTGGGCGAACGCCTGCACAGGAGATATATAGGCATCAAAATGAGGGAATGGAATGAGTTCAAGATGCAGGTAACCGAGTGGGAGATAGAAAAGTACAGCGACATTTAATTAGCCCTGATTATTCACAAACTTGTGTGAGGCATCCACATCTCAGCAAGATAATTAGTCCTTGTGTGCCAAATAGCAAGCCATCTCACCTGAGCACATTCTGTCGTAACGGTATATGCTACCGCACGCATTCGCGTGCTGACAAATAACTCAACATCTTGCTTTCGATACGAATGCCTCACGCATTATTGGAAATTTATGAATTATTAGGGTTAGCATATTAAATGGAAGAAATAAGGGTTACAATTATTGGTGCCGGCATTGTAGGTTTAGCAATCGCATCAAAATTGTCAGAAAGATATGACAACATTGTTGTGCTGGAACAACATGATACCTTCGGACAGGAGACAAGCAGCCGTAACAGCGAGGTAATACATTCAGGCATATATTATCCGGAAAATTCATTGAAAGCACGGCTTTGTGTTGAGGGGGCTGAAAACTTATACGAAATCTGTAAAAAGTATTCTATCCCTCACAGAAAGTTAGGCAAGCTGATTGTGGCTACGGATTATTCGGAATTGAAAGTGCTTCAAGGGCTTCTTGAAAAAGGCATCAGAAACAATGTAAAAGATTTGGTTATATTAGACAAGCATGAGATAGATAAAATTGAACCCAATACGAATGCGCTTTTGGCTGTATATTCTCCAAACACAGGGATTATTGATTCTCATTCTCTTATGAAACACTTTTTCAATACGGCTAAAGGCAGAGAGGTCTTATTTGCCTTTCAAAGCGAAGTGGAGTCATTGGGTAAAGACAGAGACGGTTTTATAGTAGGAATTAAAAAAGATAATTATAAATTCCGTTCAAAAATTGTAATAAATTGTGCAGGACTTTCGTCTGATTATGTTGCAGGATTAGCAGGAATTGACATAGATAAAAGCGGATATAAAATTAAATTTTGTAAAGGTTCATATTTTTCTTATGCAAAAGCATCGCCGGTCAATATGCTTATCTATCCAACACCTTATGAGAAACTGGAAGGCTTGGGTGTTCATGCGACACTGGATTTGGGTAGTCGCCTTCGTTTTGGTCCTGACGTGGAGTACGTGGAATTCATCGATTATAAAGTGGATAGCAGCAAAAGAGATATTTTCTATGAGAGCGCTTCAAAGATCATTCCCGGGCTTGACAAGGAAGCATTCATTCCTGATATGGCAGGTATTCGTCCTAAATTGCAGGGGCCTGATGAGCAGACTAAAGATTTTATTATTAAAGAAGAAAGCGATAATGGATTGTCAGGTCTTATAAACCTGATAGGCATTGAATCACCCGGACTGACAGCATCACCTGCGATAGCAGGGATGGTTGCCGATATAGTATCAAAACTTTAGATATTTAATTCACAAACTTGCGTGAGGCATCCGCATCTCAGCAAGATAATTAGCCCTTGTGTAGCATATCGTTTATCACTGCACCTAAGCACGCCGTTATTTTTAAAGTATATCAAAGTGTCCGCATGAGCGGACACGCCAATAACTCAACATCTTGCTTTCGATACGAATGCCTCACGCAATTGCAGAAGTTTATGAATTATTAGGGTTAGAGAACGATTCAATTTGCTAAATTCCTGATTACTTTGTAAAATCAAAATTAAGCATATGGACATAATTACATCGCATATAAATGCTGATTTTGATGCCCTTGCATCTGCAATAGCAGCCAGAAAACTGTACCCCGATGCAGTGATTGTATTTCCGGGTTCTCTTGAAAAAAGGGTGAGGAATTTTATCGGAGTTTTCAAGCCCATAGAGATAAAAAAGTTTAAGGATATACCTCTGGAAAAAGTAAAAAGATTGATAATAGTTGACACGAAACATCCCGACAGAATAGGGCAGTTCAAGGCACTCCTTTCAAAGCCAGGCATCAAGGTTCATATCTATGACCATCACCCGGTGAATATAGATGATATAAAAGGAGAGGTGCAGATTATAGATAATGTAGGCGCAGTCTCGACCATATTTACCGAGATAATACAGAAAAAGAAGATTCTGCTGACACCCGTGGAAGCCACAATACTCTGCCTCGGAATATACGAGGAAACAGGTTCGCTGATTTTTGCGTCAACAACGCCGAGAGACCTCATGGCGGCTGCGTATCTTTTAAAAAGGGGTGCCAATCTGAATATAGTCTCTGAATTTTTAAAAGAGGAAATGAGCAAAGAGGAAGTCGCACTTCTCAATGAACTTGTGCAGTCCCTCAAAGAAATAGTCGTGCATGATGTAAGGATAAACATAGGCAGGGGCACAATGGAAGGATTCGGTGACGTATCACATCTCGCACACAAGATTATGGATATGGAGGATATGGATGCCCTTGTTATTTTAATCGGTATGGCTGATAAGATTTTGATTGTTGCCAGAAGCAAAGTGCCTGAGCTGAATGTTTCTCAGGTATTGGCAGAATTCGGAGGGGGCGGTCATCCTGCTGCTGCATCTGCAACAATAAAGGATGTGCCGTTTGAGATTGCAGAGGAAAAGCTTATTGAATCCCTGAAGAAAAATATAAGACCTATGAAGGTAGCAAGGGATGTTATGACCACCCCTGTTATGGTCATTAGCTGGGACAGCACCATAAAGGAAGCAGAAGATATGATGACAAGATATGGTGTGAATGTCCTTCCTGTTGTAAAGGAGGACAGTTATAAAGGGATACTGGCACGGGAGGTTGTTGAAAAGGCGCTTTTTCACGGGTTCGGTAAAAGTAAATGCATTGATTTTACGACCACTGACGCTGTCACTGTTACACCTGAAACGCATGTGTCCGAGGTCGAAAAATCAATGATTGAACAGAATCAGCGTTTTGTCGCAGTTATGGAAGATGACAGGATAATAGGAGCAATAACACGGACAGATATACTCAGGGCGCTTTATGAGGATTTTTTGAGAAAAAGCAGGCTCTCTTCCAAAAGGCCTGTAACAGGGGAGACATTTCCGGGCTTCGGAAGGAGCATATCAGGCATCCTGAGGGAAACCCTGCCGTCTGATTTATATGAATTCCTCATAATGGCAGGAGAAGTGGCTGATGAACTCAGATTCGGCGCTTACCTTGTCGGCGGCTGTGTCAGGGATATCTTAAGAAGGCAGGAGAATCTGGATATTGATATTGTAGTCGAAGGAGACGGGATTGCATTCGCAAAAAGACTGGGAGAGAAAATCGGTGCAAAGGTTACAGTTCATCAGAGATTCGGCACTGCAATTGTAAAAAAAGACGCATTTAAGCTGGATGTTGCTACTGCAAGGACTGAATTTTATGAATCACCGGCTGCCTTGCCCAAGGTTGAAACATCATCTATAAAGAAAGATCTTTACAGGAGGGATTTCACCATAAATACACTTGCAGTTAAGTTGAACAAAAGGGATTTCGGACTGCTGATAGATTTTTTTGGAGGACAGAGGGATTTAAAGGAAAAGGCTATCAGGGTGCTGCATAATCTAAGTTTTGTTGAAGACCCTACAAGGGCTTTCAGGGCAATACGTTTCTCTGAGCGGTTCGGATTCAAGCTGACAAAGCATACTGAAAACCTTATCAAGCTGGCAATAAGAATGAACATCTTTGATAAACTCTCCGGCACCAGACTATATGACGATATGGAGCTTATTTTCAGGGAAACCAATCCTGTCAGGACATTAAAGAGACTCGGAGACTACAGTTTGTTAAAAGTTATTCATCCCCGTCTTGCTTTTTCAACTGAACTGGAATCCCTTCTTCAGTCGGTCCATGACACTATTTCATGGTTTGAACTGCTTTTTCTTAATGAAGAATACGACAAAGGAATGCTGTATATAATGACCCTTCTGTATCAGCTCAACAAACCGGAAAGGGAGACTGCTTTAAGCAGGCTTTCTGTGCCGTTTCAATTAAGGGATAAGATACTGAACGGGCTGTATAAGACTGATGAGATATTGAAGCAACTCAAACCGGAAAGTCCTGTTGAAATATATCATCTGCTAACAGGGCGTGACATAGAGGCTGTTCTGTTCAGCATGGCTCTGACGCAGGAGAATGAAAAGAAAAAAGCAATATCCAATTTCCTCCTTGAATTGAGGAATACAAAACCGGTTATAAAAGGTGAAGATTTGAAAAATCTCGGCATCTCGCCGGGACCTCTGTATTCAAGGATATTCAGGGAAGTGCTGAATGAGAAACTGATGAAACGGCTGAATAAAAAAGAAGAAGAAATAGAATTCGTTAAGGGTTTAGTTAACAGTCTGAAATAGATGCTTGCTTTTTTAAACTTAAAATGTTTTATTAATTCCAATTTATCAAATAGTTTTTCTGCAATCCCGGGAGTGAACATATGAAAAGAGAGCCGGACATGGATGCTAAAGAAAAAGTGGATATGCCCCTTTACCCTATTGGCATAACTGCTGAACTGATAGGTATTACAGCCCAGACTCTCAGGCTTTATGACAGACACGGACTCATCAATCCTGCAAGACGGAACAAAAACAGGTATTATTCTGAAAATGACATAAAATGGCTGGGCTGTATAAGAGACCTTATACACAGAAAAAAGATAAGCATAGCAGGAATAAAAAAGCTGCTTGATTATGCACCGTGCTGGGAAATCACAGAATGCACAGCAGAAAAAAGAGACAAATGCACTGCGTATATTGACAAGACAAAGCCCTGCTGGGAGCTTAACAGGGCAATATGCAACAGGGAATCGGGCAAGATATGCGAAGATTGTATTATTTATATAGCAAGTAAATTTAAAACGCAAAACCGGATAAGAAAATAGTTAATCGTAATCCGTCTTGATTAATATCCTTTCAGCTTTGCCCGCAGGTGTGCTGTATTTTGTCGGTTGTGTGCCTGCCTTAAAATGCTCCGGGACACCTGACTTCTCATCGGTTGACAGGAGCCCTGTTGTAGGGTCTATTGAAAGACTCACTATTCCCTCGGGAACAGAAAAATTAGATACAGATTCATTCTGCATCATATTCCTCATGAAGTTTGCCCATATTGGTGCTGCTGCTCTTCCTCCGACTTCTCCATGACCGAGCGAACGCCTCATATCATCGAAACCGACCCATACACAACTCACAAGCTCAGGCGTGTATCCTACAAACCATGCATCTTTGTAGTCATTGCTTGTCCCTGTTTTGCCTGCAGCAGGCCTTCCTATATTTGCCCTCATTCCTGTACCGTAACGGATAACATCCTCCATTATTGATGTTATGAGAAATGATGATTGTCTGCTCATTACCTCAAACCCCTCTGGTTCATTGCTTTCCAGTATTTTGCCTCTTGAGTCAGTGATGTATTTTATTGTTATGGGCTTGATCCTTGTCCCGCCGTTGGCAAATGTAGCATATGTTGCAGCAAGTTCCAAAGGCGTCATGCTTATAGAGCCGAGAGCTATCGAAAGATCCCTCGGCATGTGGGATTCTACGCCGACATCTTTTGCAAATGATATGACCTTATCAATGCCCACAGTATCAACAAGTTTTACAGTTACAATATTTCTTGAATATGCAAGTGCCTCTCTCAGCCGGGTTGGTCCATAAAATTTTCTGTCATAATTTTCGGGCTTCCATTCACCTCCGGATAATCCCATCGGATACGAAACCGGCTCATCATTAATAATACTTGCAGGTGTAAATCCGTATTCCAGAGCAGCAGAATAGATTATCGGCTTGAATGCAGAGCCCGGCTGTCTTTTTGCGAGGATTGCCCGGTTGTATTCGCTTTTTGTGAAGCTGAAGCCGCCGACAACAGTCCTTACAAATCCTGTCTCCGGCTCTATGGCTGTCAGAGCGCCTTCTATTTCGGGGTCCTGTTCGAGAGCGAAGAAAACCTGTTTGCCGGATATGCTTTTGAAACTAACCCATATAATATCGCCTGCCTGGAGTATGTCCGTAAGTTTAAAGTTTTTTATTGTTTTGAACTTTCCGGTTGAACGGTCTATTACTACATTGCTTGCCCAGAGGGCATCACTTAAAAGAAGTTTTCCCTTGATGCCCCTTGCCTTGATAACCGCCTCTTTTGGACTCACTGAAAGCACGACCCCTTTTGATATATCACCAACCGATGCGGAAAAGGATACTTTCTGTTCTTCTTTACCCACAATTTTTAAATCCTCTTTATGTCCTATGGGGCCCCTCCATCCCCTTCTTTTGTCAACCTGTCTTAACCCTTCCTGCAATGCCCTCTGTGCATTAACCTGTGCATTTTTGTCGAGGGTTGTATGTACCATCAGCCCTCCTTTGTAAACTGTTTCTATTCCATATTTCAATTCGAGCTGCTGTCTTATGTATTCAAGAAAGTAATTATAAGCCTCTGTATTCGTTCGCAGAGAAGAGAGGGTGATTGTCTGTTTTTTTACTTTTTCTGCTTCGGCAGGCTTGATATATCCTTCGTCTTCCATTCTTTTCAGTGCAATCTCCTGTCTTTCCTTGCTCCTGACGAGGTCGTTATACGGTGAATAGATATTGGGTGCCTTTATAAGACCTGCCAGCAACGCTGCCTCGGCAAGTGTTATCTGGCTGACCGGCTTGCCGAAGTATATCTTTGAAGCCATCTCAACGCCATAGGCTCCATGTCCAAGATAAATATTGTTGAGATACAGTTCCAGTATCTCATTTTTTGAGAGTTCTTTTTCGAGTTTTATCGCAAGCTGTGCTTCCCTGATCTTTCTTTTAAGGGTTTTTTCGGGTGATAGGAAAGTTATCTTTGCAAGCTGCTGAGTGATTGTGCTCCCGCCCTCTTTCAGGCTTGCATGTATAATGTCTTTAACAAGCGCCCTCGCTATTCCGATATAATCTAACCCCTTGTGGCTCCAGAATCTTGAGTCTTCAACTGCAATAACGGCATTTTTCAGGTGAGTAGGAATTTTGTTTAACGGGATGAATATACCCTTTTCGACCTTGAATTCGCCTATCAGGGTGTCATCGTCTGCAAAGACCTTTGTCCCCTCGGAAGTACGGTGTCTTTTAACCTCTTCAATAGATGGAACTCCTTTTGCAAGGGCAAAATATCCGCCTGCTATAAAACCAAGGACAGCTACCAGAACAATCAAAATTATTTTAAAGCGCATCTTTCAATTATAAAATAGTAAGTGATAAAATTTACAGCATGGAATTCAAAAAACTTGTATATAAAAGTCCTGTCGGCTATGTTTGCTGTTTATTTGACGGAAGATCTTTGTTGGAACTCTCAATAAAAGACAGTAATGAGTTATCAGTAATGAGCGATGAGTTTAAATATGCTTCTTTATCTTCCACACATTACTCATTACTCGTCACTCATCACTGTTACAAAGAACTTGATGCTTATTTCAGAGGTGATTTGAAGAAGTTCAGACAGAAGATAAAGTTCGTTAGGGGAACTGGTTTTGAACAGAAGGTCTGGCTTGCGTTGAAGGGAAT
>PNNP01000039.1 GCA_013824325.1 Thermodesulfovibrio sp. | reverse complement strand
CCTGTATTACGACATTTAAAAAAAGAGGGGGACTTGAAAATTTTCAAGTCCCCCTCTTTTTTTAAATGTCGTAATACAGGAAGAACTCATAAGGATGCGGTCTTAATCTCAGCGCATCCACTTCCTTTGACCTCTTGTAGCTTATCCATGTCTCGAGTGCATCCTCTGTGAATACATTGCCTTTCATGAGGAATTCGTGGTCTTCTTCAAGATGGTCAAGTGCTTCTTCAAGACTTGCAGGCATTGTCGGTACAGATGCCAGCTCTTCGGGACCGAGCTCGTAAATATCTTTATCCAGCGGCTCGCCGGGGTTAATCTTGTTTTCAATGCCGTCCAGACCAGCCATCAACATTGCAGCAAATGCAAGATAAGGATTGCATGACGGGTCGGGAAATCTGACTTCGATTCTCTTTGCCTTGGGGCTTGCGGAATATGTCGGTATCCTTATCGCAGCAGAACGGTTTCTTGCCGAGTATGCAAGATTCACCGGCGCCTCGAATCCGGGAGTCAGTCTCTTATAAGAATTGGTGGTCGGGCTTGTTATTGCCGCAAGCGCTTTTGCATGCTTTAAAATTCCGCCGGTATAGTAAAGGGCAAGCTCACTTAACCCTGCATATCCGCTGCCGGCAAATGTCGGTTTTCCATTCTTCCAGATGCTCTGATGGGTATGCATGCCCGAACCGTTGTCGCCGAATAGCGGCTTTGGCATAAATGTTGCGGTTTTATTGTGTCTCCTTGCAACATTCTTGATGATATATTTAAAGAGCATGAGATTGTCAGCCATTTTGACGAGCGAGTCGAATCTCATATCAATTTCACCCTGTCCTGCTGTTGCAACTTCATGATGCTCCTTTTCTACGTATATGCCGCATTTCTGCATCTCAATAACCATCTCTGTTCTTAAATCTTCCTGACTATCCGTTGGCGGTACAGGGAAATACCCTTCCTTATGTCTCGGCTTATAACCAAGATTCGGGTTTTCTTCACGGCCTGAATTCCATATACCCTCTTTTGAATCAACAAAGTAATACCCGCAGCGGGAGTTCTGGTCAAACCGTATGTCATCAAAAATAAAGAACTCTGCCTCGGGCCCGAAATATGCTGTATCGCCTATGCCTGTTGACTTGAGGTATGCCTCTGCCTTTTGTGCAATGTATCTCGGATCCCTTGAATAGAATTCTTTGGTGATAGGGTCAACAATGTTACAGATAAGGCTTAATGTTGGGAACTGGGTAAATGGGTCCATTATAGCCGTTGAAGGATCAGGGATTACCAGCATGTCTGAAGTGTGTATTGCCTGCCAACCCCTTATTGAAGAGCCGTCAAAGCCGAGACCCTCTTCAAATATCTCTTCCCTTAATTCGTCAATTGGTGCTGCAAAATGCTGCCAGATGCCGGGAAAATCAAGGAATTTAAAATCAACCATAACCGCCTTGTTTTCCTGCGCCATCTTAATTACATCTTTTGGTGTCATATCTCTCCTCCTCTTTTAATTTTAGATTTCTGATTTCAGATTTATGAATTCCTTGTATGTTTTTTTAATCTGCAATCTACAATCATAAATTCAATTATACTGCTGATTCTCCTCGTTCACCTGTTCTGATTCTCACGACGTCTTCAACAGGATAGACAAATATCTTGCCGTCGCCTATCTTGCCTGTCTTTGCCGCCGTTTCTATTGCATTCACAACCTTTTGTACAAGGCTGTCAGATACTACTATCTCGATTTTAATCTTCGGTATAAAATCAACTACATACTCTGCACCCCTGTAAAGTTCTGTATGCCCTTTCTGCCTTCCGAATCCCTTGATCTCTGTCACCGTCATGCCCTGAATGCCTATTTCATTAAGTGCGTCTTTCACCTCATCAAGCTTAAAGGGCTTTATTATTGCCTCTATCTTCTTCATATCTCACCTCCTCGAAATCGTAATAAGTTATGCATAATGCTTCATAAAAATTATAAGCCCTTTTTCTGTAGACATCAAACAACCTCTTTACAATGAATAACCGCTTTCGCCATGTTGCGTTATATCAAGTCCTGAAACCTCAGACTCTTCATCAACCCTCAGCCCCACACTCATATCAAGAACTTTCAGTATTATAGCGGTTACGACAAATGAATAAACGCTAATAATTCCTATTGCAATAATCTGTGCAATGAGCAACTTATAACTGCCGAAAAAAAGTCCGTCAGCGCCTGATGGATTAATGAGCTTCTGGGCAAAAAGTCCTGTACATAAAATGCCGACCGCTCCTCCCACTCCGTGAACTCCAAAGGCATCAAGGGAATCATCATAGCCAAAGCGGGTTTTCATATTCAGTGCCAGGTAACATATGCCTCCAGCAACCAGCCCTATCACCACTGCAGGCATCGGGCCTACAAATCCAGAAGCTGGCGTAATGGTAGCAAGTCCTGCAATAGAGCCGGTGGCTGCGCCAAGCATCGTCGGTTTTCCCCTGTGGATCCATTCTATAACCACCCACGCCACGGTTGCCGCAACAGCAGAGGTATGTGTCACGACAAATGCCATGGCGCTCAGAGCCCCTGAAGAGAGAGCACTGCCGGCATTGAAACCAAACCAGCCAAACCATAGGAGTCCTGCACCGAGCACGGTCATCGGGAGATTGTGAGGATAGATTGCTTCCTGCAGGTAGCCTTTTCTTTTCCCGATAATAATCGCGGCAGCTAAAGCAGAGATACCGGAAGAGAGATGGACTACGAGACCGCCGGCAAAATCCAAAACCCCAATATTCCTGAGCCATCCGCCATTACCCCAAATCCAGTGAGCAATAGGGTCATAGACAACAGTAGACCAGACAAGAGTAAAGATAAGGAACGCGGAGAATTTCATCCTTTCAGCAAAGGCACCTGTGATTAAGGCGGGTGTTATAACCGCAAACATAGCCTGATAGATCATAAATGCGATATGGGGAACCGTAGGGGCATAATCAGGGTTCGGCTCAACACCGACTCCTCTCAATCCGGCCCAATCAAGGCTCCCGATTACTCCGTGTATATCCGGACCGAACGAGAGACTGTAACCGAATAATATCCATTGCAAACTGATAACTGCAATGGCAATAAAGCTCTGCATGATTGTTCCAAGGACATTCTTCCTCCTTACCATCCCGCCATAAAATAGGGCGAGACCAGGCGTCATCAGCATAACAAGTGCAGATGAAATCAATATCCATGCTGTGTCCCCTGTATCTATCTTGCTGTCAATCTGTGCATGTAAATTCAAAGGAAATAAAAAAACAACCAGCAACACAAAAGCCGAAACCATTTTATTTTTCATATACAAACTCCCAAACTCATATTTTTTAACGTATGGTTAATTTGTTACTTTCAACCCCAATAAAAAATGTTTTATAAAAATTCATTGCTCTACTGTGGTATATTTCATAAAACCTTTCTGTCTCAGCTTTTATCCTGTTTAAATCCGCAGGTTCGTTTTTTAGCCAATCATATACCATATCTTTTGTTACTTCTATATGAAACTGGAATGCATAAGCATTATCACCATATCTGAATGCCTGATTTTGACAGATGTCAGAGCTGGCGAGCTTTTCTGCTCCATTCGGAATATCAAATGTTTCTTCGTGCCAGTGAAATACCTTAAACCTTTTCCAAATATCGCCTGCCTGTGGATGCACTGCAAGCTTTCTCATAAAGTAGTCCCTTATCCCGTTGACGGTAAGCTCTATATCAAACCACCCTATTTCTTTTTCAGCGCCTTTGTAAACCCTTGCGCCGAGTGCCTTTGCAATTATCTGGGCGCCGAGACAAATTCCAAGGACACTTTTGTTTTTTGCGATAAAATCCCTGACAAGACCTTCTTCCTTTTTTATGTAAGGGGATATGCCGTCATCATTTACACTCATAGGACCGCCCATTAAAATAAGGGCATTGTATTTTTCTGTGTCAGGAATATCTTCTCCTACGGACAGGTCAACTATCGTATAGGGTATTTTCTTAGCTTTAAGAAAATCCTCAATAGTGCCTGGACCTTCGGTGGTTATGTTCTTGCAAATCAACACAGACATATTCAATAATAAGCAAGCATTATGCCAGAATAATTTAAACTGAAAAACAGAGAGTTATAAAAAGTGGATGAAAAGGACTGCTTAAAATAAAAGCAGTTCATGCTTAAAAATTCAGCAGCAAGGTATTTTATGAGAAAACTTTTAATTCTCGTATTGATTATCTTAGTAACAGGCTGTGCTCAAAGACAGACAGTAAAATATGTCCCGTATGCAGGGGCGGAAGATTTATACCATCCGTTGCTGTCAATCAGCGCCAAGATACTGCCTGTCATAGATAAAGAGAATATGAAACAATATAGAATAGCTATAATTGATTCACCGGAGATATATGCCTTTACACAGTGTGATGACAATAAAATAGTAATAGTGTCCACAGGGACTTTAAGACTTTTCACTTATAATGAAATGCACTTTATCATGGCTCATGAATACAGTCATATAGTTTTCAAACATTGCACATCGAGGAAGGCTGTCAGCTTAACGACCAATCTTTTGAATGTAATACCAAACTTTGGGGGTTTGCTTAATTTGATTCTCAACCCGATTATTACAAATGCATATTCAAGGGAGCAGGAATACGAGGCAGATGCCAAAGCAGCAGAGGTATTGCTGCAAATCGGAATCAGCAAGCAAATAGCAATAGATTCACTTGAAAAATTAAGAACCATCGCCGCACAAAAAGACATATCAGATGCGGACAGAACCGGTTTATTTGACACGCATCCCAATTTAACCGCAAGGATAGAGGCAATCAGAAAACAATCTGCCTCAGGCGGAGCGCCTGAATAATACGGGTTAAAATGGAGACGCTGTCGTTCGTGTTATAATTTCTGATGCGGTTTATTGCAGACCTCCACATCCATTCAAAATATTCAAGGGCTACGAGCAAAAGCATGTCGCCTGAAAGCATCTGGAAATGGGCGCAGCTAAAGGGCATTACTGTAATCGGAACAGGTGATTTTACGCATCCCCAATGGCTTGCAGAATTGAAAGAAAAAATTGAACCGTCGGGCAGCGGATTATTTAAGCTGAAAAAAGAGTTTCAAAATGATGACATTCCTGATTCATGCAGGGCGGACGTATATTTCATGCTTACTGCAGAGATAAGCTGCATTTACAGCAAAAAGGGCAGGACAAGAAAGATACATTCTATTATTTTTGTACCGGGCTTTGATATTGCTTTAAGAATCAATGCTGCCCTGTCAAAGATAGGGAACCTGAATGCTGACGGAAGACCCATTCTGGGACTTGATGCAAAGGAGCTTTTGAAGATTGCGACGGATGTCTCTCCTGAAGCAGTGTTTGTGCCTGCACATGCATGGACTCCGCATTTTTCCGTATTCGGTGCAGCTTCAGGATTTGATTCGCTTGAAGAATGTTTTGAGGAATTAACCCCTCATGTTTACGCAATAGAAACAGGACTCTCTTCGGACCCGCAGATGAACTGGCGGCTTTCTGCACTCGATAAAATAACCCTTATCTCCAATTCTGATGCCCATTCGCCTTCAAAGATAGGACGTGAGGCAAATATATTTGATGCAGAAATCTCTTATGACTCTATCAAAAATGCCATCAGGACAAGGAAGGGATTTTCAGGAACCATTGAGTTTTTTCCTGAAGAAGGGAAATATCATTATGACGGACACAGGCTCTGCGGCGTGAGTCTTTCACCAAAGGAAACGGTAAAATATAATTATCTGTGTCCTGTATGCGGCAGTAAGGTTACAGTCGGCGTGATGCACAGGGTTGAAAAGCTTGCTGACAGGAAGGACGGTTTCAAGCCTTTAGAAGCACCGTCTTTTAATTCCATAATCCCGCTGCCGGAGATTATTGCAGAGTCGCTGAAAGTCAATGTTAACAGCAAGGCAGTTGATAATGAATATTTTAGAGTCCTCAAAAAATTCGGTAATGAATTTAAAATCCTCATGGATATACCATTAGAAGATATTGAAGCAAACGATTTGCCTTTACTGAAGGAAGCCATTTCAAGAATGCGTTCAGGCAAGGTGCATATTTCTCCGGGCTTTGACGGTGAATACGGCAGGATAAAAATCTTTGAAGCGGCAGAAAGAAAAGAGATTAAAGGGCAGACAATGCTCTTCTGAGGACTTTGGATAAAAATCAGAATGAAAAATGAAAAAGTAGCAATTGTCACTCTCTTCTTCGGGACAGTAGCTGTGATATCCGATATATATGTGGCACAGCCCATACTCCCGCTTTTAAGCTCGAGTTTCGGCGTAAGCCACACAGTTGCAAGTCTTGCTGTATCGTTGAATATACTTGCGCTTTCATTTGCACTTCTCATATATGGACCTGTATCCGATTATGTGGGAAGAAAACCTGTTATGGTTGCAACAAGCTTTTTGCTTGCAGTACCCACTGCATTAATTGCATTCACAACCGACTTTTCATCATTCCTGATACTGCGCACAATACAGGGGCTCTTCGTAGCAGGCATTGCTGCTATTGCTATGGCTTATATTGCAGAGGAATTCCCTTCTGCAATAGTGGGAAGGGTAATGGGAATTTATGTCAGCTCAATGGTAGCAGCAGGTTTTTTCGGAAGGGTATTCAGCGGGGTAATGTCAGGCTTATTAAACTGGCGCATAACATTTATTATATTCAGCATCCTGAATCTAATGGGAGCATGGCTGATGTTCCGTTTTCTCCCTCCGTCAACAAAATTCAGAAGGAATGCGGGTTTTCTTGATTCCTACTCAGGCATGCTCGGTCATTTAAAAAACCGTCGTCTTGTTGGCGCCTTTATTATTGCCTTTTTGCTTTTCTTTACATTCACAGGCACATTCACATATGTTACTTTTCATCTCAGTGCACCTCCTTTTAATCTGTCAACGGTTGCACTGGGTTTAATATTTTTTGTTTACATTACCGGTGTGATTTCACCCTTTGCAGGGGCGCTTTCGAGCAGGATAGGGCGGAGGGCTGTAATAGGCGCCGGTCTCGCAATTGCTGCAGCAGGCATTCTGCTCACATTAATAGAATCTATTCCTGTAATCATTCTCGGCATGCTCCTGCTCTGCACAGGGCTTTTTTCCATACAGCCTGCTGCCAGCGCCTTTGTCGGAGATAATGCGTCCGCAGGCAAAGGCTCGGCTACGTCGCTTTATCTTTTTTCGTATTACATCGGCGGAAGCGTGGGTGCAGTATTGCCCGGATTTTTCTGGAATGCGTATGGATGGCAAGGGGTTATCGCATCATGCACGGCAGCAATCTTTATTGCATTTATATCTTTGTTCACATTATGCCGCAGAGGTTAATATCGCGGCAGGGTAAAGCTGAAAGCGCTTCCTGCTCCCAGAGTGCTTTCAACCCATATCTTTCCTCCGTGTGCATCAATAATTGTTTTGGATATGGATAATCCGAGCCCGGAGCCCCTTGAATCCCTGCTGACGCGGTAAAATGCATCAAAAATATACGGGAGATGATTCGCCGGAATGCCTATGCCGGTATCTGCTACCTGAACGAGTATTTCATTATCCCTGTCTAAAAGCCTGACTGTTATGGCGCCTCCGGGATTCGTATATTTTATTGCATTGTCCAGCAGATTTGTAAGAACCCTCTCTATCATTATCGGGTCAGCATTTATAATTGGAATATTCTCGGCAAGCTCAAAATTGACCTGAATGTTCTTTTTGTCCGCCTCCATTTTTGTAATTTCAAAATGTTTTTTTATGGCTTCAGTTATATCAAGCTGACTTTTTACAGGTTTGCATTCTTTAGCCTCAAATCTGGAGAATTCAAGAAAATCCGTTATCAGTTCCTGCAGTTTTTTAAGTTCCTCATTTATTAAGCCGTAATATTCAAGCTGCTTTTCTGTAAGCAGTCCTGCCTTGCCTGAAAGAATTCTCAGTAAGAACCCGCCTGCTGTCAGGATAGGGTTTTTCATGTCATGTGCAAACATTGACAGTATATTTTTCCTTTCCCTCTCCAGCCGCTGGGTTTCGGTAATATCCTCAAGGATTATTACAACTCCGCCTGAAGGGTCTTTAAACGGGTTAACCTTTAGTTTAAAAGTCTGGTGAGCTGGCGACTGCAGCAGAATCTCCTTTTGCTCATTATGCATAAACATATTCTCTTCAATCCATGGAAGCAGCAGTTTTATTGACCGTTCAAAAGCGTCCTGTCTTTGTATGCCTGTGATTGTCTCCATCTCTCTATTCCAATATTTGATAAGCAATTGAGAATCAATTGTGGCAATGCCTATAGGCGCGCTTTCTATGATGTTTTCATTAAATTCTTTGACATGGGAAAGCTCTTTGTTAATCTGGGCAAGCTCCTGATGCGATTCTTTCAATCTGTCCACAATATGTTTTAATGATTCAGAGATTTCTTCTTTTTCCTGCAGGGCAAATCCGGGCTTGCTCCCGAAAACGCAGGAAGCCATGGGAGCGCCTATTGCACTGGCAAGAGCCTTTTGTGCTATGTTGCGCAGTTCAAGAAGTTCACTTGATGTAAGTTCATCCCGATTCATGTTTTTTTCGAGCATAAAATTTTCAATTACATCCTCTGCTGCTTTCTCACTCAGATACTGCTTGAGAATATTCTCTATATCATTGACGCTGTATAAACCATGACCCCATAGCTCTTCAAACTTTTCGTAAGGTTCAACAGCTATGAGAGCCTGCATCTCTTCCTCTTTCCACCTGATAGGAAACGTAATTTCAAATGTTGTGCCGATATCCATCTCGCTTTCCACATTGATTTCCCCGAGATGCTCTGATACTATCTGTTTTACCAGCGGCAGTCCCATGCCGAATCTATACTGCTTTGTGCTGAAAAACGGGTCAAAAATCTTTTCAATATCTTCTTTTTTGATGCCCAAACCGGTATCCGAAACGGCAAGAATAACATTATCACCAACCTGTGAAGTTGTAATCTTTACCTTCCCCCCTCTTGGTGTAGCTTCAATTGCATTTCTCATAATGTGAAATAATGCAGCCTTCAGGAGATTTTTTTGTAGATTTATTTTCAACGGCTGTTTTGAAAGATTGGTTGCAAGCGTAATCTCTGCATTTGCCGCCTCTTTTTCCATAGTCGAGGCAATATCAGCAACAATTGCATTAATATCTTCATATTTAAAAACAGTTTTTCTGCTCTTCAGGATGCTTTCAAAATCCCCTACTATGCCTTCCAGCTTGTTGCACTGGTCAATAATATCCCTAATCTGCCCGCTCATTTTATCCGAAAGCTGCTCTTTCTCGAGTATCCGTTTGCAGGCAAATCCGATTAGAAAAGTCGGATTCCTCACCTTGTCTGCGACAGTCAGTCCCATCAAAGTCATTGTTCTTTCTGCAACAAGGGTTTCGATTTCCCTGTTAAGCTCTGTTAAATCCAGATTGATAATGTCTATTTTTTCTCTGTCTCTGGACATCTTCAGATATATCCGGTATACCCAGATAAAGAAAAGCGTCAGAGCAGTAAACAGAAAGCGTATTGCGGTATTAAGGCTTCCGGTAATTCCTTCAAGATATGCCCATATATGCTGATTTTCTGTAGGGATAAGTATATGCTTCAGAACATGACCGAATGACCTGGAAAATGAAAACATAACATAAGATGCGGAAAGCCATACCATATAATTCCACAGTATATTCTCTTTATCTTTTCTGTACAATTTAATACTCGTAACAAGGCTCATTATACCCAGCACTATAAATACGATATTCCCTGTTATTTCTGTGAGCAAAATCGGCAGTAACGGCAGGAGAGCAGCAGTGGAAAGCGTATCCGTTTTTTCTTCCCCTTTTAGATGCTCTCTCAAACCCATATAAAAAAAGAGCATTGCAATATTAAGTACTATAAAATCAAACCTTCCAAGGTAATAAATGTATTCCAATCCTTCAATAGTTATCTGACGCGTGAAATACTGCCATCCTGCTTTTCCACCTATTGTCTGGGATGGTTCAATCCACCATGCCTCTGCAAAACGGCTGGTAAGCACAACTAAATCCCAGATAATAAAAAATATTACTGCAAGATAAAGGTATCTCCAGCCGGGCTCTTTCTGCAAACGGTTTTTGAGAATAGTCCACAAGAATAAAAGTGATGCAATTAGATAAAATGCATTGCCCAGTTGATGGGTATAAATAGCAGGGTATTCGTGGGTTACAAATCCCCATGAATTTGAGGGCAGGATGGACAAAAAAAATATAAAGAATAGAAAATATATTTTTTTCAGCATAATAGCTATTTTATTACTTTATGTGTATATAGACAAGTTTAGCAGTATTTTTAGGGCAAATTCTATCTCTTTTTCAGAAAACAGGGAAAATGCTATAATTTAAAATGTTTAAAAGAGGAGGACCACAAATGAAGAAGAGTGAAATAATATCCTTGCTGAACAAAGACCTGTCCGGTGAAATAGAGGCGATTCTTATTTATATGAGAGACAGCTTTGTGACAGGCGACTGCAAGCCGAGCCGTGAGATGGAGGAGATTGCAAAAGATGAGATGAGACACGCTGAAAAACTTGCAGAGCTTATAGTTGACTTCGGCGGAATACCTGCGATGGAACACAGACCCCTTAATTTCGGCGGCATGGATGTTAAGGAATATTTGAAAAGACTTGTTGCACTGGAGAAAGGAGCGATTGCAATGTATAAGGAGCACATTGCAATAATTCCTGATAAAAATATAAAAAAGACATTGACTCATATTCTTCATGAAGAGGAAGAGCATCTTGAAGAGTTCAGCAAACTTCTGAAGGGGCAGAAAGGATAAATTGAGGGCGGTTAGCTCAGCTGGGAGAGCACCACGTTCGCAACGTGGGGGTCGGGGGTTCGAATCCCCTACCGTCCACCAAATTGAAAGGCTTATCTGTCCAGCACTTCTCTTACTTTTTTCAAAAGCTGACTGGGCGGAATGGGCTTTGTGATAAAGTTCAAGCCCTCTTCAATGATTCCTTTAGTTGCAATGAAATCAGCAGGGTATCCGCTCACAAATATAACCTTAATGTCAGGTTTTATTTTTTTTATTTCGTCATAAACCTCTTTGCTGTTTCTCTTGGGCATTATCACATCAAGGAGAAGTAATTGTATCTCATCCTTATTCTCCAGAAATTTCTTTATTGCATCATTTCCATCAACTGCCTCTATAACTTTATACCCGTTTCTCTCAAGCGCCTCTTTCGTGATTTTTCTAACAATCTCTTCGTCCTCTGCTGTCAATATGGTCTCTGTCCCGCCTCTCACAGTCAAGTTCTCTTTTTCAGGCACTATTTTTTCTACAATATCCGTTTTGATTATGGGCAGATAAATCTTAAATGTCGTACCCCTGCCTACTTCACTATACACATTGACGTAACCATCATGCTGCTTTATTATCCCATAGACTGTTGACAGACCAAGCCCTGTCCCTTTCCCTACTTCCTTTGTTGTGAAAAACGGCTCAAATAGCTTCTTTTTTATCTCTTCATCCATTCCAATCCCTGTGTCCGTCACAATCATAAGAGCATACCTGCCTGCCTTTCCATAGCCATGCGTCTTTATATATTCATCATCTATTTCCACAGCGTCTGTCTCTATGATTAATTCCCCTCCAGGCATGGCATCCCTTGCATTTGTGGCAAGATTCATCAATACCTGCTCGATTTGACCGGCATCTGCCATTACTGTTAAATCGTTATATAAGAATTCTGTTTTCAGTTCTATGTCCTCTCCGATAATCCTTGACAGTAGTTTTTCTGCATTTTTTATTATGTCATTAAGATTTACAGGCATCGGGTTGAGTATCTGTTTTCTGCTGAATGCAAGAAGACTCTTTGTAAGAGTTGCCGCCCTGTTTGCAACAGCAAACAAATCATTAATGTATTCTCTTAAGGGGTCATCTTCCTTAATCTTCATCTGCAGAAGCCCGCCGATGCTCATTATTGTTTAAAGGATATTGTTGAAGTCATGTGCTATGCCGCCTGTGAGACGGCCGACAGCTTCCATTTTTTGAGCCTGAAAGAACTGCTGTTCAAGATTTTTGCGCTCGGTTGCATCTAAATCCACTCCCCGATATCCTATAAGATTTCCATCTTTATCCAAAATCGGTGAACCGCTTGTTTCAAGTATTACAATATTGCCGTTTTTGTGTATATTTAAATTGACAAAATTCTTGAAAGCTGTCTTGCCTGCAAAAACAGCAAAAGCCTCTTTCTTTAAGGTCTCCCTGACGTCAGGAGCAAAAAAGTCATAAAAATGCATTTTCTTGACAACCTCTTCTGGTTTATATCCGAGCATTATTTCAATAGCCGGGCTGCAGTAAGTAAATAATCCATGAGTATCAACTTCCCATATAAATTCTCTGGCATTTTCGGCAGCTTGTTTAAACCTTTCTTCCGCCCGCTTGCGCTCCGTGATGTCTTTAAATATATTATCAATCATCTCGTTTGTTATTTTTTTCAAAGATTCCAATAGTTCTACCTGAGAACTTCCGGATACCCTCGCATTCAGGTCGCCTTTTGAGACCCTGTGCAATACATCAAAATGCTCGGTGAGACCTATGGCAAACTCATGAGACAAGCTGACAATTTCCCCGATATTTTCAGCAGTCAAATTAACTATATGTTTTAATCTGGTAATCAACTCAATTTCTGATGTTTCATCTATCCTTATCAAAGGATCTCCTGAAGAAATCTTTTGCAATGCATCGAAGACTTCAGATAGCCCCATGGATAGCTCCCTGTTCATAAGTTCAATTTGATGGATGCTTTTTTTAAGTGCATCTTCAGCTCTTTTGCGCTCGGCGATATTTTGCTCAAGAGCGGCAGCCATTTTATTAAAACTATGCCCCAATTGAGCTATTTCATCTTTTTCATTTGAGATATCTACTCTTGCGCTTAAATTGCCGATTGACAGCTCGTTTGTAGCTCTCATAAGCTTCCTCATACGGCGCATTATGAAATAATCCCCGCCAAACCATGCCACTGAACTTGCCATAAGCGTAATAATTGTTAGCCATATTAGATTTTGTATGAGCGATCGTTTAGCTTCAGCAAAAGCAATATCAGTAGAAATGCCTAAAACTATGTACATACCTTTGTCTGTGCCTTTAATCGGCATGAAGGAAAATATCCTGTCAACACCTGCAATGCCTTTAGCCTCAACAGTCCCTTCCTCTTTAGCGAGTACTGTCTTGACAATGTCTGTCTCTGCCATATTTTTTCCCAGCCATTTTTCAGGTTCAGGATAGCGCGCTATAACCGTCCCATTACGATCAATCACAGTGACTGATGCTTTTTCAGGTATTTCTAATTTGGTAAGTTGATCGTTGAACCATTTTAAATCAATACTGATGCCGACAACAGCTTTAAGATGTCCATTCTTGTCTATTACCGGCAATGCTGCACGAATCGTAGGGTTGCCGCTTGACCTTGCTATTTGATAGTCGCCGAATGAAAAGCTTCTTGTCTTTACAGCGCGTTGAAACCATGGTCGGTCTGCAACATTTACTTTCTTTTCTGTAGGAAATGACCTGCAAAAAATATCACCATTAATTTTTGCTACAGAAATGTTTTCATACATTGGAAAGCGTTTATTGAGGTCAATTAAAAAGTTTCTGCAAGCAGCCGAATCATAATTCTGCACTGCCTTAAGTTCTGAAAGAACTGTAAGAACTTGGTATGCCCCTTCAATTACCTGCTCTATGTTGCCGGCGGTAAACTTGGTTAAATCCAATGTTTCAGCACGCGCCTCTGCCTCTTCGTGACCGCGGTGTTTTATTGCAGTGTAGAGCAGCAGAATAAATGCTGGAATAACCGCAATAAAAACAAGACCCAAAAGACGAACTCTAAGACTTGAAAATATACCCAATTCCTTTACCTCTTTGTTTAATTAAATTATATTGCCAAATTTCATTTATTCAGCACTTCCCTTTTAATTAAGGGCAAATATATCCTGAATGTCGTACCCCTGCCCACTTCACTATACACATTGATGTAACCATCATGCTGCTTTATTATCCCGTATACTGTTGACAGACCAAGTCCTGTCCCTTTCCCTACTTCCTTAGTTGTAAAGAACGGCTCAAATATCTTCTCTTTTGTCCCTTCATCCATGCCAAGACCTGTATCTGTCACAGCCATAAGAGCATACTCCCCTGTTTTTCCGTAACCATGTGTCTTTACAAATTCCTCATCCATTTCCATAATGCCTGTCTCTATAATTAATTCTCCTCCTTCAGGCATGGCATCCCATGAATTCGTCGCAAGGTTCATCAATACCTGTTCTATCTGTCCGCTGTCTGCTATTACAATTAAATCTTTATCTGATAATTCTGTTTTCAGTTCTATGTCCTCTCCGATAATCCTTGACAGTAGTTTTTCTGCATTTTTTATTATGTCATTAAGATTTACAGGCATCGGGTTGAGTATCTGTTTTCTGCTGAAGGCAAGAAGACTCTTTGTAAGATTTGCCGCCCTGCTTGTAACAGCAAACAAATCATTAATGTATTCTCTTAACGGGTCGTCTTCTTTAATCTTTAGCTGTAAAAGACCGCCAATGCTCATTATTATCTGGAGTGTGTTGTTGAAGTCATGTGCTATGCCGCCTGTGAGACGGCCGACAGCTTCCATTTTTTGAGCCTGGCGAAACTGCTGTTCAAGATTTTTGCGCTCGGTGATGTCTGTAAAAGTTACGACTGCTCCAACAATCCTGTCATCTTCTATAATCGGCGTGCTTGTGTATGCAACTGGAAAAGATGTGCCATCCTTTCTCCAGAAGACTTCATCTCTGACACGCTGATTGACAGAGCCTTTCCTAAAAGCGTCATAAATAGGACACTCTTCTTCCGGGTAAGGACTCCCGTCTTCTTTCGTGTGATGCCAGATTGAATGGCTGTGCTTGCCTAAAAGCTCTCTGACTTTATAGCCGAGCATTTTAGCAGCAGCCGGATTAACGAATGTGTGTTTTCCATCAAGGTCTAAACCCAGGATCCCTTCACCTGCAGATTTTAAAATCAGATCGTTCTGCTGAATGTGCTTTTTTAAATCCAATGCCATTTTATTGAAAAATGCAGATAGTTGACCTATCTCATCCTTAGACGATATTTCTACCTTTACATCTAAATTTCCCCTGCCTATTTCAACCGCAGCATTTTGCAATTTTGTTATTGGTTCAGAAACTTTTCTTGAAAAAAGATACACGACAGGAAAGGCAAAGGCGCCGATAACCAGTAAAATAATTATCATTCTGTTTCTCAACTCAACTGCAGGTTGAAAAATGACTTTTGTGGGAAGATGAGATATCAATGTCCAGTCATTCCCTTTAAAGTCAAGGTAGCCATGTTCACGCACAAAGGTATATATCTCTCCTCCCTCTGAATGATAATGTTTTTGACTGCCTATCTTTCCCTCTGTTGCTATAAACTTTTTTGTAATTTCCCAATCAGGCGCGATTTCTTTAAAAATCCCTTTTTTGTTGTAATTTGAGTAGAGGAGTATGCCATTTTTATTAACCAGGTTTACTTTTAAGGTTTTTTCAATTTCAAATTCATGAATACCGACAGCATGTTTTATTATCCCGTACAAGTTTTCAATGGACATTCTTGAAACAATAACTCTAAAAGGAAAGCCCTTTTCATCTTTAACTACAGCCGCAAAATAAATTACTGCCTCTTGAAGGGCTCCGGACATGTATGCATCCATAACAAAATCATTGCCTTCTGCAATTTCCTGCCAGTATTCTGTGAATGGATGCTGTTTGCCGATATTCTTTCCTGATGTGTCAGCTATCCTTAGTCTGTTTAAATCAAAAAGCGACATATAAACAAAAACCTTATAATTTTTCTCAAACGTCTTTAATTTTTCTGTAATCTGTTTTGGTGTAGAATCCCTTGACATGATTACAGGGTCAGTGGTTAACATCTTAATATTTGCGCTTTTTTCAAAAAGCATCCTGTCCAGTTTATCCATAGCATGAAATGCCTGCTCTTCTAATTTATCTGTGATTTGCTCTTCTAATGATTTAATGTTTGAGGTGTAAATGAAATAAGAAACAATCACACCGAGAATCAGGAAGATTCCAGAGAATAATATTGCAAGTTTTGCGGCAAATTTCATTTATTTTCCTTTATGCCTATGCAAAAGCAAAAATATAGCAAATGAAACAGCTCTTTTTGATTATATCACTTATTTAACTGAATTATACTAATTTA
>PNNP01000038.1 GCA_013824325.1 Thermodesulfovibrio sp. | reverse complement strand
TTAGGTTCGTATATCCCACCTTAAGAGATCTATCCAAAGTGCTATGGATATTTCAACTATGATTGCTGCCTAAAACATACATATTTCGGCAAATTCTGTCAATGGGTGTTGATTAGGAAGCAAGTTTTTACTTAGTCTACAAGCAAACTGAAATAATAGAGTGGCCTCGAATATTGACTCCACTACTAGTTTAAGCTATATTCAATTGTACTCAGGTTTAACTGATTTTCTATAATATTGCGCTTTTGAGCACGCAATATTGCGTGTTTCCAGTATTATGCGTTACAAAATTTCACGATATGCGTTATCCTACAGCATGCCTTAAATATCTATATTCCTCGCCTCAAGTGCGTGCTTGACGATGAAGTCTTTTCTCGGCTCGACATGATCTCCCATCAGTATCGTGAATATTTCATCCGCATTAACAGAATCCTCCACCGCGACTTGTAACAGCATCCTCTTTTCGGGGTCCATAGTCGTCTCCCATAACTGATGCGGATTCATCTCGCCGAGCCCCTTGTATCTCTGAATATTCAAGCCCTTCTTTGAAACCTCTAATGCAGTCGTCAAAAGCCCTTTTAATGAAGATACTTCTTTTGTCTCACCTTTTATGCTCAATTTATAAGACGGCTCACCAAGTGCGCCAATGATTTCCCTGTAAAGCGTCAGGATTTCCTTGAATTCCGGAGAAGCAAAGAAGGAAAAGGAAATGTTCTGCTTATAATTATGCCTTCTTATTTCTACCTCATGGGTTTCGTGTTCTTCATCAAATACTATTTCTCCCTGTTTGACATCAGGGCATTTTTGCAGAATTCGCTCTAAGAGCTCGCTTGTTGTGTCTTTGGTTTTAAGAACATCCTTGCCTGCATTCCATTTGAGCAGCAGTTCTATAATCTCCGGGTCATTTCTTCTCCTGCCAAACCAGTCCAGAAGCTTATCGTATGTTGATGCTTTTTTGAGATAGGTAATGAGCCTTTTCCCGCCAATGCCTCCGGAAGGCGTTATAACAGTAATGTCGTCTGCAGCGAGTTCAAAGAGTATCTTTAACAGCTCTGTTTCGTTCTGCACATATCTCTCTGTCTTTCCCTTTTTAACCCTGAAAAGCGGCGGCTGGGCAATATATAAATATCCCTTTTCTATAAGCTGAGGCATCTGCCTATAAAAAAATGTGAGAAGAAGCGTTCTGATGTGAGCACCGTCAACATCAGCATCTGTCATGACTATAATTCTATGATACCTTGATTTTGATATATCGAAGTCGTCGGGCCCTATGCTCGTTCCCAGTGCTGTTATCAGTGTTTTAATCTCTTCGGAAGCCAGCATTTTATCGAAACGCGCCTTTTCAACATTCAGAATCTTTCCTCTCAGAGGCAATATCGCCTGAAAACGCCTGTCCCTGCCCTGTTTTGCAGAGCCGCCTGCAGAGTCGCCCTCTACTATAAAGAGTTCTGACCTTGCCGGGTCTTTTTCAGAGCAATCAGCAAGCTTGCCGGGCAACCCGGTGTCTTCCAGAATACCCTTCCTCCTTGTCAGTTCCCTTGCCTTTCTTGCTGCTTCCCTTGCCCGCGCTGCCTGTATTGCCTTTTCAATAATCTTTCTGGCAGTAGCCGGGTTTTCTTCAAAGTATGTGGAAAGGGCTTCATTTGTAATGGACTCAACCGTTCCCTTGACCTCGCTGTTTCCGAGTTTCATCTTTGTCTGTCCCTCGAACTGGGGATTGGGCAGTTTCACGCTTATAACCGCAGTAAGTCCTTCCCTTATGTCCTCGCCTGAGATGCTCTCTTTCCCTTCTTTTATTATCCCGCTGGACAATGCATAGCTGTTTGCGGTTCTTGTTAATGCAGATTTAAAGCCGATAAGGTGGGTTCCGCCTTCTCTTGTATTGATATTATTTGCAAATGTAAATATGTTTTCCACATACCCGTCATTGTACTGAAGGGCGATCTCAACAATGACTTCTTCTTTTTCGCCGTTGATATATATCGGCTTGGAATGAACAGGGGTTTTGTTTTTATTGAGATGTTCGACAAATGATTCAATCCCGCCCTTATAATAAAAGTCCTTCTGCTGGGATGTCCTTTCATCAGTTATACTGATATGCAGTCCCTTGTTCAGAAATGCAAGCTCCCTGAGTCGCTGGGCAAGGATGTCATAATTGAATTCCGTGATTTCAAAGATTTCAGGGTCGGGTTTAAATACTATTTTAGTGCCTCTTCCTTTTGTCTTTCCGACGGTATTAAGTTCGCTTACAGGGATTCCCCTCTCAAATCTCTGTTGATACACAAGCCCGTTCTGTTTTATCTCCATCTCAAGCCATTCTGAAAGTGCATTTACAACCGAAACCCCGACTCCGTGGAGCCCGCCGGAAATCCTGTATGCCTTTGACTCAAATTTACCGCCTGCATGCAGCTCTGTGAGAGCTATTTCAGCAGCAGACCTTCCCTTGGGGTCGCTGGGATGCGGTTCGGCCGGTATCCCCCTGCCGTTATCTATTCCTGTGCAACTGCCGTCGAGATGAAGAATTACTTCAATATTCGTGCAGTAGCCGGCAAGGGCTTCATCAACGCTGTTATCAACGACTTCATATACAAGATGGTGCAGCCCTTCAATCCCTGTTGAGCCGATGTACATTGCAGGTCTGACCTTGACAGCATCAAGGCCCTTTAAAATCTTTATTTCTTCTGCACCGTATGAATCGTTTATCTGTTCTGTATTGGTTTCGTCCATTTTCCTTCCTTTTAAATCTGTGATGAGTGATGCGTAATAAGTACTGATTACGGTTTTACAGCCTCATCGGCATTACAACGCATTTGTAGTCTTCCTTTTCCCTCTCCATTATAAGAGCCGGGCTGAGAGGCTCATTAAGCTTGAAAACAACCGTTTCTGCATTCATGACATTCAGTGCGTCAAGCAGATATTTTGCGTTAAATGCCATTGTCATTGCATCCCCTGAATAATCAACGGCAATCTCATCATTTGCTTCGCCGAGGTCTGGATTTGAAGCTGAAATGGTCATGTTCTTTGAATCAATATCAACCTTTACAGCGTTACTCCTCTCTTTGCTCATTATTGAAACCATTCTCAAAGACTTTGCCAGAAGGTTTCTGTCAACACTCACAACCTTGTTGTTGGAGGATGGCAGAACCTGCTCATAATTCGGATATGTTCCCTCAATCAGTCTTGTAAGAAACTGGATGCCATCAACAACAAACAGAACATGGTTCTTTGACATGACTAATTTTACAGGCTTTGCTTCTTCGTTAAGAAATCTTCTGAGCTCTGCCACGGACTTTCTTGAAATAATCAACTTCTTTTCTTCTTTGGGGCCTGAGCCGATTGACTTCTGTGAAAGGGCTAATCTGTGGCCGTCTGTCCCGATAACATTTAATACTCCGCCCTTCATTATATGAAAAAGCAGTCCGTTTAAAACATAGCGGGTGTCTGCTTCGCCTGCTGCATAAAGTGTCCTCTCTATAATATCAAGGAGGGTAAGGGAGTCTATCTCTATCTCCTCGGTTTCGCTTGACGCCTCAAGGGAGGGCCATGCGGGGAATTCATCCGGCGAAAGGCATGCAAGGCGGAAATGGCTCTTTCCGCATTTAACCTTTAACCACTGGGGGTCTGTTGATTCAAGTGCTATTTCCCCCGCCATCTCTCTTGCAATCTCAAATAACTTTCTTGCAGGAATACACATCCTGCCCTCTTCCTGAACATTAAGCATAATAGGCTCTTTAAGGGCTGTCTCAAGGTCTGTGGCGGTAATGTAACCGCCCTTCTTTTCAGCAGTGAGCATGAAATGATTCAGAATCGGCATGGTATTTTTCTTTTCCACTATGTTCTGAATGTCAGAAAGCTTTTTTTGCAACTCGTCCCTGTCAACCTTTACTTTCATTATCCCCTCCTATGTCAGGCTTTTACCCGTTTTATAATATTCTCAATGCTTTTATTGAGGTTCTCATCAGCTTTTCTTCTTTCTTCCACCTGTTTGCAGGAATAGATTACAGTTGCATGATCTTTGCCTCCGAAAGACCTGCCGATTTCGCTTAAAGACAGGTGGGTATGCTGCTTTGATATATACATTGCTATCTGCCTTGCATTCACTACTTCTTTTGTCCTTTTCCTTGCTTTTAGTTCCTGCATCTTTACTCCGAAATATTCGCAGACAGCCTTTTGTATCAAGTCAACAGTTATAGGTCTGTCTTCCTCGGATATCAAGTCTTTCAGGACTCTCGTTGCCATATTTATGTCTATAGGCATGCTTGTTAGTGACGAATGCGCCCCGAGCTTTATAAGGCATCCTTCCAGTTCCCTCACATTTGACTTCACCCTCGAAGCTATAAAATATGCAACATCCTCGGGTATTATCATCCTTTCCATATCCGCCTTCTTGTACAAAATCGCCATCTTTGTTTCAACATCAGGCGGCTGTATGTCTGCAAGCAACCCCATGCTGAATCTTGACCTTAGCCTGTCCGTAATATCGGATATTTCCATCGGTGCCCTGTCGCTCGAAATCACAATCTGGCGCTGTTTTTCATAAAGCGCATTGAATGTGTGAAAGAACTCTTCCTGCGTAGCTGGTTTGCCGGCAATAAATTGTATATCATCAACAAGCAGCACCTCTGCATTTCTGTATTTATCCTTGAACTCTCCCATCTTATCATGTCTTATTGATGCAACAACTTCATTGATAAACTGTTCTGCCGAAACATAATAGATTAAAGTCCCGGGGTTTTTATCTATAATAACGTTTCCTATGGCATTAATGAGATGCGTCTTTCCAAGTCCTGCGCCGCCGTATATGAACAGGGGATTATAGGAATAACCTGGTTTTTCAGCTATTCTCTTTGCAGCAGCTTGTGCAAACTGATTGCTTGGACCAACCACAAAGGTATCAAATGTATATTTAGGGTTAAGATATATTCCTTTACTTGCAAGCTTCATCCTCCTGCTTTCGCGCACTGAATCAAGTTTTTTCAATACACCATTCTCTTTTTCAGCAATTTTATATCTTACTGCTACAGGATATCCGACCGCGCCTTCAATCGCTTCTGCAATAATAGCAGGATAATTGTCCTCTATCCAGTCCCTGAAAAATCTATTGGGAATCTCTACAAGCGCACTTCTATCCTTTAGCTGTATGAGTTTTATGGGCTTAAACCACAGATCAAAAACGCTGTCACCCACCTTCTCAGCTATCTTGAAAAGAGCGCTGCTCCAGAAATCTTCTTTGCTCACATCCGTAGCCATTGTCTCAAATCATTAAATTAAAATCGCGTTATTCATATATTTTTCAACAAGTAATCAACAATTGTTAAAAACTCTGCTGTTTGCCCTTGCACATTATATCTTATATATAAAAACATGGCAATAAAATGTTCATTATACGGTGATAAATTTTTTCTTCACAGAATCACTTTCTTAATACCAAGAAAGCCTCTCACTTATGCTTAATACAACCCCTTGTTATTAAAAAATTTATATACTTTACTAACAAATACACAGTTCCTATTACTACTACTATACATATATAAAGAATAGTAGTAGTTACCTATCATTTCTTACTTATTTACGCCATTCTTTACTATTTTCACAGACTTCAAATATTCAAGGATAAACCCATCAATATCTCCGTCAAGAACAGCATCTACATTTCCAATCTCAAGATTAGTCCTGTGGTCTTTTACAAGACGATAAGGCTGAAGAGTATAAGACCTTATCTGATTACCCCATGATATCTCTTTTTTATCACCAATAATATCTTCCAGTTTCTTTTCTCTTATCTTTATTGATAGATCATAAAACCTTGATCTTACTATCCTCATTGCCAGTTCCTTATTTCTAAACTGTGATCTCTCACTCTGGCATGAAACGATTATTCCGGTAGGTATATGAGTAATCCTTACAGCAGAGGAGACTTTGTTTACATGCTGTCCTCCCGCACCGGATGCCCTAAAGGTGTCTATCCGCAAATCTTCCTCTTTAACATCAACAGTAATATCATCCTGTATCTCAGGGTATACAAGCACTGCAGCAAAAGAGGTATGTCTTCGCTTGTTTGCATCAAAAGGGGAGATTCTTACAAGCCTGTGAATGCCTGCCTCTGGCTTCAAATAGCCGTATGCATACTGTCCTGTGACAGTAAAAGTCACTCCCTTGATTCCTGCTTCCTCGCCAACCTGCAGGTCAACAATATCTGTTTTAAAACCGTGATTTTCAGCCCACCGCAGGTACATGCGCATGAGTATCTGCGCCCAGTCCTGACTCTCTGTACCGCCTGCTCCTGGATGTATGTTTACGATAGCATTATTTCTGTCCATCTCTCCTGAAAGGAGGAGTTTTAACTTCATGTTATCAACAGATTTTTTTAATTCTTTTATCTCTTTTTTGAGTTCTTCAAGGAATATCTCGCCTTCTTCTTCGTTTAAAATACCGAGAGACTCTTCAATATAAACGATTTTGGAAAGGATTGTATCTACAGGCTCAACAGTTTCCTTTATTTCTGCCCGTGCCATCTGGAGATCTTTTATTCTTTCGGGAGATGTCCATGCATCCTCTGAAGAAAGCTCTTTTTCGAGTTTTAATAAATCTACTTTCAGCTTTTCTACATCAAAGATAACCTCTTAATGAGATTAGCTCTTCTTTTAATCCTTTAATTTCTTCCTGAAGCTCGTTTTGTAACAACATGTTATATCCCTCCAAATTATTTTCTTTTAATCTATTTGCGCGGTTTTATTATTAAAAGCATGAACAGAACAATGCATAGATACGAGAATAAGTCTCCGTATTTAGTATACACAGTCATTGTTCTGTCAGTCTTAATCTCTTTAAAAAGGACAGTTCTTTTGAATAATTGTGTTTTATCCATAATCCTCCCGTTGCTGTCTATGAACCCTGATATGCCGGTGTTTGCGGCCCTTATAACAGGTTTCCTGTTCTCTATTGCCCTGAATACAGCCATATCAAAATGCTGATACGGCCCACCCGTATCTCCAAACCACGCATCATTGGTTATCGTCACAATAAAGTCCCCGCCGTGGGTGTAAAATTTCCTCACGAGCCCAGGGAATATTATTTCATAACAGATTAGCGTGCCAAAGCTTCCAAATGGAGTTACCGCTTTGATATAACTGTCTCCGGGAACATAATCCCCGATTCCATAAGTCAGTTTGTCTACAAAAAATAATATGTTCCTGAGAGGAACATATTCTCCAAAAGGGACTAAATAAATTTTATCATAAATGTAGGAAACTTTTCCATCTCTGTCAAGGAGCACAGCACCGTTGGAATAGCGAGAGTTTGCACTGTCTTTAAGCAGAATGCTTCCGAAAAGCAAATATGAATCCAGTTGGCGATGAAAAGAGACAAGATTTTCTGTAAGCACCCTGTCCCCTCCAAAAACAAAAGGTACCGAGGTTTCGGGCCAGACAATCATATCCGGCTTGCCCTGCGAGGCAACGGTTGACAAATCCTTATACACATCAAATACCGCCTGTTGATATGCAGCATCCCATTTTTTATCCTGCTCGATATTTCCCTGAACTATACTGATTTTTAAATTGCGTCCTTCCCTGTTTTGATGCAGTCTGTAAGAGCCGTATGAAAATGTTGCGATTAGCACAATGAATAAGAGAATGAATCCTGTAACAGTAGGAAGAAAAGAGTAAAGGGGCTGTTTCATCTTTTTTTTGTTCAGCAGAAACAGATCAGCAATCCCGCCGTTAAAGGCTACCAGCAGGAAGGAGATGCCGTAAATGCCTGTTACGTCAGCTATCTGGATAAAGTGCAGAAAATTATACTGGCTGTATCCGAGACTTGACCACGGGAAGCCTGTCAGTGCATACGAGCGGATAAACTCAAGGGTTGTCCAGAGCACAGGCGCTATAAACAAAGCAGGAAGGGTTGTCTTTTTGATGAGCACGGAATAAGCAAAAGAGAACAGCGCAGGATACAGGCTCAGATAAAGACATAACAGGAAGACGATTAACATGCTCGGGATTAAATGGATTGAACCGTATCTGTACAGAGAATGGTAAATCCAGTATGTAGTGCCGAAAAAATACACAATGCCTGTCAGCAAACCGGCAATGAATGACTCCTTCTTCCCCGTGTCATAAAGCGCAATTAAGAGAGGTGCTAATGCAATCCATGCAAGCAGATAAAAATCTTTTTCCGGAAATGACAAAAACAGCAGGGCCCCCGATAAGAGGGAAGAAATGAAAAGCATATATATTCTTGTTTTTGGTCTGTCCGTCATTCTTTTTTAAAACTGTATATATAATATCAATTCGATATCTTTTATGGTATCATAAAAATAATATGTCCGCTATTGTTATTATACCCTCTCGGTACGGTTCGACCCGATTCCCCGGAAAGCCCCTTTGTCACCTCTTAGGAAAACCCTTAATCCAGCATGTATGTGAAAGGGCAAAAAAGGCAAAATATGTTAAAGATGTTTTTGTGGCAACTGATAATGAACTAATTTATAATACTGTTGAGGGATTCGGCGGAAAGGCAATCATGACTTCTGATAAGCACAGGTCAGGCTCTGACAGGATTGCAGAAGCGGTTTCAATAATACACAATTCATTATTCAAAATTCAGGATTCGGATATAATTGTTAATGTTCAGGGCGACGAGCCGATGACAATGCCGGAGATGATTGATGGTGTAATAAGGCTTATGGATGATGAAAGGGCTGAGATAGGCACTCTTGCAAAGAGAATACAGAATGCCTCAGAGGTGGCAGACCCGAATATAGTCAAAGTTGTCTTTAATGCAGAAGGGTTCGCACTGTACTTTTCGAGGGCTCCAATCCCTTATCACAGGGACATATTCAAGGATACAGGATACAGGATACAGGATTCGGAGATGCAAAAGATAAGCATGTTCAAACATATAGGCATATATGCCTTCAAGAAATACGCATTGTTAAAGTTTTCAAGCTTATCACCAACAAAGCTTGAAGAGATAGAAAAACTTGAACAGCTAAGGGCACTGGAGAACGGCTTTTCAATAAAGGTTAAGGAAACAGCATTTGAAACCATCGGCGTGGACACGCCAATGGATCTGGAGAGGGTTACAAAATGCCTAAGTACATCTTTATAACAGGCGGTGTTGTATCAGCTTTAGGAAAAGGCATTGCTGCTGCAGCAATAGGCGCGCTTCTTGAGGCAAAGGGGCTCAGTGTCATCATGCAGAAGCTTGACCCTTACATCAATGTTGACCCGGGAACACTCAGCCCGTTCGAACATGGAGAGGTCTTTGTTACTGATGATGGATGCGAGACAGATTTGGACCTTGGACATTATGAGAGGTTTACCCATGCAAGAATGTCAGTCTTTAATAACTATACTACCGGCAAGATATACAACAATGTTATCACCAAAGAGCGCAGGGGTGATTACCTCGGAGATACAGTTCAGGTTGTACCCCATATAACCGATGAAATAAAAGAAGCCATAAAGTCCGCCGATACAGGCGGATATGATATAGTGATAGTAGAGATTGGCGGCACAGTTGGCGACATCGAAAGCCTGCCGTTTCTTGAAGCCATAAGACAGTTCAGATATCATGTAGGCAGAGAAAATGTGCTTTATGCCCATCTAACCCTTGTCCCTTACATAAAAACAGCAGGTGAGCTAAAAACCAAACCAACCCAGCACAGCGTCAATGAGTTAAGAGAGATAGGCATTCAGCCTGACATACTCCTTTGCAGGACTGACAGGCCCTTGCCTCCTGACATGAAGAAAAAGATTGCAATCCATTGCAACCTTGATATAGACGCTGTTATTGCAGCAATAGATGTTGAAACAGTTTATGAAGTCCCCCTTGTCTTCAAATCAGAAGGGCTTGACAAACTCTTAGAAAAAAAGCTGTCACTCAATACAGTAGAACCAAACCTTTCCATATGGGCTGATGTTGTGGAGAAAATAAAGCATCCAAAATTTGAAAGCAATATTGCGATAGTGGGCAAATATGTCGGGCTGAGGGATTCGTATAAGAGCCTTGAAGAAGCGCTTATTCACGGCGGAATTGCTAATAATGCAAGGGTAAATTTACACTGGGTTGATGCAGAAGATATAGAGGCGAAAGGGGCAGATAGATTTATGTCGGAAGCAGACGGCATTCTTGTCCCGGGCGGATTTGGCAGCAGGGGGATAGAAGGCAAGATAGAGGCAATAAGATATGCAAGGGAAAAAAAGATTCCATATTTCGGCATATGCCTCGGAATGCAGTGCGCTGTTATTGAATTCAGCCGCAATGTTTGTAATCTCTCAGCCAACAGCACTGAATTCGCCCCGAATGTAAAAGCCCCTGTAATTTATCTTATGGAGAAATGGTATAACCACAGGACAGGAAGGATAGAAGAGCGCTCCCTTGATTCACAGATGGGCGGAACAATGAGGCTCGGCGCATATCCCTGCATACTTAAGGATGGAACGCATGCCTTCAAAGCATACGGGATAAAGGAAATATCAGAAAGGCACAGACACAGATACGAATTCAATAACAAATACAGGGAAATCCTTGCTGCAGAGGGCATGGTATTCAGCGGCGTGTCACCTGACGGAGAGCTTGTTGAAATAATGGAGCTGAAAGGCCATCCGTGGTTTCTGGGCTGTCAGTTCCATCCGGAATTCAAATCAAGACCAATTGAACCACATCCGCTATTCCGCGCATTCATAGGGGCATCTATTAAAGAAAAGAGAGAGCTGTTTCAATAATATTTTTGCGCCAATCTTTCTGGTTCAAAGAACAGGGAAGTCCAGTTAGATGATATTGCCAATTTCCTACTTTTTTGATATAATTCATACCAATAATAGATAAGGAGGAAGAATATGCCAATAACAACAAAATTGGGGAAAAAGAGTCAAATCGTCATACCCAAGGAAATTAGAAATATTGTCGGAATAACAGAAGGGGATGAACTTATCATTGAAGCAGTGGACGACAAGATTGTCCTCAAACAAAAGCCGAAGAGCTATTCTCAAAAACTTAGAGGTTTGCACAAGGATGTCTGGAAAGGCATTGACCCTGCCAAATATGTGAGGAAAGAAAGGGAATCCTGGTGAGAAGAATCTCTGAAGGGCAGATTATCGGTATTGATACAATGGTCTTTATTTATCATCTTGAAGACCATCCGGATTTTTCACACATAACAGAAAAACTATTCGTTGATATTGAGAAAGGGAAATATAATGCTGTAACTTCTTTTGTAACTCTTCTGGAAATTCTTGTGAAACCAAAGATGGAAGGGATAACCAGGGTTATATCTGATTACAGGGACCTTCTTCTAACATTCCCCAATTTAAAATTTTGTCCTTTGGACCTGAAGGTTTCAGATATGGCATCAACATTAAGGGCTAAATATTCTATCAAAACCCCCGATGCTATTCAGATAGCAACTGCAATTTTAGAAGGGGCTGCTGTTTTCGTCACCAATGACGGACAACTGAAAAAAGCAAAAGAAATAAATATAGTCCTGCTTAATGAGTTGAGCAAATAACTTTAAGCTCTTTTTACTTGTCATGACAATGCGTGTCTGAACTTGACACTAAGGATGATATTTGATAGGATTTTGTTCATGGAACCGGGGTGATTATCAGCAAAGATGCAAATGGCAGAATAACAGTTGCTTTCCACTATAATCTTCATTTCGTTCAAAATCGGGATAGACGAAACAGGTTCGTCTACAACCCCGAAATCAGGGATATATACGAAACAATTGCGGCTATGAACAAGTTAGGCGACTGTTGTGGCACTATTGGGGAGCTAATAAATGACTATCCATAATGAATTAGAAAAGCAAGGCAATTGGCTTTTTAGATGGCGAAGTTACTTGCCTTTATTAATACTTCCAATCTTATTAATTGCCTTAAATGAGTCTGAATTTTTTGAAAGGGTCTTAGGCGTAAGTGATCTCTTTTGGGAGATTTTATGTTTGTTATTATCTTTTGTCGGCCTTACCATTCGTTGCCTTACCATAGGTTACACCCCAAAAGGAACATCAGGCAGAAATACAAAGGAACAGATTGCAGAAGTGCTTAATACTACTGGAATGTATTCAGTGGTTCGGCATCCTCTTTATTTGGGTAATTTTATAATTTTCTTGGGAATAATATTGTTTATTCAAGTGTGGTGGTTTGCGTTAATTGCTGTTTTGGCATTTTTTATATATTACGAACGTATAATGTTTGCGGAAGAAGCATTTTTACTGGCAAAGTATGGAGTTTTATTTTCAGAATGGGCAGGAAAGACTCCGGCTTTTCTGCCGAAGTTCAAGAATTGGCAAAAACCCGTTTTACCCTTTTCATTCAAAAATGTTCTCAAGAGAGAATACACTGCCTTCTTTGTGATAACTACATCTTTTCCTGTTCTTGATGCCCTCGAAGACTTATTTGTAGAAGGAAAATTACAGTTAGATATAGGCTGGGGCTTATTATTCATTATTGGATTAATAACTTATCTTTTATTAAGAACGTTAAAAAAGAAGTCAAATCTGCTTGATGTTGAAGGACGATAAAGTGCCACAATAGTCGCCTAACATGGCGGAAAAGACAAACGTTCAAACCTTTCAGGCTTCTTTTGCAACGAGAACGTCATCGGCTCTGCAACCATTATCCCTTCAATAAAATCTCAAGCAGTCTGTCAAGTTCATCGAGGGAGTAATACTCTATCTCTATTCTTCCTCTTTTATCTTTATGGAAAATTCTTACCTTTGTGCCCAGTGCTCTTATAAGTTTGTTTTCAAGGTCTTCAACCTCTAAAAGTTTTTCTTTCTTCTTTTTTGGCTTTGGCGGCGGGGATATTTTTTTGCATAAAAACTCTGCAGCCCTTACACTCAGACCTTTTTTAACTATCTCTTTTGCAGCCCATATCTGTTTCTGTTTGTTTTCAAGTGTCAGCAATGCCTTTGCATGTCCGATTGAAAGGCTGTCGTTATTCATCAGATGTCTTATTTCATCAGGCAATTTAAGGATGCGGAGATAATTGGCAATGGTTGCCCTGTCCTTGCCGACTTTGTTTGATAAGTCTTCCTGTGTCAGACGAAATTCCCTGAGCAATCTCTGGAATGCCTCGGCAGTCTCAACAGGATTAAGCTCTTCTCTCTGAATATTTTCTATAAGTGCTATCTCTATGGCATCCTGGGAAGACACGTCTTTGATAAGGGCTGGAATCTTTTTTAATCCTGCGAGCGCGGCAGCCTTCCATCTGCGTTCTCCTACGATCAGTCTGAATGTGCCGTCTCCAACCTTTGATACAATAACAGGCTGAAGAATGCCCCGTTCCTTTATGGAAGCAGAAAGCTCCTTCAGCGACTCATCCCTAAATATTTTTCTCGGCTGGTTTTCATTAGGGATGATTTTTTCAATATCAATTCTGACAATCTCATCTCCCCTTTCAGGCAGCAGTGCTTCAAGTCCTTTACCGAGTGCGTTTTTCATACAATATCTCCATTGCAAGTGCAAGATAGCTCTGGGCGCCTTTTGAGTGGGAATCGTAGAAGATTGCCGGCTTGCCGTGGCTTGGCGCCTCACCAAGGGTTACATTCCTCGGTATGATGGTATGATAAACCTTTTCTTTGAAAAATTTCCTGACCTCTTCTGCAACCTGATGTGAGAGGGTATTGCGTATATCAAACATAGTGAGCAGTATCCCCTCTATGTCCAGCGCAGGGTTAAAAGATGTCCTGACAAGTTTTAGTGTGCGCGACAGAAGTCCGAGCCCTTCAAGGGAATAATACTCGCATTGAACAGGAATGAGGATAGAGTCAGCAGCAACAAGTCCATTGAGTGTAAGCAGACCAAGGGACGGCGGACAGTCAATGAAAATATAGCGGTAGCGGTCTTTTATCTTGGCTATTGCACCGGACAGGATGCTTTCCCTTTTTTCTTTGTTGACCAGCTCCAATTCAACGCCGAGGAGGTCTATGGTCGAAGGGAGAATGTAAAGGCGCTGAAAAGCTGTTTCAATAATTACTTCCTCTATCGGAAACCTGCCTGTGTAAATATCGTAAAGACTTTTATGAATGCTGTCCCTGTCAATGCCGAGACCGCTTGTAAGATTGCCCTGAGGATCTGTGTCTATGACGAGTATATCTTTTTTCTCAAGGGCAAGAGAGGCAGCAAGGTTTATGACAGTTGTTGTTTTTCCGACCCCGCCTTTTTGATTGGCTATAACAATTGTTTTTCCCATTGATTTTCATTTTATCATTTTAGGGAGGGATATTACTATGCTCTGATATAGGCATTACTGCACATTCTTCATAAACTCAATCCATATAGGCAGCGCTGAGCGGGAACCAGCCTCTTTGCGCCCTATGGGCTTGTGGTCATCCCTTCCGACCCATACGCCTACCACCAGCCTGTCATCAAAACCTATAAACCACGCATCAGAAAAATCATTTGTTGTGCCTGTTTTGCCGTAAACAACTTTTTTAAGCTCTTTAGCCTTTGTCGCTGTTCCTGCCTCAACCACAGCCCTCAGAAGCTCTCTTATTTTGTCCACGGTTTCTGGTGAGAGCACCTGTTTGGAGGACGGGAAAACTTCCTCCAAAAGGATACCGTCTCTTTTGAGGATTTTCAGGTATGGTACAGGTTCTATTTTTCTGCCTGTTGCAAATGTTGCGTATGCATTTGTCAATTCAAGAGGTGTAACATCCGATGCGCCGAGCGCAATGGCAATGTAAGGCTGAAGCGTACTGTTGATTCCGCATCTTTTGGCAGTTTCGATAATTTTTTCGATTCCTATATTATGGGCAAGCCGCACTGTTGCGGCATTTAAGGACATGGCAAGGGCTGTTTTTAAAGAAACATTTCCATTGTATTTATTGTCATAATTTTTAGGAGACCACATAGTGTTAGGCTTTCCTGCGGGCAGAGATATAGGCCCGTCAAGGATTTCATCTTCTACTGTCATTCCCTGTTCAAATGCGGTTACATAAACAAACGGCTTGAAAGCCGAGCCCGGCTGTCTCAGTGCCATGGTTATCCTGTTAAACTGTGTTTCCCAGAAGTCAGTACCGCCGACCATTGCCTTTATATGCCCGTTTCTCTGGTCAATTGCTATCAGCGCTGCCTGAACTCCCGGTTTCACACGCTTTTCAATTGACCTGATTCCTGTTTTTATTGCATCCTCTGCAATCTTTTGCATATTGGAATCAATGGTGGACTGTATCCTGAGACCCGATGTATATATCTTATCGCCGTATTTTGCTTCAAGCTGCTGTCTCAGAAATTCCACAAAATAAGGTGCCTCATATTTTCTAAAATAAGCCTTGACCGGCAGAGGTTCAGCATTTGCTTTCAGATATTCCTCTGCGGATATAAAACCGAGCTGGAGCATATTTTTCAAAACCAGATTTCTTCGAGCCAATGCCTTTTCAGGATTTTTAAACGGTGAATACAAGGTGGGAGCCTTCAGCATGCTTGCAAGCAGAGCTGCCTCAGACAGCGATAATTCTTTTACAGATTTCTGGAAGAATGTATTTGAAGCAGCTTCGATTCCGTATGCCCTCGTTCCGAAATAAGCCTGATTCAGATACATGCCCAGTATCTCATCCTTTGTGTATCGCTTTTCTATCTGGGCAGAGATAATTGCCTCTTTTATCTTTCTTGTGATGCTCTTCTCGGGTTTCAAAAAGAGCATCTTTGCGAGCTGCTGGGTAATCGTGCTTCCGCCTTCCACAATGCCTTTTGCCTTTATGTCTCTGTAAATAGCCCGAAGGATGCCGATGAAATCAACGCCGGGATGGGAATAAAAACGCTGGTCTTCAATTGCTACAAAAGCCTTTTTTACCCTGTCAGGGATATCATAATAAAGGATAAAATTCCTCCTCTCAAGATAGAGTTCTGCCAAAATTTTGCCGTCTGAAGAGTATACAAAAGAAGACTGCATAGGCGAGTAGCCTTCGAGGGATTTTATCTCGGGCAGGTCAGAAACTCCCCAGTAAATAAACCCGGCAGAAACACCGATAAATATTGCAAAAAGGGATAATAAAAAAAACCGTAACCGTTTGGTTGATGGCATATGATTATTATAACAGCTTTATTGTCCACAGCGCTGATATAACAACATCACAAGAATCGGGAATGTGATATTATTAAGAAAGGCAGACAGAACGCTACAGGAGTTCTTGAGGAAGGGTTAAACTTTATTGCAAAACCCCTTTCGCCGAATGAACTTTTAAAAAAGATAAGAGAGGTGCTGGAGAAATAATCAGTCAGCTCGCAAATTAAAGTTAGTAGTTGTTTTTAGAGAAAAATATTATAATGGAACTGGTTGCATTTGTTATTAATGTCAGCAAACGCATTTTGGAGTGTGATTCAAAGGGAATATAATTTTAGACTGAGATGGAGAAAAAACTGAGAAAAACGGGAGTAGACAGCATAGGTGATGTTCCATGGGGCACACACTTATGCCAATTTTATAATAACAAAAAAGATCTCATTGATATTTTAGTGCCTTATTTCAAGACAGGATTAGAAAATAATGAATTCTGCCTGTGGGTTACTTCAAAACCACTCAGTGAAAAAGAAGCCAAAGAAGCAGTGAGAATGGTTGTGCCTGATTTGGATAGATATCTAAAAAAAGGACAGATAGAGATCATTCCCCATGCTGAATGGTATCTCAAAGACGGTGTTTTCAACTCACAAAGAGTTCTTAATGCCTGGGTAGA
>PNNP01000037.1 GCA_013824325.1 Thermodesulfovibrio sp. | reverse complement strand
TCCAATAAATGAATAAAAAAAGCAAAAATGAAATTGTAGTAATTGGACAGAAAATTCAAACCAAAATAGAGGAAATTGATATTTTTAAATTACATTATTGGAAAGAAAACCCGAGAGTAAACGCAATAATTAAACAAAAATATAGAGATAAGGATATTTCGGATGAAGATATTGAAAAATCATTATGGGAAGAAGTAGATTCTGTCCATGATTTATTTCTAGATATAAAAAAACACGGTGGTCTCATTGATGAAATATTAGTAAGAAATAACATTGTATTAGAAGGCAATTCAAGGTTATGCGCATATCGGCACCTATATAAAAAGGCGGAACAAAAGAATGATGAAGATGAAATATTAAAGTGGTCATATATAAGATCTAGAGTAATACCAGATGGTACTTCAGATGAGGTCATATTTTCTATACTTGGGACTTGGCATATTAAAGGCAAGACCCAATGGGATACTTACGAAAAGGCTGCATATTTTAAAAGAATGAATATTGATTATGGCTATTCATTAAAAGACATTGCAGATTCAATATCACAAACAGAAAAGTTTGTAGAAGACCACATTAAGGCTCACGACTTAATGGTAGAAAACAATGTCTACACTTTAGAGAAATTTAGTTATTTTTATGAACTTGTCAAAAACAAGAAAATTAAAGAATTAGCATCTAAAGAATCCACTATTATTCCCAATACTATTCAAGCGATTAAAGAAGGGCGATTTAAGCGAGGGGAAGAAATTAGAGATTTACATAAGGTATTGAAAGATAAAAAGGCAAAAAAAGAATTCTTCGATGAGAAAGTTGAATTTAATGATGCTCTTGAAACGACAAAAGATAGGCATCCTGAACATGAAGATAGTTTTTATAATCAGATCAAAAAAACAACAAAGATACTACAGGATTGTTCAGTAGAAAGAATAGAAGCAATTAAATCTGATGGTAATAAAAAATATATTTTGAAAGATCTTTACAAAGAAGTTAACAATTTTTGTAAGAAAGTAGGAATAAAAAGTTAGAAGTGTTTGCCATTATGAAAAACATTCTACTTATAGAACCTGATTACAAAAATAAATATCCGCCTCTGGGATTAATGAAGATATGCACCTATCATAAACAAAAAGGGGATAATGTAGTTTTTTATAAAGGTTGTTCGGCAGAATTAAAAAAACAACTTTGGGATAGAATATATATCTCAACCCTGTTTACCTTTTATTGGGATAAAACTATTAAGACTATAAAATTTTATAGCGAAAGTGTGAAACATACATCTAATATTTTTGTTGGTGGGGTAATGGCTACCTTAATGAAAAGTAAAATACAAGATGAAATTAATGTAACTATAGTTGAGGGTTTACTAAATGAGAAAGGTAAGTTAGGTTATAAGGATGATGATAAGATAGATTGCATTCTTCCAGACCATTCAATCATAGATTCAAAATTTAACCATCTATTAGAATATTCTTATCCAACAAATGATTCTTATATTGCTTATGCTACCAGGGGCTGTATTAGAAAATGCAAATTTTGTGCAGTTCCAATTATTGAACCTATATTTACAAATAGCATATCAATTGCTAAGCAAGTAAAAGCCATAAAGGACAATTTTGGGGGGAAAAGACATTTACTTTTGCTTGATAATAATATTTTAGCCTCTGAAGAATTCCCAAAAATAATTGATGAGATAAAATCTATTGGTTTTGAAAGAGGAGCTAAATATATTCTAAACACAAATGGGAAAAAGGTTTATTTAAATCGTTATGTAGATTTTAATCAAGGTATAGATGCGAGATTACTTACAAAAGAAAAAATGAGATTGTTAAGTGAAATTGCTATTAAACCTTTGCGTATAGCTTTTGATGACATCAAATATAAATATATTTATATAGAAAAGGTAAAATTGGCAGCGGAACACGGAATTAAAACTTTATCCAATTATGTCTTATTTAATTTTAAAGATACCCCTGAAGATTTTTATGAAAGGTTAAAGATCAATGTAGAATTAAATGAGGAATTTGAGAGAAAAGGATACAAAAGTAAGATATGGTCGTTTCCGATGAAATATTCTCCAATAGGCGGTGAGTTTTGTAAAAACAGAAAATATATTGGGGAACATTGGAATAAAAAATATTTGAGGGGTGTTCAATGTATATTACTCGCTACTCACGGGGTAGTTGGTCCCCAAAAGCAATTCTTTGGAAAAGCATTTGGGAAAGATGTAAAAGAATTCTTGAAGATACTTACATTGCCAGAAAATTTCATAATTTATAGAAATAGTCATTTAAATAATGGGGATAGAAATAAATTAGATGCTACAGTCAATTCACTGAACAAGGAACAAAAAAATAGTCTTATGAAAATGATATTGGCTAACGACTTTAATAATATTGAGACACAAACTAATGATAAATATATTTTAGATATTTTGAAGTTGTATAAAGTAAAATGAACAAAACCGCCACTTCATATAACACAGCATAAAAGATTCGCCCTTCAGGCTCACCCAAATTTTTGTTTCACAAAAACTTCTTTTATGCTGGTAACGTTATCTGTCAGGTTAAGTCTCAGCTACTCCACGTTAGGCAGCGGCAACTCCACTTATATCCTGATAAGCGCTTCTGCAACCTGTATATCCTCAGAAGTCGTTATCTTTATGTTCCTGTATGAACCCATGACAATCTTCACCCTGCCGCCGTACCGCTCAACAAGCGCAGCATCATCAGTCCCGTAATAGTTATCGTGTTTCGCTTTTTCAAAAGCCTCTCTTAACTTTTTATATCTGAAAACCTGCGGTGTTTGAATTGCCCAGAGCACATTACGGTTCAGTGTCTGCAGAACAACAATATTCATTTCTTTGCTACTGACTTCTTTTATCGTATCCTTAACAGGCACGCCTGCTATAACTCCATCGAATCCTCTCAGCTCGCTTATGGTTCTTTTTATTAAATCTTTTTCCACAAGAGGTCTTACTCCGTCATGTATTAATACTACTGACACATCATCATTCAGCACTTTGATGCCATTATAAACAGAGTCCTGCCTCTCTTTTCCACCGGGCACAATGCGTTTGACCTTTGAAATATTGTATTTTTCGATGAGTGAAGCAACGGTCTTCATGTCTTCTTCCTTGACTACAGGAATTATTTCTTTGATTTCTTTCACGCCCTGTAATGCCTCAAGTGACCAGATAATCAGGGGCTTGCCTGAAAGGAGATGGAAGGGTTTGTTTTTTCTTCGTCCGAACCTTTTGCCGACTCCTGCAGAAGGGACTATGGCGACAATCTTTTTTTCCTGATTATTTGCCATTCCTGTACCTGCTCAAAAAATTACTCTTCATCCTTCAGTTTGCCGAATATCATCCTTCCGGCAGTTGTCTGCAAAACACTTGTAACAACTATCTCGGCATTTTTACCTATCAGTTTCCTTGCATTTTCTATAACAACCATTGTCCCGTCATCAAGATATGCAACGCCCTGATTATATTCCTTCCCTTCCTTGACAATGAATAAGTTCAGCGTTTCACCCGGCAATACCACCGGTTTAATGACACTGGCAAGTTCATTTATATTTAGAACGGATACGCCCTGCACCTGTGCCACTTTGTTTAAATTGAAATCATTGGTGATTACCTTTGCATTGAAAAGTCTTGCAAGTGCTACAAGCTTTGAATCAACCTCTTTTATCCGGGGAAAGTCCTCTTCCACTATTTTGACCTTAACATTAGACAGCTTTTGTATGCGGTGCAGTATATCAAGACCCCGCCTCCCCTTTGCCCTCCGCATGGGGTCAGGAGAATCGGCAATGTGCTGGAGTTCCTGAAGTATAAACTGAGGGATAATGAATGTACCCTCCAAAAAACCAACCTCCATTATATCCGCTATCCTGCCGTCAATAATCACACTCGTATCGAGAATCTTGAGGTCTTCTTCCATGTCATGACCCTTGAACAAACGCATTATGGCTGGAATAGTGAAATTCTTTCCTTTAGACATGCCCGATAGAAAACCTCCGAATCCCAGAACTGTATTTAACACAAACGATGAAAGTGTCCATGCCTCGTCCGTAACAATATAACGGAGCGGGAATAAAAGAAGATTGGCATATAGAAGCCCGATGCCCAGCCCGAGAAGCCCTCCAAGAATGGAGCCGAAAGATATCCTTTTCAGTCTTGATTCAACTAAAACCGAGAATATTCCGAAAAATAAACCTGCTATTACTCCGTAAAGTGTGGAGCCGTATTTCATGCCGTATAAATAACCGACTGTTGTAAAAAGTATGGCAACAGCTATTCTTGCAAAGATGTATAACAATTTATCCCCCTATCCCTGCGGCTGTAATGTGACATAAAATTTTTTGCCGCCTCTATTAATGAACAGCAAAACAGTATCCTGCGCTTTTATTTTAGAAGCAATCCTATTAAATTCGTTCAGATTAGAGATCCGCTGTCTGTCTATTTCCTGTATTACATCCCCTTTTCTTATGCCTGCTTCTTCTGCAGAACTTCCGGGGTCAACTTTAATAATGACAACTCCTTTTTCATCTTTATCCACTCCGAGCTGTTTTGCGATGTTACTGTTCAGGTCTATAACTGTTATTCCGGAAAATGCATTCTGGACCATATCCATATTCGGTGAAGAGCCCGGCCTGACCTCTGACCCGTCAGCAGGCAATTCTGTTATCGTCGCTGTTACGGTAATTTCTTTGTCACGCCTTAATATCTTAATCTCAACCTGAGAGCCTATCTTGCTCTGGGCTACCATGTTTCTCAGAGTGCCTACATCCTTGACCTTTTTGCCGCTGAATTCAATGATGATGTCGCCACGCACAATACCTGCTTTGTAAGCCGGACTTCCTTTAATAACATCGCTGACAAGGACGCCCTGTGAGTATTTAAGCCCGAACTTCTGGGCAATATCCGGCGTGAGCTCCTGGATTGTAACGCCAATCCATCCCCGTGTAACCTTTCCTTCTTTTGTCAATTGTTCCTTGACTGCACGAACCATGTTGCTCGGGACAGCAAACCCGATTCCCTGATAGCCGCCTGTTTTGGAAAATATGGCAGTATTTATACCTATTATATCGCCTTTGATATTTACCAGAGGACCGCCGGAATTGCCGGGATTTATAGCAGCATCTGTCTGGATAAAGTCTTCATAATCAGCTATCCCGACATCTGCCCTGCCTACTGCACTGATTATACCCATAGTTACTGTATGGCTCAACCCGAAGGGATTGCCGATAGCGAGAACAAATTCACCAACCTGCAATTTCTCTGAATCGCCGAATGGAACAACAGACAGTCCCTTTGCATCTATTTTAATAATTGCAATATCTGTCTTGGGGTCCGAACCTATAAGCTTTGCCTTGAAGCTCTTTTTGTCAATAAGCGTTACCTTTATCTCGCTTGCCTGTTCAACAACATGATTGTTTGTCACTATATAACCGTCAGAAGAAACAATCACGCCTGAGCCGAGACTCTGTTCCTTCCATTTTCTTGAACGCCCGTCAGGGAGTGGATAGAAAAATTCAAAAAACTCATCAAAAGGGCTCGGCTGTCTTCTGACAATCTTAGTGCTCGATATATTTACAACACAAGGGGAAACCGCCTTCACAATCTCTGAGAATGCCCTGCTCGCCTCTTCTATCTGCTTCGGTACGCGGGGCGTAAACGGCTTATATGAAGTGGTGGTTATGGTGCTTAGAAAATAATAGGTTATTCCGCCAAGCAAAAACCCTATGAGAAGAATTACCGGTATCCATATAAATTTCTTTTTCATAGCTTTATTTTAACATGAATTTTCTGACATCCCCAATTCTAAGTGTTATCTTGCTGGAGTCGAGATACTCTAAAAAAGGAAGTGCAAATTTGCGCGTTGTCCCCAGTATATCCCTGAATTCAGCTACGGTCATTTCGTTCTTTTTGGAATAAAAACCTTTCAGCAATGAAATCATTTTATTGTACTGTTCAGCAGTGATGTAAAGAGAGTCATTAATCCTCACAAGGGAGCCGTCCTGCATAAGGAGTTTCAAAAAGTCGTCAACTTCCTTTTCCTTAATGGATACCTTTTGTGCGAGTTCATTTTTCATTGGCGGCTGAAAGCCTTCTTTGTTCAATATCGAAATTATCCTGCCTTTCATATCCTCATCCACATGGGTAAGCGATACCTTGAAATCCCTCAGCCTCAATATATCCTTTTCGACGATGACATCATCAATCATGGGAATCAGGTTGAACACCCTTTCGATTCCCCTTCCTTCTGCTTCCATCTTTGCCTTCAGTTCTTCCTTGGGCATGCCGGGTTTCAGAGGATTCCCCTTGTGAAATGAAGTCAGTATTGATTTCAATGCATCTTTAAAAAAATTAAAATTATCCCTATGGAACAGGCTATCCTGACTTCTAATCAATATCCCTTTTGAGATAAGCCGGTCTATTGCAGAGTTTATCTCAGGGAGATTTCCATGTATCCAGCCCTCAATTTCGGAAATCGTGCAGCCTTTAAACAGCGCTCTTTTGACACGCACTTCTATCTTTTCCTTCAGCCCTCCTTTTTCAAAAATTGCGAGGTCATCCACCCCCATATTCTTTTTTCTTTTAACAGGCAGGGGGTCAAGGATTTCTCCTCCGCCGATTGTTTCAAGCGGTGAAAACCTTCTGATTATGTATCTGTCTCCTGAAAGCACTACAACCGGTTCTTCCAGCCTGAACTGGCAGTAACAGGATTCCCCTGCATTTATCTCATCCTTATCATAAATAATAATTCTGGCAATGGTCTCTGATGTGCCTGAGTAAAAGTGAACCCTGCTTCTGCTTTTAACAACAGGGGCTTCCTTCAGCATCTCAAGCTTTGCATCCACTGTCTTTGTAGAACCAAACCGTTCTTGTGTAACTACAACATCTCCCCTCTTCAGCAAATCCCTGTCAACGCCCTGAAGATTAATTCCTATCCTCTGGCCTGCATATGCTTTTTCGACAGATGTGCCGTGGCTCTGCAAGCCCCTTACCTTGCTCGTAATGCCTGATGGAAGGATTTCCACAGGACTGTCCAGAGTGACTGTCCCTGATAATGCTGTGCCTGTGACCACAGTCCCGAAACCTTTTAATGTGAACACCCTGTCGATAGGGAGCCTGAATATTCCGTTTATCAACTTGGGTGTGACATTGAGGGCTGTTTCCCTTATCTTCTCCTTCAGGATATTTAGATTAAATCCTGTCTTTACTGATACAGGGATTATATCAGCGTTCTCAAGGAATGTCCCTTTCACAAAATCTCTTATATCATCGGAAACAAGCTGAATCCAGTCATTATCCACAAGGTCAGCCTTTGTCAGTGCCACAATCCCTGCCTTTATCTTCAGCAATTCACATATTGCGAGATGTTCCCTGCTCTGGGGCATTATACCTTCGTCAGCGGCAATGACCATCAAGACAATATCTATACCGCCTGCGCCTGCCAGCATGTTTTTTATCAGTCTCTCATGCCCGGGCACATCAATAATTCCAACAGTCAGACCGTCCGGATAGGAAAGATTTGCAAACCCGAGGTCTATGGTTATGCCGCGCTCTTTTTCTTCCTTTAATCTGTCCGGGTCAATTCCTGTAAGTGCTTTTATGAGGGAGCTTTTGCCGTGGTCAATATGACCGGCTGTGCCGAGGATTATGCTCTTGAAAGAGCCGTGATCCTTAACCTGTGAACCCTTATGAATGGAAGAACTCGCGCTGCTCATTATGCTTTACCCGTCACGAATTTATTAAAGCCCTTGAGAATCTTCAGCCCTGACTCCTGACTCTTTTCAGGATGGAACTGGGTTGCAAATATATTGTCCTTCCATACCATCGAGACAAATTCTGTTCCGTAATCCGTCTTTGAAGCAATAATGCCCTCTTCATCAGGCACTACATAATAGGAATGGACAAAATAAAAATATGTATTGTCAGAAATGCCGTCAAATATCGGCGGCTTTCTTAAAAGCTTTGCAGTATTCCATCCCATATGCGGAATCTTCAGAAATTGCTGATTGCTGATTGCTGATTGCTGATTTTTATCGAATTTGAATTTGAGAACCTTTCCGCTGAATATATTCATGCCTTTACAGATACCAAACTCTTCAGACTCTGAAAATAATATCTGGAGTCCGAGGCATATCCCGAGATAGGGCTTGCCCTTCTGAATTTCCTTCACAATGAGGTCGATAAGATTAAGCCTTTCAAGGTTTTTCATGCAATCTTTGAATGCGCCTACGCCGGGAAGCACTATGCCATCTGCATCGGCAATCACTTTTGAATCGGAGGTTATTTTTACATCCGCGCCGACCTTTATAAAGCCCTTCTCAACACTCCGTATATTCCCCATTCCATAATCAACAATGGCAATCATGGTCTTAATTTTACCACACCCAAAAAAGTTTTTTTAGATTTGCAAACTCTTCTGTCATGTTTTTCGCCTCTGTTAATTGAAATTCCTTCCATGTCTTTATCTTAATGGTTCCATCTGACATTTCCTGCAAGCCAATTGCACCATCCGTATCAGTCCTCAAAATGCGTGCATTGCTGAGCATTTCGAGCATTTCTTTATGTGGATGTCCGTAAATATTTTTCCTTCCTGCACTTATCACAGCTATTTGCGGTGAGACAGCTTTAAAAAACACTTCGGATGCAGCAGTACGGCTTCCGTGATGCGGAACCTTTAAAACAGTGCTTTTGAGATATGCTTTCAGATGTACTAAATCCTCCTCAGCCTCTGCAGCAATATCTCCTGCAAAAAGGAAAGTATTCCTGCCCTGAAGCTTAAATACCAGCGAATCATTATTTTCTTCATCACTTCGTGAATACATGGTATAAAAACCATCATAAGGATGAAGAACAGTTATTTTATATCCGGCACCTTCTATAATGTCCCCTCTCTGAAATCCTCTATGGTTTATGCCTTCAGGCAATCCATCAGCATATTTCAGGCGATTGTTGTCCCAAATCCCTGCAACCTTGAAATTATCAAGCAGATATTCAAGCCCGCCGGCATGGTCAGGATGTCCATGGGACAGGATGACAGTATCAACTTTTTTAATCCCTCTGTATCTTAAAAAATTTCCTGTCTGCAGACCGTTTCTGCCTGTATCCAATACAAGAACCTTGCTGTCAGGCATCTCGATTATAGCAGTATCTCCCTGTCCTGCATCGAGATGGGTAACGCGTATCCCTTCTGGTTCAAAAAGATTCATGCCCGTATAGATTATAAAAGGAATCAATGCAATGCTTAATGGTATAAGATTTTTAAACATTATCTTCGGAGGGTTTTTCTGCACGACTGCCTCTGACGAATTTTTCACATTCGTAACAGTATAAATTAGAATGCCGAGATAGAACATGAAAAGCAATACAGAAGGGAATGCCGGGATTTTAATATCAACAAAGCTCCACTGTGCAATATATTTTATCAAGCCCATGACAAATCCGGTAAAACTGTCTATTAACTGATTCAAAGGAAAAAAATTAAAAACAAGAAAAACAAAAGAAGATATGAGTGACAAGGGCAGAATGATAAAACCTATAACAGGTGTGATAATAAGATTTGTAAGCGGTGATATAACAGAAAAATAGTGAAAATAATAAGCCACCAATGGTGCTGTCCCGATAGTTGCAGCAACTGAGATGAGCACGGAAGCCCGGAAGTAACGAATTGCAGAAGAAAAAAATTTCTTTGCAGTTAAATTTTCAGTGCGCTGCTCTTCTGAATTTTCATATTTTTGTTGTTCTGCAACAAGTCCTATGCACAGGACAGCGACAAATGAAAGCTGGAATGAGATGTCGAGTACTGAATCAGGCTGGATAATCAAAATAACCGCTGCTGCAAAAAGTAATGTATTCAGCCAGAACCCTTTTCTTCCGATGAAAAGTCCTATGAGAAATAGGGTTATCATGATGAAAGACCTTATGGCTGGCAGACTCATTGACGAAATGCAGAGATAACCAATCATAAACGGAATGCATGCTGCTGCAGCAATCTGTGAAGGCGTGAAATAAAGTGTCAGTCTGACCAGTACTCTGTATGGAAGCATCTTGATTAAAAAATTGAAAATCCTGAACAGGATAAAAAACAGCAGTCCGAAATGTGCCCCTGATATGCTCAAAATATGAGCCAGCCCTGTTACATTAAAGGCATTGTTCATCTCCCTTGTTATTAGACCCCGTTCGCCTGTAATGATTGACATAAGAAAAGGCGCTGTTTCTGATGAAAAATTATTTTTCATAAAATCATTAAGTCTGATTCTTGCCTTTCCGAATAGACCTGTATCTGCACTGCCGATATCCTGTATCACGAGAGCATATCCTGAAATAATATTTCTGATATTGCCCGGATTGGAAAAAACATCTCCCGGAATACGCGCCCTGATGAGATACGTCCTGTCATGCATCAAAATGCTGCTGCTGACTATGCGCATTTCCTGTATATTCAGATGCCTGTTTTCATTATCAAGCACACTGCTTGTACTGAGAATCTGCGAGAACATATCCTTACGGAAATTTAACGGGACTGCTTCTGACTTTGGTGAACCTTTTATTTCCAAAGTTTTGCCTGCAATGTCCAAAGTGAATAGTGAAGGGTTATGAAAAAGTCCGGCATAGTAAAATCCAGAGACGGTAAGGATTATGACAAGAATGAGATGAATTATTTTTGAATATCTTCGCATATCTCCACTAAGAAACATGCGTGCAGACAATATCAATAATATTATGGACATGAAAAAACTTATAAAAGGAAAGAATCTATGGATATAAAAAATGGCTACGCCGTATATGAATGAGATAAACAGGAACATAACACATTTTATTCATAAACATTACAAAATATGCAAGCTCATAAATTTCCAGCAATGTGTGAGGCATTCGTATCGAAAGCAAAATGTTGAGTTATTTGTCAGCACGCGGATGCGTGCGGTAACATATACCGTTACGACAGAATGTGCTTAGGTGAGACGACGTGCTATTTGGCGCGAAAAGGCTAATTATCTTGCTGAGATGCGGATGCCTCACACAAGTTTGTGAATAATCAGGATTAATATGAAAAATTGCATTTTAGCCATCCCGGCGGTATTCCTTTTCTGTGCGCTTCGTTTTCAAGTTTCACAAATTCCTGTTCAGCCTTTCTAAGATCTTCCTTTTCTTTATTGAGATGTCTTTTTTCCTTTCTCAATACACGTTTGGAAGAGCTTTCTGCTTCTTTTCGTGCAAGTCTTTCCTCAGCTTCTTTAACCTTAACCTTTAATCTTTCAACTTTTTCACTGTAAAAAGTTCCTTTTTTACACCAGTAATTCTTATCAGGCTCTTCTAATTTCTTCCTGCCTTTTGTTTCTTTCTCGAATTTGTCCTTTTTCGCACTTGATAATTTATCGGGAGATTCTTTGTATCGTTCAATATCTTTGTTTGTAAAAGATGGCGTATTTTTCAATTCATTGCTGTCCTCTGCAAAAACAGATGGAATAAAAAATAAAAAAATAGCTGCAAAGCAAAAGATAGATAAAATATGAATACTCTTTTTTATTACTCCGCCATTTCTTTTAAAGCTATCTCTCATCTATTTTTCCCCTAACGCTTTCTGTATCACACCTGCTATTTCTTCTGCAGTGGTTTTTGCCGTATCAAAATTCTCACACTCAACCATTACCCTTATCTTAGGCTCTGTGCCCGAGGGTCTTACGAGTATCCTTCCTTTATCTGCAAGCTTCCTGACAGATTTATCGATGATCCTGTCTATCTCTGGAATGCCTTTGAAATCCTTTTTAGCAGAAACAGGGACATTCAGAAGCACCTGAGGATAAAGCTCTATGCCTCTGGTCAATTCAGATATGGGCCTGTTTTTCTTTCTCATCAGGTATAAAACCTGAAGCGCCGTGATAGGCCCGTCTCCGGTTGTATTGTAGTCAAAAAAGACTATATGTCCTGATTGTTCGCCGCCAAAGTTATAGCCGCCTTTTCTCATTTCTTCCACAACATACCTGTCTCCAACACTGGTTCTCAAAAGTCTGATTCCCTTTGCCTTAAGGTACTGTTCAACTCCTAAATTGCTCATCACTGTAGCTACAACGCCATTACCTTTAAGTCTCCCTTCACTTTTCAGTTCTGATGCCCATATCCCCATTATCAAATCACCGTCTATCATTCTTCCCTTCTCATCCACAAAGATGGTTCTGTCAGCATCTCCGTCATGTGCTATTCCTATGTGGGCATTGGATTCCTTTACAGTGCGGATAAGATGCTCCGGATGCAGCGAGCCGCAGTTATCATTTATATTTATCCCGTCAGGCTCATCATTTATTGATATAACATCTGCTCCAAGTTCCTTCAATAGCCTCGGGGTAATCTTGTATGCGGCACCATTGGCAGTATCCACAACAACTTTTAATCCTTCAAGGTCTATTTCACGCGGTATTGTGGATTTAATGTACTCTATGTATCTGCCGGTTGCATCATCAAGCCTGTATGCCTTGCCGATCTTTTCGCCTGACGGCCTTTTTGAAGGAAAACTTTCATCTGCAACAAGTTTTTCAATCTCTTTTTCCAGTGCATCCGAGAGTTTAAACCCATCATAAGAAAAAATCTTGATGCCGTTGTCTTCAAAAGGGTTGTGAGAGGCAGAGAGCACCACGCCTGCATCCAGCCTTAATGCCCGTGTAAGAAAGGCAACGCCTGGAGTCGGGATTGGTCCTACGAGGTTTACATTCATGCCCATTGAGCATATTCCGGCTGTAAGAGCGCTCTCAATCATGTAACCGGACAGTCTCGTGTCCTTGCCAATCAAAATCGTGCGCCTGCCGTGGTCATTTTTTAAACTCCTGCCGATAGCCATGCCTATCCTCAAGACATTCTCCGGGGTCATAGGTGATCTGTTGACCTTACCCCTTATGCCGTCGGTACCGAACAATTTCATTTCTCAAACCTCTTGATACGGACCTCCACTTTTACCTCTGATATTTTCATCCTGACATTTCTGCCGTTAGTATTCAGCCTTACATTCTGGGTTATATCGCTATCAAGACCTGTGATATCCAGAGGTTCTGTTCTCAATAAAGTTATCCTCTCTAACTCTGTCTTTGCACCTTCTACTGCCACAGATGAAGGCTTTACATTAATAGCTGTTATTTTATATCCCTTTTCTGGTTCACCTATAATATATGCCTTCACAGGTATAACTTTTGACACTGACTCGTCAAGTGTAACTTTTACGTATGAAGGCTCTAACCTCAGCACCTTCACTGTGCTGAGAATTATGACGTTATTTGTATCAAAATAATACGTGGCTTCACCCCTTTTGCCGTTTGAAAGGTCTACACTCACCTTTATATCTGCCGGTCTTAATCTGTTAAGCATACTTTCGTGTCCCATAATATTAAGGCTGACCTTTCTTATGCTCTGTTTTAAAAGCTCCATTCCTGCCGGCACATTTTTAAATTCAATAGAAGCATCTATCACCATTTCTGACTGACCCCGATATGCAACAAAAAACCAGAGTGTAATAGCCAGTATTACAGAAAGCAGTTTTAATCCAATGTTGCTGAATATCGTTTCCCTCACTCTTAATCCCTCATTTGAATATGCTGATAAATATTCTGGTAAGGTTGCTGACCATTACCTGCCCTTAAATAATTTCTGCCTGCTTTTTATGTCCTTTACACTTTTTGACTGGGTAAAAAGATTAGTAAGAATATCTCTTAATGTACCCATATCAACAGGCGATTCCAGTTTTCCGCTAATCGCAACAGAAACAGTGCCGGTTTCCTCTGAAACAACAATCGCTATCGCATCTGTTTCTTCAGTAAGCCCAACGCCTGCCCTGTGCCTTGTTCCAAGTGCTTTGCTGACATCTGTGCCGAGTTTGATGGGTAAAAAACAGCCGGCTGCAATCACCCTGTTGCCCTTAATAACGACTGCGCCGTCATGGATAGGAGATGTGGGATGAAATATGCTCAGGAGAAGTTCCTTTGTGACCTTTGCATCAAGGGGGGTGCCTATCTCCACATAATCTCTAAGGCTGACATCCCTTTCAATAACAATAAGTGCTCCTATCTTCCTGTTTGCCAGTGCTATGGCTGTCCTGACTATCTCCTCAAGGGATTTCAGTTCTTCAGCAGAGGTAAAGCTCTGAAGAAACGATGACTCTCCCATCTGGGCAAGCGCCCTTCTTATCTCGGGCTGGAAAAGAACTATAATAACTATAACTACCTGAGCCCAGAAACTCTGGATAAGCCAGTCAATTGTATAAAGCTGAAGGTATCTTGAAAAAAAGGAAGCTATTAACAGAACACCTATCCCGACAAGCATCCGGGCAGCCCTTGTGCCCTTGATAATCAGAAATATCTTGTAAAGGATTATCGAGACAATGACTATATCAATTATATCCAGCCATCTTATCTGTCTCAATAAATCCAGCAAAAAAGCCTCCCCGCGTTTAAGAAATAACGTCTTTATTAATCTTCAGATTCATCCTCTGCTTTATACTGTCAATATATGATTTAAGAACAGTGTTCCTTTTATCGAATAAAATGAGCTGTTTCAACTCATTGACTTTTTTATCATCCCCTGACACATCCTTTAAATCCAGTTGATTGATGTCAGCAGACGACCATATAAGCCTTTTTATCTTTAACTCTGTCAGCTGCAGACGCATTGAGTTTTCAAACATCTCAGGTGTCAGCCTGTTCAGTTCAAGTGTTCTGAAATAGACATCCTTTCTGAAAACTCCGTCCCTCATAAATCTGGGGTCATTTATTATAACATCGTGAAGCTCCTTATCACTCACTGTCAGCCCCGATTCCCTGGCTGAAATCAGGAGCACCCTCTCATCTACGAGAGAATTCAGGATGGATTCCTTAAGCTGCAGCTTTTTTTCCATCTCTTCATCAAATTTATCCTTGTACAGTTCCCTGTATGCCTGTCTTGCCCTTTCATATGCACGCCAGTATTCTTCAACTGTAATCTTTTCATTGCCTATCTCGGCAACGCTCACCGAAGTAGGTTGATCAACTGTTCCAACCCCCCAGAATATAAATGTCAGAATGACAATAAAAAACAGGACGTAAAAGTATTTTGCGTGCTTTCTCATAGCCCTTAACATGTTCTAATACCTCCGGACACTCTAATAAATATATCAACGTCTATTTCAGCTATTTTCCTGGTTTTCAATCTTGATGTCCACAACTTTTTCTGGAATAATGGTAGAAATGGCATGTTTGTAAATAAGCTGCTCGTTAGCCTCTTTAAGAACTATTACAAAATTGTCAAACCCTTTAATAACGCCTTTCAATCGCACGCCGTTGGTAAGATAAACAACCACAGGTATCTTTTCCTTTCGCAAATAATTAAGAAAACTATCCTGAAAATTTGTTGCCTTATTCCCTACCATAATTCCCACCTCCCGTTATTTGTTTATCCAAAAATGTGGCAGCAATTTTCACCAGCGCTGATACCGGTTATAACTGCACGAAAACCGTCTATTGAGATAAATTGCAGAAACTGCTTTTTTATACCATAAAAGATTTCACCTAATAATTCAAGTTTATAATTTAAATGCTATGTTATAATAAACATTAAAGTTATCCGGAACTCTTCTGGATACCCGAATCAGGAAATGACAAATGCCAATCTACGAATACAGGTGCAGCAAATGCGGATGTGAATTTGAAAAGCTCGTTTTCGGCAATCAGGAAATATCCTGCCCTGACTGCAAATCAAAAAAGGTGAAGAAAAAATTTTCTCTGTTTGGAATGAGCGGTGTTGAAAAGCAAACATCATCAGCCTGCTCATCATGCAGCTCGGGTTCCTGCAGCACTTGCAAATAAAGTTTATTCCGGATACACAAACGGATTCGCTCTTAATATGCTGTCCAGCTTAAGCGGCTTTCCCTTTAAAATAAAAACAGCCATGCCTCTTTCTTCTGTTGTTTTTCCGCTTTTCTGCCAGACGCCGTTCCATGAAATATTAAGATGCAATAAATCGCCTTCTATTTCGACCAGAACAGGCCTGAACTCAAGTTCGGCAGAATCAAAGCCCTTCATAGAGGCAATGATGCTCCTGGCGCCTTCTTTTGTTGCATAGCCTTCAATAGCAGTGAAGTTCTTTTTTATATATGCCTCTTTTATCTTCTCTGCAACATCGAATGCCTCTACAGCCATTTTAGACTCCTCTGATACCTTCTTAACCTCTTTCTTGCCGCATGAAATCACAACCATTACCAAAACTATCAGACTTAATGCTAAGAATTTCTTCATCGTTTATCCTCCGGCACTAAAACACAAGATAGATAGAATTATATATGATTTGCCTGATTTTGTTAAATGCAATAAATATACATCTGCCTGCTCCTTTAAAATAGATATGATATAATTATCAATGAAAATAGTTTGCCAGAACAGAAAAGCCTATCACGACTACTTCATAGAAGAAACCTTTGAAGCAGGCATGTCCCTTTTGGGAACAGAGGTCAAGTCATTGAGGGATGGAAAGGCTAATCTAAAAGACAGCTACGTACTCATTAAAGATTCAGAGGCATTTCTCTTTACCTGTCACATAAGTCCATACAGCCACGGGAATATACTTAACCATGACCCTTTGAGAACAAGAAAATTACTGCTTCACAACAAAGAAATTGAGAGGCTGAAAGGCAAGATTGCTCAGAAGGGGTATGCGCTTATTCCCCTGAAAATCTATTTTAAAGGTCCTTTTGCCAAAGTGGAGATAGGGCTTGCAAAAGGCAAAAAACAATATGAAAAAAGAGAAGCCATCAAAGAAAAAGATGCAAAAAGAGAAATAGAAAAAGCCCTAAAAAGCCGTAATAAATAGACTGATATCAAGGTTCCCGACATCCTGCTTCAAGACGCATTGCGGGATTCCATGCAATGTGCTATAGTTTTATTCAAGCACGCTCGAAGAGGGGTGCTTGGTAGATTAATTGTTA
>PNNP01000036.1 GCA_013824325.1 Thermodesulfovibrio sp. | reverse complement strand
GCAAGTAAGTCAATGACATATTGTCTTAAGGGGTCGCCTTCTTTTATCTTCATCTGCATGAGACTGCCTATGCTCATTATTGCCTGAAGTATGTTGTTGAATTCGTGTGCTATGCCGCCTGTTAATACTCCGACTGCCTCCATCTTCTGTGACTGTAAAAGCTGCTGCTCAAGCTTGCGGTGTTCTGTTATGTCCCTGCTCATATACATCAAATTTATTATTTCTCCATTTTCAGATGTTATAGGAAATGCCCGCGCTTCAAATATCCTCCTATCAGGAGTTGTGATATATCCTATCTCTGTTTTTTGTGTTTTTAAACTCATTTCCACAGGACAGCGTTCACAGGGTATATTAGAATCATACCATGCCTTGTAACAGGGTTGTCCTATCAGACTTGCAGGGTCTTTACCTGACCTGTCAATTACACTTTGGTTCATCCAGATTATCTTCATATCAGGAGACAGAAGGGTTATGTTGTCAGGAATGGTATCAAGAAGGGCATTGAATTCCTGTGAAAGTTTTCGGAACCTTTCTTCACTTGCAAGTAATGATTTCTCAGCCTCTTTCTGGGCGGTGATATCTTCATAAACAACTACAATTTTCTTTTCTTTTAAACTTTCTCCAATCCTTGAGGTGCTTACCTTGCATAAAATATCCCTTCCGTCTTTATGCCTGCAGATAAATTCTTCGCTGTGAATACGTTGTTTTTCAAGAACAGGATAAAAAAGTCTGGCTATCTTCTCATATTCTTCATCGTTTCTGTAAAATATTCTTGTATTTTTGCCAATTAATTCATTGGGCTTCCAGCCGAAAACTGTTTCTACAGATTCGTTGGCAAATAATATTACTCTATTTTCCAAACCAACGGTTGCATGGGGCAGTGCACTGAGAATAGATAACTGAAGGTCAAGTAATTCTTTCATAGTATTTTCTGCCCTTCTGCGCATGTGTTCTGCCTCATATTTTTCACGGTAAAACAGTGCACGCTGGTGCCGCCATACAAAACCAAGACTTGTTCCAGTTGCGATAATTAATAAGAAGACTATCAAACCTGTAGCTTGGGCATACAGTTTAACAGGTGCATAGATTTCCTCTCTGTCAATTTTTGTGATAAGAAACCACGGGGAATCCGGTATGCTCTTAATTGCTGCAAGCACAGGCACGCCTCTATAATCTATTTCTTCAAAAATTCCCTCCTGTTCCTGTGCTGCCATTGCTGATGATATGAAGGGGTTACTCATGGGAAGCCGAAAGGAGAGGGCGGTATTTTTCTGGCGGCGAAGCTCATTAAGAAACAGAATATTATCTCCTTCACGCCGGATAAGAATAGCTTCTGATGTCTGGCTCTGTGTGGGCCATGTCTGGATTAGCGGATAAAAATAATAATTTGGATTAATTCTTAACATGAGCACTCCAACAGGAAAATTGCTGTCTTCTAAAACAGGAACAAGAATATCAAGATGAATATCTTTGACTTCTTCACTTTTGTGAATGTCTGAAAAAACCTCTTTCTTTGTGCGTATAGCTTCTTTAACCAATCTTTTTGCTTCTAATCCAAGCCTTCCATTTTGATTCTTGGCTGATAAGAGTATATTTCCTTTGGTGTCGAGAAGGAGGACATTATCATACTGATTGGAGTTTTGAAACGCTTTCATCAATTTAATAATTTTGTTCGTCTCTTTTTCGGAAGGGTTCTTCATCCATTCCCTGACATGTTCTGTAAAATAGGGATTTTCAAGTACAAGTTTTGCATCTCCATGCCGCTCCCCGAGCCAGCTTTGAATCCGGCTGACCTTTATTGAAGCAAGGGTGGAAAGTTCATACATTTTGTCTTTTTTAATATGTTCCCTCTGATTTTCGTAATAATAGTGTCCTGCAATCCCTATTCCTGCAGACAATAGAAAAAAGATAAAAATGAGATGATATGGAATTTTAAGCTCTCTAAGTTTTATCGCCATTAATGCCCCTTACTTTAAATAATATCATTATCCTAATCCTACAATACTCTCCATGTCAATTTGCCAATTGTCATTGCTATCAATGATGCCATTCTGTTATTACCTGTTCCAAAAGCTCGGTCTCTGATGCCCCTATATAACTATTGAAAAAATAAGGGATATTCCTGTATTATTAAAAACCATGAAGAAAAACAAACAGATTGCCTCAGGGCTTGAGAAATTGAGGGATGAGATAGATTCCCTTGATGCTGGTATTCTGAAGCTCTTAAACAAAAGAGCGGATATCGTAATAGAGATAGCAAATATTAAACGGGAATCAAATCTTAAATTTCATTCACCCGAGCGTGAAAGGGCAATACTTGAGCGCCTGACAGCTCTGAATAAGGGACATTTCCCGAATGATGCATTAAGGGTAATTTTCAGGGAGATTATATCAGCGTCTCTTTCGCTTGAAGAACCTCTCAAAGTAGCTTATCTCGGTCCGGAGGGCACATTCACCCATCTTGCTGCCATCAGGCATTTCGGCTCTTTTGCAAGCTATGCACCCGTTGAAAGCATAAAGGCTGTTTTTGATTCAGTTGAGTATAAAGAGACGAATTATGGCCTTGTGCCTATTGAGAATTCAAACGAGGGCGTTGTGAGTTATACCCTCGATATGTTTATGGATTATGACCTTAAAATAACTGCTGAAGTTATGCTCGAGGTTTCGCATAATCTCCTTTCAATAAGCGGAAACAAGAACAGGATTAAGAGAATGTATTCACATCCGCAGGCTACAGCACAATGCAGGGGATGGCTTGAGACTAATATGCTGGGCATACCGATACTTGAATCAATCAGCACTGCAAAGGCAGCAGAGCTTGCATCGCGCGATGAAGACGCGGCTGCCATTGCCAGTGAGCTTGCTGCAAGATTGTATGATTTGAAGTTTGTCAGAAGACATATTGAGGATAAGAAAAACAATTACACAAGATTTCTGGTGATAGCTAAAGAGTCTCCGTCAAAAACACTCGCTGACAAAACATCAATAATGTTTTCTATAAAAGACAAGCCCGGTGCGCTTTACGAAGTTCTCTTCCCATTCAAGGAAGCGAACATAAACCTCACAAAGATAGAATCAAGGCCATCAAAGAGGAGGGCGTGGGAGTATATATTCTTTGTGGATATGGAAGGACATATTGAGGATGAAAAAATCCGCAAAGCGATAGAGAGGGTTAAGGAAAACTGTCTCTATTTAACACATCTTGGGTCATACCCTCGCGACGATAAATAATAATGATGAATAAAAGGGCAGGGAGCCAATAATGATAGAACCGCTTGAATATGTTTCAAGGATTAGACCTTATGTGCCTGGAAAACCAATCAAGGAGCTTGAGCGGGAACTAAGAATCAAAGAATGTATTAAACTTGCATCCAATGAAAATCCTCTCGGTCCCTCCAGAAAGGCGCTGGAGGCATTGAAGAATTTTCTTGAAACCGAAAATGAGATTGGACGTTATCCTGACGGCAGCGGCTATTATCTTAAAAACGCCATTTCAAATAAGCTTTCTGTCAACGGTGTAAAGGTTAGCCCTGATGAGATAATTCTTGGGAATGGTTCCAATGAATTGATTGATATCGCTGTCAGGGCGTTTATGGGTCCCGGTGACGAGGCGATTATGGCAACGCCGTCATTTGTTGTGTACTCCATGGCTGTTCAGTCAGCCGGCTGTCTTTACAGGGAAGTTCCGCTCGTTCACCACAGGCATGACCTGCTTGAGATGGCAGGGGCGATTAACCGGAAGACAAAGATGATTTTTGTTGCTAACCCCAACAATCCCACGGGCACAATAAACAAAAGGCCAGAGTTTGAGAAATTTATGGAGCGCATCCCTGACGGAGTCCTTGTTGTTATTGATGAGGCATATTATGAGTATGTAATGGACACTGAATATCCTGACACGCTCGGATATTTTATGAATGGAAGGGATGTTCTAATCCTCAGGACATTTTCAAAGGCATACGGGCTTGCAGGGCTCAGAATAGGATACGGCATAGTCAGAAAGGAAATTGCTGACGAAATGCACAAGATAAGAGAGCCCTTCAATACCAATACGGTAGCGCAACTGGCAGCAATGTATGCTTTAACGGATGATGAACATTTAAGAAATACGATCGAGATTAATGAACAGGGCAAACAGTTTCTGTATAAGGAGTTCGACTCAATCGGGCTGAAATATGTCCCCACAGAGGCAAATTTCATATATGCGCTGCTGGACAGCGACTCAAAAACACTGTTCAATGCCCTTTTACAAAAAGGAGTAATTGTAAGACCCACGGGACCAAAAGAGATAAGGGTTACCATAGGATTACCCGAGGAAAACAAGCGTTTCATAGAAGCGTTAAAGACCGTTTTAAATATATGAATGAGTGTTAGAACGGAGGGATTATGGACATTATAGTATTACAACCTGATACACCCGAAGAGAACATAAGGCATATCCTGAAGAAGCTTGAGAGCAAAGGATTGAAGGGAACAATATCTCAGGGCACAGAGAGAACTATTATCGGTGTAATCGGAGATACCTCAAGGGTAACAGAGGAAGAGGAAGATGCCATACGAGTCATGACAGGCGTTGAGAATGTTGTAAGGATATTGAAACCTTACAAGCTTGCAAGCCGTGAATTCAAGAAGGTCAACACTGAAATAAACGTGAGGGGCAGTATTATAGGCGGCAAAAAGATACAGGTGATGGCAGGACCGTGCGCAGTTGAAAATAAGACCATCCTCATGAACATAGCAGAAAGGGTAAAGAATTCCGGCGCAACATTTCTGAGGGGCGGTGCATATAAGCCGAGGACATCTCCTTATTCATTTCAGGGGCTTGGAGAAGAAGGGCTCAGGTATCTTGCAGAGGCAAGGGAAAAGACAGGACTTCCAATTGTTACAGAGATAATGGACCCGAGGGATATGGACGTTATTGTGAAATATGCAGATATAATCCAGATAGGTACAAGGAATATGCAGAATTTCAGACTACTTCTTGAAGTGGGTTCTATTGACAAGCCTATTCTGCTCAAACGCGGACTTTCAGCAACTATAAAGGAATGGCTAATGTCTGCAGAATATATCATGTCGCGCGGAAATCAAAATGTGATGCTCTGCGAAAGGGGTATAAGGACATTTGAGACCGCAACAAGAAACACCCTTGACCTAAGCGCTGTTCCTCTGCTGAAGCAGCTTACACATCTGCCTGTCGTCGTTGACCCGAGCCATGGTGTGGGCAAATGGGATCTGGTTGCACCAATGGCAAAGGCTGCTGTTGCAGCAGGTGCAGATGCACTTATGATAGAAGTTCACACAAACCCTGAAGAGGCTCTTTCTGACGGCGAGCAGTCACTCAGACCTGACCTCTTTGCAAAATTAATGAGGGAGCTGAAACCAATAGCCGAGGCTGTTGGAAGGGAAATATAAAAATAAACTAAGAGATAGAAAATGATTAAGAAAGGGGATTTGTTTTTTAATAAAGTTACCATTATCGGCGTAGGGCTCATCGGTGCATCATTTGCCCTTGCTTTAAAAGAAAAAGGTTTATGTAAAAATATAATCGGCTGCGGCAGAAAAGAAAATAATCTAAGACAGGCAAAAAAGCGCAGGATAATAGATGATTACACCCTTGATGTTTCCAGGTCCTGCAAAGATTCTGACCTGATACTGCTTTCAACACCTGTAGGTGCATTTACAGACATCATCAAGCTGATAAGAGGCACGGTAAAAAAGGGTGCTGTTATATCCGATGTGGGCAGTGTAAAAGGGAGTCTGGTTTATGCACTGGAGTCGTTAATGCCTAAAGGTGTTTATTATATTGGCTCTCACCCGATAGCAGGCAGCGACAGCTCAGGCATTGATGACGCAAGGGCAGACCTTTTCAATAATGCACGCTGCATCATCACACCTACTGCAAAATCCAATAAAAAAGCCCTGAAGACTGTTACATCAATCTGGGAAAAGTTTGGCAGCCGGGTAGAATTAATTGACCCATTGAAACATGATGAGATATTCGGTGCTGTAAGCCATTTTCCCCATGTCGTTGCATATGCTGTTGTAAACACACTTGAGAGTATAGATTCGGATTACATAAAGTACGCAGGAGAGGGCTTTAAGGATACCACGAGGATTGCCATGAGCTCGCCTGAATTGTGGAGAGACATATCTCTTTTCAACAGGGCTAACCTTCTCAAGATGATAGATATTTTCAGGGATAACCTTGATGAGATAGTCCGGCTGCTGGAGAAGGGAGATTCAGCCGGAATCGAAAAGGAATTTTCAAAGGCACAGGATTTAAGGATGAAAATAAAATAGTATGTGCACGGCAGGCTGGCAGATATGCCCCAAATGAAAAGAGTAAAAATTAAAAAGGCAAAAAGCTTAAAAGGCGAAACAGTCCCTCCGCCTGATAAATCCATTTCTCACAGGGCAGTAATGTTTGCATCATTGGCTGAGGGCAAAAGCATAGTGAGGAATTTTCTCATGGCAGAAGACCCTATAAGCACAATGAATGCCATGAGGATGCTCGGTGTTGAAATAAGAGAAGCCAAAAGCAAAAAATCCGAATTTATAATTAATGGAAAAGGTTTACACGGGCTTAAAGAGCCTGTTGATGTCATAAACTGCGGCAATTCAGGCACCACCATGAGACTCATATCAGGCATACTCGCAGGCAATCCGTTTCTGTCTGTTCTTACCGGTGATGATTCTTTGAGGCAGAGACCGATGGCAAGAATCATCAAACCGCTAAAGGAGATGGGTGCTGATATTTCAGGGAGGGCTGAAGATAAATACCCTCCTATTGTCATTAAAGGCAAGCGTCTCAAGGCAATGGACTACACCCTTCCGGTGGCATCCGCACAGGTAAAGTCATGTCTCATTCTGGCAGGTCTTTATTCAGACGGAATAACAAGCATCACAGAGCCTCATAAATCCCGTGACCATACTGAAAGAATGCTTAAATCAATGGGTGCAAGCATAGGGGTTGAGGGATTGACAGTTAAGATACACGGCAGTACAAAACTTACAGCATGTGATATAACAGTGCCTGCTGACTTTTCATCAGCAGCTTTCTTTATGGCAGGCGCTCTCATGGTTCCTGATTCTGAGGTGGTGATTAAAGACGTCGGCATAAATCCTACGAGAACAGGATTTTTAGAAGTGATAAAAAATATGGGTGCAGGTTTTTCGCTCGAGAATGTCAGAGATGTTTCAGGGGAGCCGGTTGCAGATATTTATTGCAGGACAGCCCCGCGTCTGAAGTCAGTTAAGATAGGCAGGAAAACAATCCCGTCCATTATAGACGAATTTCCCATTCTCTGCGTCCTTGCATCGAGGGCAGACGGAATTACAGAGATAAGGGGTGCAGAAGAATTAAGGGTTAAGGAATCGGACAGGATAAAGGCAATGGTATCAGAGTTAAAGAAACTCGGAGCAGAGATCGAGGAGTTTCCTGACGGCATTGCAATAAAAGGGCAGATGGATTTGAGGGGTAATGTTGTGGAAAGTTACGGCGACCATCGTATAGCAATGGCGCTTTCCATAGCTGCCCTCGCTGCAGATGGAACAACTACAATAAACAACGCATCATGTGTGGATATATCTTTTCCGGGATTTTTTGAGGAATTGAGGAAGTTACATGCCTAAAGTCATTGCCATAGACGGACCTTCAGGTGCGGGCAAAAGCACAATATCAAAACTTATTGCTGAGAAATTGGGCTTTCAATTTCTTGATACAGGCGCTCTTTATCGTGCAGCAGCTCTGCATCTAACAAGAAAAGGCATAAAACCAGAAAGCTCTGATAACGAGATAATCAATGCCCTCAAGGATGTTGTGATTGCTCTAAATGGAGAAAAGGTTTTTTTAAATGGCGGAGATGTATCTGAAGCCGTAAGGACAACCGAGGCAGGGCATTATGCATCTATTTTTTCTGCAAAAAAGGCAGTAAGGGATTTTCTCCTTCAGGTGCAGAGAGATGCTGCACGTTATAACGATATAGTGGCTGAAGGCAGGGATATGACAACGGTTGTTTTCCCCGATGCATCGAAAAAGTTCTATCTTGATGCGTCGGTGGAGGTAAGGGCAAGAAGGCGTTATCTCCAGTTAAAGGAAAAAGGCATGGAGATAACAATGGATGAGGCATTGAGGGATGTCATGGAGAGGGATGAAAGGGACAGCAAACGTGACATTTCCCCGCTCAGAAAGGCTGATGATGCAGTTTATATAAATACAACGGGGTTAACTCTAAATGATGCCATAAAAAGAGTTTTACGGGAAATGCCTTAAATATTGCAGGCGAGCCTTTTTATTTCGCTCACCTACTCATGGATGTTAGTTTTTGAGAAGCTATTGATTTTTCGATTTTTTAAGTATTGAATGCTGTATACTATATTCTGTATTTTATATCCTGTGTCTGTTAAATGGTGTATTAAAATTGGATAAATCGATAAAGGTTATAAAAGCCAGAAGGGCTGGGTTTTGTTTTGGAGTCAGGAGGGCAGTGGATATGGCATTCCGTGCTGCTGAAAAGGGTGGTAATGTCTTTACGCTTGGTCCTATAATCCATAACCCTCAGGTAATAGAAATATTAGGATTGCGGGGTGTATCCCCGATTGAAAATATTGATGATAGAAGAATCAAGACTTTGATAATAAGGACGCATGGCGTCTCGAGGGAGATATCAGAAAGGCTTGCTGGCAAGGGATATAAAATAGTGGATACTACCTGTCCTTTTGTAAAAAAGGCTCAACAATATGCTAAACTTCTGAAGGACGACGGTTATCAGGTTGTTATTATCGGAGATGTAGAGCACCCGGAAGTTAAAGGTTTGATGAGTTATGCCGGCGACAATGCGATTGTAATTCAAAAAGATGAAGTATTGCCGCATTTGGAAAGCAGGGTGGGAGTGGTCATTCAGACAACACAACCTGTTGATGTTTTGAAAAAATTTATCCATGATGCAGTGGAGCATGTCAAGGAGCTTAAGGTGTTTAATACAATATGCAATTCCACTGCACTCAGGCTTAAAGAGACAAAGGAAATGGCTAAAAAGGTGGATTTAATGGTTGTAGTTGGCGGTAAGAATAGCGCCAATACAACACAACTTGCACATTTTTGCACATCCATGTCTGTCCCCACTTATCATATTGAGACCGCATCAGAGATTAAGAAAGACTGGTTTTCAAATGTTCACAAGGTCGGTATAACTGCCGGTGCATCAACTCCAGATTGGATTATAGAAGAAGTTGAAGATAGAATTAGAGATATGGGAGGAAGGGGATAGCATGAATATGCAAACAAAGGAAGAAACAAAAGAGCTTGAAAAACTTTATGCCGAGACGGTACACAGAGTGCAGAGGGGGGTAATATCTAAAGGGAAAGTTATTGCTGTGAAAAATGACGTGGTGGTTGTTGATATCGGATATAAGTCGGAAGGTATAATTCCTCTCTCCGAGTTTACAGAAGCGGAACTTTTGGGTTTGAAAGAAGGTGACGTGGTAGAAGTACTCGTTGAAAAGATAAATGACCGGGAAGGAGTTATTACTGTCTCCAAGGGCAGGGCAACTAAAATAAGGGCGTGGGAAGCATTAACCGCTGCATACAACAGCAATTCAAAGGTTGCAGGCAAGGTAATCGAAAAGACAAAGGGAGGCTTAATCGTTGATGTCCTCGGAGTAAAGGCATTTCTTCCTGCATCACAGGTTGATATCAAGATTATAAAAAGTCTTGATTCCTATATCGGACAGACTGTGTCTTTAAGGATACTCAAGCTTGTTCCGCCAAGAAGTCATTCCAATATTTCAGCCGACTATATTGCAGGCACATCTTTAATTGTGTCGAGACGGTCTATTGTTGAAGAGGAAAGGCAGATAAAAAAGGAGGAGACCCTTAAGATTTTAAAAGAAGGGGCGATTTTAAAAGGCGTAGTTAAAAATATCACGGATTACGGTGTGTTTGTGGATATCGGCGGCATTGACGGACTGCTTCATATCTCTGACATGTCATGGGGCAGGGTTAATCACCCTTCAGAGTTTTTTTCTATCGGAGACGAGAAGGAGTTCATTATACTGAAATATGATGGGGAAACACATAAGGTTACTCTCGGATATAAACAGAAAAAGGCTGACCCCTGGCTATCTGTTGAGGAAAAATACAAACTCGGTATGAAGGTTATTGGAAAGGTTGTGACTATAACAGAATACGGCGTTTTCGTTGAGGTGGAGGAAGGGCTCGAGGGCCTTATACATGTGTCAGAGCTGGACTGGTCTCCAAGGCAGAAGCACCCCTCAAAATATGTCTCTGCCGGCGAGGAGGTTGAAGCTAAAGTAATAAATGTGAACAGGGATGAGAGAAGACTGTCCCTCAGCATCAGGCAGCTTAAGCCAAAGCCATGGGAGATAGTGGGTGAACGATATAGGGTAGGGCAGATCATAACCGGAAAGATTAAAACAATCACTGATTTTGGAGCCTTTGTAAGACTTCCTGAAGGCGTTGACGGCTTGATACATATTTCGGACATTTCTTGGACAAAGCATATAAAACACCCGTCAGAAGTTTTGAAAAAGGGGCAGAAGGTGGAAGCTGTTGTTTTGAGCAGTGACCCTGAAAAGGAAAGGATGGCTCTCGGCATCAAGCAGCTTAAACCTGACCCGTGGCACGATGAAATCCCCGCAAAGCTGAAACTTGGTGATGAACGCAAGGGAAAGGTTTTGAGAATTACTGATTTCGGTATATTTGTAGAACTGGAAGGCGAAGTTGAGGGACTTGTATATTCTTCCGAGGTGAATACCTCAAAGGATTTGAAGGAAGGGGATGAGATATGGGTCAGGGTAATAAAGGTGAATGTGGACGAAAGAAAAATCGGTTTAAGCATGAAGAATGTAAAGACAAGTGAAAACTAAAAAGACATTAATTTTTCTGGCAGTATTCCTTCTTGTTCTTATTGTGATAAGTGCTGTCTTTACGCTTTTCCAGAAAGAGATGCCTACAAAAGAGAGAGTGGCGCTTGTAAGGGTTGAAGGTCCTTTGATGGAATCGAAGTTTGTGATAGAGGAAATCAAGGGTTATGTGAAGGATAGATCCATAAAGGCAATAGTTATGAGGGTGGATAGCCCCGGAGGAGGAGTTGTCCCTGCTCAGGAGATATATGAAGAGGTCAGAAAGGCTGTAAAGATAAAGAAGATTGTTGTCTCGATGGGCTCTGTTGCAGCATCAGGCGGTTACTATATAGCGTCTCCTGCGGATAAGATTATCGCAAATCCCGGCACTATTACGGGCTCTATTGCAGTAATAATGGAGATACCGAATATTAAGGAGCTTATGGACAAATTGGGCATAAAAACAGAGGTGGTGAAAACAGGAAAGCACAAGGATATGGCATCTATATTCAGGGGTATCGGGAAGGAAGAAAGAGAGATAATTCAAGGTGTCATGGATGATGTGCATGAACAGTTTATAAAGGCAGTATCGGACGGCAGGAAGATGCCTGCTGAAGATATAAGAAAAATAGCCGACGGCAGGATATTCTCCGGAAGGCAGGCAAAAGAGATAGGGCTTGTAGATGAACTCGGAGACCTTGAGTATGCTATTAAAGCTGCTTCTAAACTGGCAGGAATAAAAGGCGAACCGGAGATTGTCGAAAAGAAGGAAAAGTATCCACTTCTGGAACTTCTCAAGGGGAAATTTCCTGAAGGATGGCTGAAGATTATTCCCAGGACAGAACTCAAATATCTATATATACCGTAATGATTCAGGCTTAAAATTTAAGTTTTCAGGGGGGGGTAAATAATGACAAAATCAGTTTTAATCGAGAAGGTTACGGAAAAGGTTGAAGGACTGACGAAAAAACAGGTTGAGACCATTATCAACACTATTTTTGATGGAATGAAGGATGCGCTTGCCCGCGGAGAAAAAATCGAGATAAGGGGCTTTGGGAATTTCAGACTCAAGCAGAGAAACGGAAAGGTTGCAAGAAATCCCAAGACAGGCGAGAAGGTGGAAGTGCCTCCCAAGAAAGTGCTTCATTTTAAGGTTGGCAAGCCCTTTCATGATTTGCTGAATAAAGAGAGTCAGCATTCAACAGGCAACAATCTTTAAATCATTGGCTGGCGGTCTTCAGTTTCCTGATGCATTGGAAGTGTTGACTGCCGATTACCGACCTGTCTGATGGAACGAAGAGCTTTCCTTAAAAGGCTGATAAATTTTTCTTTCTCAATCCTTGTTTTAATTACCGGTTCTGTACTGGTATATATTTACCCTTCAAAAATGAAAGAGAGAAAACTCCATTATGTTTACCTCATAGATGAAGACGAATTGCCGAAAAGAGGGGTAAGAAAGATGGAGTTTAAGTATAAATCAGAAGACATTGCAATGATTAACCGCGCATACCTTGTGATTTCAGATAACAGCATGAACGCATTTTCTCCTGTATGTACCCATCTCGGCTGCTTTGTTAACTGGGATAATAATAAAATGGAGTTTATATGCCCCTGTCACGGAGGAAAATATAATCAGAAAGGCGAGGTCACAGCAGGACCGCCATCGAGACCGCTTACAAAACTACCTTTAAAGGTTATGGATGGAAAGGTATATCTGGGGATTAAGATTTAATGGGAAATATTTTTGACTGGGTAGACAGCCGATTCGGGGTACGCAAGCCTCACAGCAAGTTTTTAGAAAGGAGGATTCCAGAAAACCTTAATTATTCGTACTGTCTCGGCGGCATGGCGTTTACTTATTTTCTTATACTGGCAGTTACAGGACTCCTCCTGTCCATTTACTATGTGCCTTCAGAAAAGGAGGCGTACAGGAGCATAGTTATGATTACCAATGAGGTAATGCTCGGCTGGCTTATCAGAGGCCTTCATAAATGGTCTGCAACGCTTTTCATTATCTTTATTATGCTGCATACCATAAGGGTCTTTGTGTCAAAGGCTTACAGACCACCCAAGGAATTGAACTGGATGGTGGGCGTTCTTACGTTTGTCGTAGTAATGGCTTCAGGTTTTACGGGATATCTGCTGCCGTGGGACCAGAAGGCTTACTGGGCGACAGAGGTGGGCACTTCAATGATTCAGACAGTGCCGTTCATCGGGGATTATCTGGTTTATGCTGTAAGAGGCGGCACAGAAGTTAATGGAGCGACACTTATAAGATTTTACAGCTTCCATATACTTTATCTGCCGATAACAATCTCTTTGCTTCTCTGGGCTCATTTTCACATAGTAAAGAAGCAGGGTATTTCAAAGTGGCTTTAATCCGGTGAAAAAAGAAAAGAACTTCTATCCCGACTATCTCTCTGAAATTATCGTTGCGATGCTTGTCTCAATTGAGATTCTGATAATTTTAGCATTGCTCTATTATCCGTCTATCGGCAGGCAGATTGACTTCACAAAACAGTTTCAACCGAGACCTGAATGGTATTTTCTATGGCTTTTTGAAATGATAGGATACTTCCCGGGCAATAGCGCATTTATCGGTACAGTGGTGATTCCGGTTGTCTATGTCCTTCTCTTTCTTCTTATCCCGTATATAGACAGAGGTAAGAACGGGGGATTAAAAGCCATAATCGTCGGGATATTTCTTTTGCTGACGTTTATAGTCCTTACACTAATAAGCGTGCTTTAACTTATTGACAACCTGCTGAATAAACCCTTATCATGCTCAATATGTCGTTCCCGCTTTTGAATATAAAAAACCTGTCTGTATCACTAAAGACAGACAGTAAGCCATTAAATATAATATCGGGGCTTTCTCTTGATATAAGAAGAGCTGAAGTCTTCGGTCTTGTCGGCGAGAGCGGCTGCGGCAAGAGCATGACAGCTTTTTCCATTCTGCGAATCCTTCCTGCAAATGCATTTTTAGAAGGTGAAATCTTTTTTAATAACAGGAATCTTCTGACTCTCAGCGATAATGAGATGCGTCAGGTGAGGGGTAAAGACATTTCAATAATTTTTCAGGAACCCATGACCTCGCTGAATCCTGTATTGACAATCGGCTATCAGATTGCAGAGGCGTTGCTCGCGCATTTTGACATATCCAGAAAAGAGGCAATGGACAAAACAGTAGAACTTCTGAAATCAGTAAAGATGCCGTCTCCTGAGTTGAGGATAAAGGATTACCCGCATCAATTGTCAGGCGGCATGAGGCAGAGGGTTATGATAGCAATGGCAATAGCCTGCAATCCGTCTTTATTGATTGCAGATGAGCCTACTACAGCGCTGGATGTCACCATACAGGCACAGATACTCCAACTGCTTCAGGGATTAAGGATGCAGAGGGATATGGCAATTTTATTAATAACGCATGACCTCGGTATTATTTCAGAACAGGCTGACAGGGTTGCTATAATGTATGCAGGAAGGATTATGGAGCTTGCCGGTGTTGACGAACTTTTTCAGAATACTCTTCATCCTTATACAATCGGACTTCTGAAATCACTGCCTGCTGCCAGGGGAGCGGCTTTAAAACCAATCCCAGGTTTTGTACCGGCTCCTGACCATCTGCCGGATGGATGCAAGTTTTCAGACAGGTGCTTTGCAGCGATTGATGAATGCAGGCTGTCCGAACCGGAACTGCTGAGGATTTCAGAAAATCATTTTGTAAGATGCATCAAAACAGTCAGGAGTTATGAGTTATGATTTATGAGTTAAATATAACGGATACAGCACAGAAAAATATTAGCAGCTCGGAATGCAAAACTCTAACCCCCGAGCTTCTTTTAAAAGCAGAGTCAATCAAGAAATACTTTCCTGTCAGAGGGGGTTTTTTAAAACCTGCTGATAAATGGATTAGGGCAGTTGACGGTGTCAGTTTTGATGTAAAGAAGGACAGCGTTTTTGCCATTGTCGGCGAGAGCGGCTGCGGAAAATCAACAGCAGCAAGGCTTATCCTGAAATTGCTTCCTCTTACTGACGGGAAAATATTTTTTAAAGGTCAGGATATAGCCGTCATAACAGGAGATGAACTCAAGAGGTTCAGACGGTCTGTGCAGATTGTGTTTCAAGACCCATTTGCATCATTAAATCCGAGAATGAGGGTTATAGACACACTTTCCGAACCTTTCAGGATTCATAGAATAATTCCGAAAAATGAGATTAAAGATAAAGTAGAGCATCTCATTGAAAAGGTCGGGTTGAATGCTGATGCATTGAATAAATATCCCCATGAATTCAGCGGAGGACAGCGCCAGAGGATATGCATAGCAAGGGCACTCACTGTTTCGCCCGAACTGATAGTTGCTGACGAACCCCTTTCAGCACTTGATGTTTCGATTCAGGCGCAAATACTTAACCTTATTCATGACATCAAAAAGGAGACAAAGATATCGCTTATTTTTATCAGTCACGATTTGAAGGTTGTGCATTATATAAGCGATGAAGTTGCTGTGATGTATCTCGGGAGGATTGTGGAAAAGGCGAAGACCGAGGATATATTTAATGCACCGAAACATCCATATACAGAGCTGCTGCTTGCATCAGCACCAAAGCTTAAAGTTCGGAGTGATGAGCTCGGAGTGATGAGTAAAGAATCAAAACTCTTGACTCTTAAGTCTAAACTCAAAACTGATATTGGTGATGTGCCGAGTTCAATAGACATTCCCTCAGGATGTCCGTTTCATCCAAGATGCCCGAAGAGATTTGATGTATGCGATAAAGTCGTGCCTGAGTTGAAGGATAGTGATGGAAGGCTCGTGGCATGTCATCTGTATTAATTTTGACATTGCATACAATATTTCAAGCTCTGATTATTCACAAACTTGCGTGCGGATGCCTCACACATTGCTAAAAATTTATGAATTATTAGGGTTAGCGTCTTGCTTGCCTGAACGATATTGCCATCTCAAGTCCCGGATAATGGCGCGAATGGCTACTTCTTGTGATTCAATACTCCCGGTAAGTTTGAATTGGACGAGCGCCCTCGAAAGATTATGTTTTTTGTGCTTTGCCTTGAAGTAGACATTCCCTTTCAGATAGTCGGTAAAAAATCTCAGTCCGAGCTCGAAAGCGATGAGCCGGATCGCGTCATACAAATATTCATAGTCATTGCCGGTTAGAAAATCTCTAACTACTGAAAGATAGCCCTGAAGGATAGCCTGGCAAATGTCGGAATCAAAACGGATCGTCTCCCATTTATCGGTTTCTTCTCCAAGGGAATTGCAGCCCGAACGGAGGCAATCGCCAATATCATAATGAACCAGACCGGGCTTAACAGTGTCCAGATCAACAATGCTGACGGCTTTCTGTGTGGCAGTGTCCATCATCACATTATTAACCTTTGGATCCCCATGAATCGGGCGAAGATGCAGCCTGCCCTGCGATCTGGCATTTTCGAGGACATGCGCCCAGTCCCTCCTCTCGCTTATAAACTGCAAGCAATAATTCACTTCGGCTGATTTGCCCGCAAGGTTTTTCGATAGGACTTCATCATAGTGCCGAAGGTAGCCGGGCGTTACGTGAAACCCTTCAAGCGTGTCAGATAGTTTTTCAGCAGGCAGGTTGCTGATAAGACTATGGAACGTGCCGAGCGCATAGCCGACTTCTCTTGCATGCTCAATATCTTTAATGGTGTTAAAGGATTGAGCGGCGTCTATAAAGCTGATCGCACGCCAGAACGCCCCATCCAGGTCAATCCAGTGGTCACTGGCATCCTTTGTCAACAGCACGCGCGGCACTTCCCAGCGGCGGCCTCCGCTCAAGGGAGCACGCTGCAGGCGCTTGCGCACATGCTCGGTGACGGTGCGCATGTTTTGTATAACAAGTTCCGGCTGGCGAAATACCTGCGTATTAATGCGCTGCAGGATAAAGTGCTTTTCTCCTTTGGAATCCACGGTTACCAAAAAGGTGTCGTTGATATTGCCGTTCCCATATGCCTGAATGGCCTTGACCTTACCTTCTGATGCGAACTGTTCTGCAACAACAGCAAGATTGTCCGCGTTTGTTATTTTTGCAGTGATATCTATTTTAATTTTATTCACGATGAAAGATATTCCCGAAGGCTTATTATTGTTATACCCCGATAT
>PNNP01000035.1 GCA_013824325.1 Thermodesulfovibrio sp. | reverse complement strand
ATGCTTCTTTGGCCATTGATAATTTCCTGCGTTTTGGTCTAAATGGTCCAACAAGATATGATGAACCAGGTGAAAAATATTTACGACTATATGGTGTACTGAACGCTACGTATCTCCAACAACAAGCTATCCACAATCTTTTTAAACTGAATAATGTTTCAAACCCTAAAAAAGAAAAAGAAAAAATTGAAGGTCTCAAAATCAGAGAAGTTCGCCACAAGCTTGGAGCTCATAGCAATGACTATTTGGCAGATCCACATCAGAAAATAATCGAATCATATGTGCCGGTGCGGATAATGCTGTCGGGGTTCAACTGCGAATTTATTAACAATGAGACCTTGAGGAGCGAAAGAGTAAATTTAAAAACAGCTATCGAATATCACTTAAAACTCATGATAGAGTTGCTGGATAAAATCTATGAAAAAGCTATTACCACATTTTACAAAGGCAATCAAAAAAGAATAAATGAATATAAAGAAAAGCTAAAAGATTTGAGAATTGAAAAAGAAGGCGGGTTAGTTATCCGGCCAACGCATGACGGACCAAAATTGATCATAACAATGAGAACTAAAATATAACTACATATGAAGATAGCGAAAAGTTCAAGGCATTCAAAAATCACAGGCGATTTCGCGGAAAGTCTTATTCTCTATTGGCTTTCAAAATATGGTTTTGAATGTGCAAAAGTGGACCATACAGGAATAGACATAATTGCTCGCAAGCCAAATTCAAATATGGTCATGGGCATATCTGTAAAAAGTCGAAGTAGAAACGAAGGCAAAGTAAATGACCCGCTGTTGATAAAAAATGACAATTTTGAAAAGGCACAACGTGCATGCGATGCCTTTAACTGCAAGCCCTATTTTGCAATAGTAGTAGATCAAATTAAAAAAATACGGGCATTTATTCTTCCAATGGACGAAATGATAAACCTATACCCAAAAGGAAGAAGGTCATACCAGTGGCGAATGGCTCCAAAATACTTGGAAACCTACAAACAAAATTCTGAAATAGTCTATGTCGAGTTTGATTATGCGACTCATAGCTGGTTTACGAAAGACAAGATACAAAATAAATATTGACAAAAGGCAGACAATGTCGTAAATTTATTATATGAGGGTTTTTCGATGGGATAATGAAAAAAATGAATGGTTGAAGAAAAACAGAGGAGTTAGCTTTGAACAGGTTGTTATCTTGATGGAACGGGAAGATGTTCTCGAAACAATTGAACACCCCAATCAAAATAAGTATTCGGGGCAAAAAATCGCGACAGTCAGGATTGATGATTACGCTTATCTCGTTCCTTATGCACAAGAAAGTGAAGATATATTCTTAAAAACCATTATCCCCAGCAGAAAAGCTACAAATAAATATGTGAGGGCACAAAAATGAAAAAGACAGTTTTAGATGATGAAGAAAAAGATATTTTAGCATCGTATGAACGTGGAGAATGGAGGCCTGTTAAGAATCCAAAGCAGGAAATAAAAAAACTTCATGAATATGCGAGAAATACACTTCAAAAAGACAAGAGAATAAATATCCGGATGTCATCAAAGGATTTGGGTCAAGTGCAGGTTATTGCTGCTCAAGAGGGCATTCCTTACCAAACGCTGATATCCAGCATCATTCACAAATATGTATCAGGATATTTATTAGAGAAAAAGAGGGCTTAACACTTATAAGGCCTCCGGTTGTCAAGGACAAAAACTCTCCTAAGCGCAAACGATAAGAAAAACTCGTTCCTTAATTTTTTACGATACCGTCAGATTGCATAAGGACTCTGACTTGGTTTCCCCATACGGCTTCAGACAGAAGTCTGCACCAAACACTTATCGTGGCTCAATAGTCGGCTGACAACACTATTGCATATTTACTGAAAATATGTATAATATGTTTATAACAGCAAAGGAAGGTGATAACGATGGAAACAGTCATAGTAGGAGAAAGGGGGCAGGTTACAATACCCAAGAAATTAAGAGAAAGATTTGGCATAAAACCCAAATTCCCGGTTGTTCTTGAAATTAAAAATAATGGCATACTTATTAAACCAGCATTAGCCGTTGCTCTCAGGGAATTTCCGGATGACTTTGTCGCGGATATTACTGAAAAGGACTCTTTAAAAACAGGGGAAAAGGAAAAACTGCTTTCTAAATGGAAGAACAAATAAAGGTTTTTCTCGACAGTAATATTTTGTTCTCTATCGCCTTTTACGGCAAGGAAAAATCCAGATCATATTTGATATATGAGCTGCAAGAATGGGGAAGCGTAGAAGTTTACATATCTCATATCGTTTCTGAAGAAGCAGCTCTGAACATACGGATAAAAAAACCACATGCCCTGTCATTTCTTGATGGAGTTATAAAAAAAACTAAGATGCTTGCTGATGTTATGGCAGACACAAAGATCAAGGAAATAAATAAATTGCCGCTAAATGACAGAATACTTCTGACAACAGCGATATTTCATGGGATGGATTTTTTTATAACCGGCAATGATAAGGATTTTAAAAGTCTTTACGGCAAAAAGATCCGCAAAACAATGATTTTAAAACCAGTAGACTTTCTGAATAGAATCTTTTAAAAACAATACTTACTAACTAATTACTTCTTAAACATCTTTCTCACAGTGTAAACCTCTCTCTTTTCCTGCCAAAAACTTAGCTTTTGTGAGCTTTAATTGTTTATCAATTTAACACATAGGATGGATTTTAAAGATATTGTAAAATCTCTATAAGATTTTAAGAACTGCTATAGCTTGTATTTTAAAACCACTGCCTTGCAAAATCTTTCAACATCAACAAGATGTTTTCTCCAGACTGTGTAAACAATTTTAAGGTCAATTTTCTCGTATTCATGCACGATCCTGTTTCTGAAACCTGCCATCTGAATCATCTTTTTTGCAAGCGGTCTGGAAATAATCTTATTCTTTGCAAGTATCTCGAATATGTCTGCCTGTGTTGATGGTGTTTCCCAGCCGGAATCACTTATTATGTGAGCACCCATGTCAATACATGCCTGTATAGACTGACTAAGATTGAAAAGAATTATGCTTTGAAGGTCTCTGTTTTTTGTGAATGCTACAATGCCCGGGTCTTTTTTCAGATAAATCTGCTTAAGATGCTCCTCTGTTCTTTCAAGTTTCCTATTGAGTAAAGGTTTATCTACCAACGGCCGCTCTCCTGAAACGGTTTGCTACTGCACCGAGACAAATGTCCTCTATTGGCTTGTAATCAAAATACTCAATAATTGCTTTAGCAGTAAATGTAACCCTGAACTTCCTGTTTTTGTCAAAAAGCATTTTGCCTGTTTTTAAAATATGGTGTTTAAGATAGGGTGATGCCGTGTTGAGAATTACAATATCAACAGGTCGAATGGAAAAGCTCGGTGAGGCTAAAAAATATTCTTTTTTGAGGACATCATAACTTTTTCTCTTTAATCGCAATTCATCAATAAGAACAGCAATATCAATATCGCTTTCTTTTGTCTCCCTGCCTTTCCCCGTGCTTCCAAAGACATATAATGCAGAAACCTCATCCCTGTTCTTAAAATAGCTGATGATTCGTTTTATGTCATTATTGATTTTCATGTAGTAATTATATCATTTATTGCAGATTTTGAGGACTTTTCCCATGCCATGCTTATCAATCACTTCTTAAACATCTTCTTCAATTCATCCATTGAGATGAAAATTCTTGTGGGTCTGCCGTGAGGACAGCACTTAGGATTCTCGGTATTATCAAGGTTTTTCAATAATTCTGCAATTTTTGTCCTGTCAGGGACTTCCTTGCCCCTAATGGATGAATGGCACGCCAGTCTTGCAGCAAGGATCTTTTTTCTTGAATTTAGCGGTTCTATCTCTTCATTGGACTCCAGACCCTGAACTCTGAACTCCGAACTCAATAAACTTGCTGCCATATCGCTCATCAATGCATTCATATCAGCATCTTTAAGCATTTCCGGCAGAGCCCTGACAATAACAGTCCCATGACCAAAGTCTTCTATTTCCAGTCCGAATTCATTTAACAACTGCAGGTTTTCGATTATAACCCTGTGCTCGCCTGCCTGCAGTTTGACCTGCTGAGGGAATAGCAGTCTGTAAGGCATGATTTCAATTTTCTTCAAAAACCTTTCATAGTTAATCCTCTCATGGGCAGCATGATAATCCATAATTGTCAGCCCATTTTTATGCGGAAAAGCCACAAAGGTTTCGCCCAGATAAATAAACGAAATGCTTTCTACATGGTCCGGAATGTGAGAAACCTGGGCTTCAGGAATCTTCAGACGCGATTCAGGATAAAAATAACTGCTTTCTTCACTTATGTATCCTGTATCCTGCTTTCGCTGTATCCTGTATCCTGCATCCTGCCTACTGCTTACTGCCTCCTGTATCCTATATTCTGTATCCTGCTCCGCCTGAGGCGGATTGTATCCCGCATCCTTACTTATGCCTGCCTTTAGTGTCTGATACACAAAATCAAAAACACCCTTTGTGTCCTCAAACCTCACTTCCCTTTTTGTCGGATGAACATTGAAATCAACTTTATGGGGATTCAATTCAATGAAAACGAAAAATATAGGATGCTTATCCTTCGGTATTAAACTCTCGTAAGACTTATAAACAGCTCCTGTAATGGATTGGTCTTTGATGGGTCTTTTGTTAACAAAGATGAATTGGTTATTTTTATTATTTCTTAAACTTGTGACCCTGCCGGCAAATGTTTTAATACTCATCTGATTATTTTCCGCTTCAAGATGTATCAAGCCATCAACAAAATCCTTGCCGAAAATCTGCATAAGTCTTTCTCTGTGTGATGAAGCAGGCGGAAGATTTAACACATCATTTCCATCCATCCTCAGGACAAAACCTGTATGAAAGTGGGCTAAAGCCTCCCTTGTGATAACGTCAATGATATGATAATTCTCTGTGCTGTCTGATTTAAGAAACTTGCGTCTTGCAGGAGTATTAAAAAAAATGTCTTTAACCTCGACGGTAGTGCCGGTTGCAGGACATTCCTTTGCTTCCCTCGCTTCTCCGCCGATGACCTCAACGCAGGTTCCCATCCTGCCCTGAGGAGCTGTCATCATCTTTATTTTTGAAACAGCAGCAATTGAGGAAAGCGCCTCTCCTCGAAAACCCATTGTCACTATATTGAAAAGGTCTTCCTCGTTTTTTATCTTGCTCGTGGCATACCTTTCAAATGACAGCAGACTGTCTTCCCTGTCCATCCCTGCACCATTATCAGAAACCCTTATAAGCCTTTTCCCGGCACGGAGCACATCTATCATAATACTGGAGCTGCCTGCATCCAGAGAATTCTCAATAAGCTCCTTCACAATAGACGAGGGCCTTTCAACAACCTCGCCTGCAGCAATCTTATTGCGAAGGGTTACCGGCAGAATATTTATTACAGACATTGACTATTTTAACATATACAGGCTCCTTCAACCTGTTTCCCTTCAGTTTCAGCATGTGTTATAATTTTTGATGCAAAAAATCCTGATGAAAGGCAATGAAGCAATTGCTGAAGCAGCAATTCAGGCTGAATGCAGATTTTACGCCGGCTATCCAATAACCCCGCAGAATGAAATACCTGAATACATGTCACGCCGTATGCCTGAGGTCAACGGCATATTTATACAAGCAGAGAGTGAACTGTCCGCCATAAACATGGTTTACGGTGCATCAGCTTGCGGTACAAGGGCAATGACATCATCAAGCAGTCCTGGAATAAGTCTTAAACAGGAAGGCATTTCATTTCTTGCAGGAGCGGAACTGCCTTCTGTTATCGTAAATATACAGAGGGGCGGACCCGGCCTTGGTAATATTTCTGCAAGCCAGGCAGACTATTTTCAGGCTGTCAAGGGTGGAGGACACGGAGATTACAGAGTACTGGTTTACGCACCCTATAATCTTCAGGAAGTATGGGACCTTACAATGCTCGCCTTTGACAAGGCTGATGAATACAGAAATCCTGTCATGATACTCGGCGACGGAATACTCGGACAGATGATGGAGCCGTTCGCTCCGACACCTTATGCTAAACCTCTGCTTCCTGAGAAAACATGGGCGCTTACAGGCTGCAGCGGTAGAGCGCCTAATGTCATTAAAACTCTTTTCATGGGAGAAGGTGAACTGGAACAGAGGAATTACATGCTGCAAGCCAAATATCAGAAAATGAAAGAAAAGGAAGTCAGATTTCAGACATACGAAACGGATGATGCAGAATTAATCGTAGTTGCATTCGGCATTGCTGCACGCATCGCAATATCAACAGTCGGGAGACTCAGGCAGGAAGGCAGAAAAGTAGGTCTCCTCAGGCCTGTAACGCTTTTCCCCTTCCCTGAAAAGCCAATAAATGAAATAGCCGGCGCAGGCAAAAGATTTATTACTGTAGAACTGAATGCAGGACAGATGGTGGAAGATGTAAGGCTTGCAGTCAACGGAAAATCAGAAGTTCTTTTTTACGGCAGTCCAGGCGGGGGAATAATAACGCCTGAAGGGCTTTACGAGTATATGAGTAAATGAGTGAAAACAACTCATTTACTCATTCACTCTTTATTTGTTTAATAAGTTTTGCCTTTACTGTTTCAATATCACCTTTAATCCTGACACCTGCAGCACTCTTGTGTCCGCCGCCGCCGAATGCTGCGGCAACTCTTGCAACATTTATACTATCCTTTGACCTGAGGCTGACCTTGTAATAATTATCATCAATCTCTCTCAAAAGAACCGAAACGTTTATATCTTTTATAGTTCTCGGGTACGAGACAAAATTCTCTATATCATCAGGAGATGTTGATGTCTCGGCAAGCATCTTTCTGGTGACAGTGGTAATCGCTATGCCGTCCTCAATCTGCAAAGTGTTGAGGGTTTTAATAAAAAGTCTGAAACGGCTCTCAGTCCATGACTCGTAAAGTTCTGTGGAGATTATATGCGGTCTGGCTCCTGCATCTGTCAAATCCGCAGCAACATGGAGAACCTCGGATGTCGTATTACCGTACCGGAAGTTTCCTGTATCAACAGCTATGGCAGCATAAAGGTTTATTGCCATGTCTTCGGATAAGTCAACTCCGAGCGCCTTTATAACATAAAAAATCATAAGACCTGTGGCAGGCGAATCAGGTATTATCCATCTTATGTCACCGAATGGTTTCTCTGTTTCGTGATGGTCTATTACCGCAGAGGTTTGGAGATTGAAATTAGAGAGCCAGGATTTATCGTCAGTTACACGGTCTAAATCATTGCAGTCTATAAGGACAATCCTTTTGAAATCCTGCAACCTGTATCCCGAATCCTGTATATTTTCAAATGTATGAAATCTTTCATAACCCGGCAGAAAGGCATATTCTTTGGGCACCATGTCGTTATTCAGGAGAAATGTCTTTTTGCCGATTTTCTGAAGTGCCAGCGAAAGTGCTAAAGATGAGCCGAGAGTGTCACCGTCAGGACTCATATGGGTTGCAATAAGAAAATAGTCTTCGTTCCTGAAAAAGTTCAATAACTCTGCAGGGGGAACCATCTCTATTCCTTTTCTCTTATCTCTTTCAGAAGTTTGTCAATTCTAAAACCATGCTCGATTGACTTGTCAATCATGAATTCTATAATTGGAATGAATTTTACCCTTATTCTTTTGGAAACTTCGTTGCGTATAAGCCCTTTTGCTGAATTTAAAATCTCGATGGTAATATCCCTGTCCTCATCCTTCAAAACGCTTATAAAAACCTTTGCTATCTTAAGGTCATTTGAAAGTTCGACATCGGTGACTGTAATGAAGCCGAGACGGGGGTCTTTTATTCTTTTCATTATAATATCGGCAATTTCTTCGCGGAGGAGGATGCTTAACCGTTGTGATCTTTTATATGGATGCATTGATTTTCCTTTTGAGTAAACGGGGGATGAGTATATTTTTTTAAAGTTTTCCTGCTATCTTCTCAATAGCATAGTTTTCTAATATATCTCCGACCTTTATATCATTGAAATTTTCTATCATAATACCGCACTCGTATCCAGTCTGAACTTCCCTGACATCTTCCTTGAACCTTTTCAGAGATGAAATCTTCCCTTCATAAATTACAATATTGTCTCTGATAATCCTGACTCCATCGCTCGAACGGCTGATTAACCCGTCTATTACATAGCAGCCTGCAATAGTACCGAGTCTTGACACCTGAAAGGTCTGTCTTGCTTCTGCCCTGCCGAGTATCTTTTCTTTAAGAGTAGGCTCAAGAAGCCCTTCCAGCGCCTTCTTTACATCTTCAATAGCATCATAAATTATATTGTAAAGCCTGATGTCAACCCCTTCTTTTTCTGCAATCTGTGCTGCCTTGAGCTCAGGACGGACATTGAAACCAATAATGATTGCATTGGAGGCTGTAGCCAGCATTACATCTGACTCGTTTATACCACCTACCGATGTATGAAGGACCTTTACCTTAACATCAGGGTGCGTGATGCCTTCAAAAGCGCTCTTAAATGCCTCTACAGAGCCCTGCACATCACCCTTAATGATTATATTCAGTTCCTTTATCTGTCCTTCCTTTATCTTGGCATATAGTTCATCAAGGGTCAATTTTTCATGTTTTACAACTTCAGCAAGTTTCTGCTTCTGCAGCCTGACAACAGCAATCTGTCTTGCCTTTTTCTCATCTTCAACAATCGTGAATATATCACCGGCAGTCGGAACCTCTGAGAAGCCGATAACCTCAACAGGAGTTGAAGGCCCTGCCTCAAATATCTTTTTGCCTGTATCATCTATCAATGCCCTCACCTTGCCGGATGTTGTCCCTGCAACAAACGCATCACCTATCTTCAGTGTGCCTGACTGTATAAGTACGGTAGCTATGGGTCCCCTGCCCCTGTCAAGCTCTGCCTCAATAATTGTACCTCTTGCAGGCCTGTTAGGATTTGCCTTCAGCTCCATAACCTCTGCCTGCAGCAAAATCATCTCAAGCAGATGTTCAATGCCGATTCTTTTCTTTGCAGAAACCTCAACAAAAATATTATGTCCGCCCCACTCCTCTGACACAACAGCATGCTCTGCAAGTTCGTTCCTTACCTTTGCAAGATTTGCCTCTGGCTTGTCTATCTTGTTTATAGCTACAACTATGGACACATTAGCAGCCTTTGCATGGTTTATTGCCTCAACGGTCTGCGGCATAACTCCGTCATCAGCAGCCACAACAAGCACAACAACATCAGTTACCTTTGCTCCCCTTGCTCTTAATGCAGTGAATGCCTCGTGTCCCGGAGTATCAAGAAAAGTTATGTCCTTTCCCTGAAGCGATACCTTGTAAGCGCCGATGTGCTGGGTAATGCCGCCTGCCTCTGACTCGGTCACCTTTGTTTCCCTTATCGCGTCCAACAGGGAGGTTTTTCCATGGTCAACATGTCCCATTATGGTTACGACCGGCGGTCTCGGAATGAGATTAACAGCGTCTTCTGTTATGTTCTCTATAATGTCTATCTGCTCTGCTGTAACAGATTCAACCTTTACCCCGAAGTTGTCAGATACAAGGATGGCTGCATCCATATCCACGAGCTGATTGATAGTCGGCATGGAGCCAAGTTCCATAAACTTCTTTATCACATCGGGTATCTTCTGACCTATTAGTTCTGCAAACTCTTTTACTGTTGTGCCTTCCTGCAATTTTATTGATTTCTTTCTTGGTGCTGTTATAGGAGGCTGTATTGCGGGTTCAAACCTTTTAAACTTATCCTTTTGCCTTTTCAGGGTTTTCAGTTCGACCCATTTCTTCGGCTCGATTCTCCTGATTGTCTGAAATGCCTTCTGCATTCCCGGCTTTGTCTTGAATTTTTCTACCTTCTCGACTTCAATTTCCTTCTTGAATCTGTCAGGTATTATTATTTCTTCTTCTTCAGGGATTGGTGCGGCTTCCTGCTCTATTGGCGGCTCTTTTTTTTCTTCCTTTAAAACCGGTTCTTCCTTTTTTATAGGCGGAGCTATCTCTTTTGCAGGTTTTGGAGCGACCACTATGGGCGCAGGCTTTGACTCGATCTTGACAGGCTCCGGCTTCGGCTTGACTTTTACAGGTTCAGGTTTTGGCTCTACCTTGACGTGTGCCGGTTTTGCCTCCTTAACAGCCTCTTTAGCCTTAATCTCTTTTTTAACTTCTGCTGGTTTTGAAGGTGGAGATGAGGGTGCAGCCTTTTTCTTTTCCTTTACAGGTGCCGGCTTCTTAGGTTTAAATTTCTGCCTTATCTTCTCTGCTTCGGAATCATCGAGCCTTAAATTTGTAGTTCCCTTCTTATACTCAATATGACGAATTTTCCCGAGCGCCTTTACTACCTCGGTAGCCTTTATACCCAGTTCCTTTGCCAGATCCGTGGTTTTTATCCCTTCTCCTGACATTTACAGGGAATCCTCCTCATTACGTCTTAATTTCAACGATACTTGTAACATAAGTCATAAAATGTTATCATAAAAGACTTTATATATGCAATTAACGAGGAGGATTTGTCATGGCAGTATGTTATGTTTGCGGCAAGAAAAAAGCGGTGGGCAACAATGTCAGCCACGCAAACAATAGAACAAAGCGCATCTTTATGCCTAATATCCAGAGAATCAGGATTATGACAGAGAGCGGAACTAAAAGGGCATACGTCTGCACAAGGTGTATCCGCTCCAACAAAGTAGCAAAAGCTGTATAGCATGCCAAGGCTTTGAAAACCGCGGGCTCGATACTTTCTTATGTTTTCAAAAACTTAGGGGTAGAGGAGAAAATCAGATTCGAATCCTTGAAAAGGCAGTGGCATGACATTTTCGGCGAGCCTCTTTCACTTCATACATTTCCTGTGGATATCAAGGATGGTGAACTGCTGATAAATGTTGATTCTCCTGTATGGCTTCAACAATTAAAATTCTTTAAACAGGACATATTAAAAAAGCTTCAGGCACATGCGGTAAGGGAGATAAAATTCAGACACGGCAGGGTTTATCAGAGCAGGTTTCAGAAAAATTCAGAACCACAGACTCATGCAACCAGACATCTGACCGACTCTGAAATCAACTGGATAGACCACACTGTTTCTTCAATTGATGATGCAGACCTCAAAGAAAACATCAAAAAGGCAATTGAGACATCGCTGACACACAATCCTTAACAAATAAAATTTATCCGCACATATGACGCATCAACTACCTTTACGCTGATTCAGCCTGCTTCTGATAGACTATCAGAGGCTTTTCCTTTTTGGAAATGGCTTCCTCATTGATTACGCACTCGGTTACATTGCTCTGGGAAGGCAGCTCATACATGACATCAAGCATGACATCCTCAAGGATTGACCTCAACCCCCTTGCGCCTGCCTTTCTGCCCAGCGCCTTTTTGGCTATAGCGGTCAGTGCTCCTTCTGTAAACTTCAATTTGACATTGTCCAGCATAAACAGTTTCTGATACTGTTTTGTAAGGGCATTCTTGGGCTCGGTCAATATCCTTACAAGCGCTGATTCATCAAGGTCGTCAAGGGTTGCCACAACAGGTAGTCTTCCGATTAATTCCGGAATCAGCCCGTATTTCAATAAATCTTCGGGTTCCACAAGACTTAAAACATTGCCAATCTTCTTTTCCTTTGAACTGAGCTGTTCTGAACCGAACCCTATATTCCTTTTGCCGGTTCTCTGTTCAATTATCTTGTCAAGACCCACAAATGCGCCGCCGCATATGAAAAGTATGTTTGTGGTATCGAGCTGTATATATTCCTGCTGCGGATGTTTTCTTCCTCCCTGTGGCGGTATGCTCGCTATCGTTCCTTCAATTATTTTCAAAAGCGCCTGCTGTACGCCCTCGCCAGATACATCCCTTGTGATTGAAGGGCTGTCGGTCTTCCTGCTTATCTTGTCAATCTCGTCAATGTATATGATTCCGATTTGCGCTCTTTCCACATCATAATCAGCCGCCTGCAACAGTTTTAAAAGTACGTTTTCCACATCTTCACCAACATAACCTGCTTCTGTGAGTGTGGTAGCGTCAGCTATTGTGAAAGGCACATAAAGAAACCTTGCAAGTGTCTGTGCAAAAAGTGTCTTGCCTGTTCCTGTTGGTCCCACAAGAAGGATATTGCTCTTCTGCAGCTCAACATCTGACTTCAGACCTCTGAATATCCTCTTGTAATGATTATGGACTGCAACGGCAAGGATTTTCTTTGCCCTTTCCTGACCAATGACATAATCATTCAAAAATTCATGTATCTCGACAGGTGCCGGCAGTTTTCTGGAAGGTTCTTTTTCTGCTGGCGAGAACTCTTCTTCAATTATCTCATCGCACAGCCCTACACATTCATCGCATATATATACCATAGGGCCGGCAATCAGCTTTTTGACTTCATCCTGCCCCTTGCCGCAAAAGGAACATCTCAGGACGGAATCACCTGTCTTTTTTGCCATCAAACCCTCCCTTTACTCATCACGCATTATGCTGTTTTTTATTCTTCAAATCCTTGATTGAAGATATAACTTCATCAACCAGTCCGTAATTCTTTGCATCATAGCCTGACATGAAAAAGTCTCTTTCAGTATCTGCCTGTACCTTCTCAAGACTTTGACCTGTGTGTTTTGCAAAGATTCCATTCAATGTCTCTTTCATCTTTAAAATTTCTCTTGCGTGTATCTCCACATCAGTTGCCTGGCCGTAGAAACCGCCAATGGGCTGATGTATCATTATGCGGGAATGTGGAAGCGCAAATCTCTTGCCTACTGTGCCTGCTGAAAGCAGCAATGCACCCATGCTCGCTGCCTGCCCTATGCAGTAAGTAGCAATATCAGGCTTTACATACTGCATTGTGTCGTATATTGCAAGCCCTGCTGAGACAACACCTCCGGGTGAATTTATGTAGATGTGAATATCCTTGTCAGGGTCTTCTGTCTGCAGGAAAAGCAGTTGAGCAATAACTACATTTGCTATATTGTCGTCTATTGTAGTGCCGATAAAAATAATCCTATCCTTAAGCAGTCTTGAATAAATATCATAGACCCTTTCAGTCCTGCCTGTCTGTTCAATTACAATCGGAACGATACTCATGATTGCTCTCCCTTTTCTATATTTGCTTTGCTTAAAATAGACTTTAATGTCTTCTTTTCAAAGATGCTGTTTTTCAATCCATCCAGCGAGCCGTCTTTTGCCATATAGTATTTAACAACATTTTCAGGCGGCAGATTAAATCTGCTCGAGAAATTAAAAATCTCCTCTTTCATATCATCTTCGGTAACTGTTATTCCTTCTTTTTCTCCTATCATCTCCAGCAGAATAGATGCCTTCACGCTCTTTTCTGCTTTAGGTCTGAACTTTTTGATAAGGTCTTCATCAGTTTCCTGGTGTTTGCCGATTGCCCTTATCTCGCTAACCATCCCTTCTGTCTCTTCATTGACAAGCCCTTCAGGGACTTCAAATTCATGTGATGATACGAGCTTATCAACTATCTCAAGCTGTTTTATCCTGTCTGCCTCCCTGTTTTTGGCAGCAAGGATGCTCTCCCTTGCCTTATCCCTAAGAGATTGAAGATTGTCAAATCCCAAATCCTTTCCGAGCTCATCATCTATCGGAGGGATACTGCGTCTTTTCACTTCCTTTATCTTTATCTTAAATTTTGGTTTTTTGCCTGCAAACGGAGATTGTACATCCTCGGGGAAGCTTGTCTCGAGTTCAAATTCTTCATCCTTTTTCTTTCCAATCAAACCATCGAAAAACTCCTCTGGATAAGGGCCGCTGCCCACCTTTAAAATAACGTCCTTTGCATCCGTTCCTTCTTCAGTCGTATAGTCAACAGTAAGCAGATCGTCTGTGGCTACTGCGTCATTAGTGGATTCATACGTTCCCTTTTCTTCTGCAAGGTTTTTCAGAACAGCTTCTACTTCATCATCTTTAACATCCATAGGCACATCTTTGACAGTTATGCCTTCGTAATTCAGGTTCTCTATTCTGGGCCTGACTTCCACCGTCAATGTCATGGAAAACGGTACGTTCCTTTGAAAATTCATCGGCTCTTCCATCTTGGGTCTTGAGACGGGCTTTAAATCCGCCTCCTTCAGTGCCTTCATATAAAACTCTGGAACCACCTTTTCTAAAACATCCGCTTCAACATTTTTCCCAAATTTTTTCTCTATGATATTAATCGGAGCTTTGCCGGGTCTGAAACCAGGAAGCTTTGATTTTTTCTGAACATCCTGAAGTCCCTTCTGTATTTCTGACTCTATGGTTTCAGATGGAATCTCTATTTTTAAGCGTTTTTTTGTTGCGGATATGTCTTCCAGTGCCTTTAACAATTTGTCCTCCTGTATAGATTAATGCTTGATTTTTAATCTTTTAGTGTAAACTTAAAAATATTGCTTTGTCAATTTAAGCGAGGATATTGATTATCTCATCCGCTGATTCTTTAACCTCCAAAGAAAGTTCCTCTCCGAATTCCATGCTCCGGGGCTGAATGCCTATGAAAAAGACTTCCGAGCCTGTATCTTCGGCTATTATCCTTGCAACTATTCTGAGAGGGAAAGTATGCGTGGTAAGAGTGTTGTCAGGGATAGAATCTTCGGGGATTAAGCGAATTTCACCAACAGTTCCGCCAAAATCAGCTGCATCTATAATTATTGTTTTTGAGGGCCTGATTTCAATTGCCTTGTCAATGACATTCTCTGGCTTATCGCCTGCGTCAAGTACAACAATATTTCTTGGCGGTTTGCTGATGTTTTTTGCAATATAAGGACCGGCTCCGTCATCGGTTCTGAATGAATTGCCTACAGTTATGATAAGCGTGATACCGGCTTCAGATGGACGGAGGATATTCTTTATGTCAGCGGTTAACAAACCTTACATCCAGAAAATGTGTAGAGCATGAAATGCACGGGTCGTAAGACCTTACCAGCATTTCCAGAGAAAGTGTTATCTCCTCCTCGCTTCTATCAAGGATTTCGGGAACCAGTTTTTTCATATCGTGCTCGATATTGTTCGTATTCTGGCTTGTAGGAATGATACAGTTTGCATCCGTTATTATCCCCTTATCATCTATTTGATAGTTATGGAACAGTATGCCTCTCGGCACTTCTACAGCACCCACACCATTTCCAGCCTTAACAGAAATTTTAAATTGTTCGTTCAGCCCGACCACTATTTCTTCATAGTAATTTATCCCTGTGTTCTTCAAATCCTCGATTATGGCTATTGCATCCTCAAGACAATGAACATTTTCCACAAGCTGTGCGGCAGTATTTAAATACGGATTGATGCATTTCGGCTTCAATCCGATTGCAGCAGCTACCTCTTTAGCTTTTGGATGGAGCTTATCATAATTCAAATTCAGTCTTGCAAGTGCTCCGACAGCATATGATTCACGGCTCAGTTTTGCATGTTTTGCTGAGGAGTGGGGCACCACAAACTCATTTGTTATCTTTTTGTAATCCTTTTTATTCATTCTCACGCCGTCTGTAGAGCCGACGTCTCCTGTCAAAAAAGGATATTCATTGCTGTCATTCACAAGCGCAATATATTCGGTGTCTCTTTCAAATTCAGGGAATTTTAAGGTTTTAGCCAGCTCAACTGTTGCTTCCATATCAGGCCCCATGCCTTTCAGCAAATCAAGCATGGCGTCTAAATCTTTTGGCCTGGGAAGTTTTGTAAATCCGCCTACAATGGCTGATATTGGATGCACATGCCGTCCAACGAGTATATCGCATAAATCATTGCATGTTTTCTTCATCCGCAATGCCCTGCGCACAACCTGCTCGTGGCTTGTGATTAACGGCACAAAACTCTTGACACCCAGAAGGTCGGGAGCCACCAGAAGATAAATATGCAGAATATGGCTGTCGAGCGTCTCGTAATGAAGAAGCAGTTTTCTGAGTTTAATGGTCTGTGCAGTAGGAGTTATGCCGAGGGCATCCTCTGCTGCCTGAATGGAAGCAAGTGTATGTCCACATGAGCAGATACCGCATATCCTGCTTGTGATATGCTGGGCTTCAAATATTGAGCGGCCCCTTAACATGCCTTCGAAGAAGCGGGGTGCTTCAACAATATCAAGACGGCATGTTTCCAGTCTGCCGTCTTTTACGTTCACAACTATATTGCCGTGTCCCTCAACCCTTGTTAAATATTCCACATTGATATTCACGTTTTTTTTCTTCATTTTTGCTCAAGCTCCCTGCATTTGTTATACATATTCATTTTATTTAAAATCAGGCCTAACGGAATTTTATATTTCGCCAGAACATCCTGAGCGCCCTTTTCATTTGGATTGCTGATAACACCGCGGCATCCGTAGCATATATTCCCGTTATTTACGCACCATGAATTGCATCCTGCCTTTGTAACAGGTCCGAGGCACGTGACCCCTCTGTCATACATACAGACATTTTCATTTAACTTGCACTCGACACAGACAGGATAATCCGGAACATAATACGGGATTCCCTGCAAAACCGCCTTTAGAACAGCTACAAACTCCGGAATATATACAGGACAGCCATTTACAAAATAATCAACCCTTACAACCTGAGGGACAGATTTTGTATTTTCTGTGGGGAAGAACTGATAACTTTCGCCATATACATACCTGCGTATTTCATCAAGCGGAAAGCCATTCTTCATGCCATTTACACCGCCAATAGTGGCACATGAGCCATAGGCAATCAGTATCTTTGACTTATCCCTTATCTGCTTTACCCTTTCAACAGCATGAGGGTTGGTGATACTGCCCTCTATAATTGCAACGTCAATATCCCTGTCCCATTTTTCAGACATTACTTCGCGGAACTCAACAACATCTATAGCCCCTAAAACATTTATCAGGGCTTCTCCCATGTTTGCTACCTGAAGCTGACAGCCCTCGCAACAGGCAAAATCGAAAAATGCCACTTTTGCTTTTTCCATATTACACAGCCTCACTCATATTTTTGATTTCTTCATAATTAAAAACAGGTCCGTCCTGACAGCAGTATAAATTTTTAATCTGGCAGCGTCCGCATTTTCCCATGCCACATTTCATGTGTCTCTCAAAAGATACGAGTATCTGACGCTCGGGTATTTTCTTGGCTATAAGTTCTTTTATCACAAAATTATACATAATCGGCGGGCCAACGACTGCGGCGAAAGTCCTGCTTGGTTCAATATCAACTCCCGGGATAAGTGTTGTTATAAGTCCCACATTTCCTGCCCAGTCAGGCGCTGCACGGTCTACCGTACAGGCGTAATAGAGGTCCAGTCGTTTATCCCAGCCTTCGATCTCGTCTGTGAATAGTATGTCCTG
>PNNP01000034.1 GCA_013824325.1 Thermodesulfovibrio sp. | reverse complement strand
CATGGTTATTTTTGAGATAGGTTATGACCAGTCTGAAGAAGTTAAGAAGCTGGCTGCTGATGCAGGTTTCAGAGACATAAGTTTTATAAAGGACTATGCAGGGATTAAAAGGATTTTTGTCGGACAATACGGTGACCGTCCTGTAGTTTAAAGTGCTTGAGAAGTCCCGATAAGTATCGGGATTTGGGTGTTAACCTCTCTATGAGTTGTAGACAAGACCTCTGTTGTCTGTCTGTTGTGGGCAATTCATTTTAAAATGAATTTTGAAGGCTTGACCCTCCATCCCTCCAAGGAATTAGAAAAGACCATTATGGATTTTTTAAGGATACACAATGAGAATCCGAAAATATTTACATGGACAAAGGATGCAGATACCATTTTATCAAAGGTCAAAAAGTGTAAAGAAGTGTTACAGACAGGACACTAGTGATTATCATAAAATAATCTGTAGTACACATAGGTCAGGCAAGATACCTGACCTATGTTCGCAAGTCAATTATAAGCAATGGAAAGAAAAGTAGCATGCCCATCTCGGGACATCTGATAACAAATAATTACTTTTTAAACACACTAAACAGTTTATCAAGACCTGATTTCTCAAGCTTTGATACCGTTTCAAGCTCTCCTGCATCAAGCCATATCCCTTCACACTCAGAACATTCGTCAACTTTTATGTTCTTATAATCAATCTCTATCAGTTCCATCCCACATTTAGGACATCTCATATAATGGAGTTCTTTAAGCCTTTTCTTTTCTTCGTCTGAAAGTTTCCTGTGTTTTTCCTCTTCGACTTTCTTTTTTCTCTCAAACTCCATCCTTGCAAAATATTCCTCTTCCTGTGCACTTGGCCTTAATGACATAGCAACCCTCCTTCTTTAAAAATTGAGTTATTACATTATCGAGCCATTGAGCTAATGACTCAGCCTTATCCTAAAACACCTTCGCATGCGTTACTTCGGCATCTTCACTGTTTTGATACCCATCCTTTCACGCTTGAGGTACTACTTTTTACTCTGTCGAGCAGTCTCCTTGCCCAGACATATTCGGTAGCAAGGATTGCCAGACCGATTGGAATTACCACTATCGCAGGCCCTGGCAATACAATCATAGCGATACCGATAAGCAGAACTGTAAAACCAATGACCGCTATAATCAGCCTTTGTACCTGCCGAACAGTCTTAAGTATGAACACAATCATATATCATCAATCAAAAACCAAAGGGTTAGGGCTTGCTTTTTGATGCCACCTTTTATCAAAAGAGTAAAAACCTGATCACATTTTGTTTTGAACCTTGATCATCTCTATGGGCAGCTCCCTGCCGCAATGCTTGCAAACTATTGCGTCTTCCTTAATAATCTCTGCACAGTGGGGACACCTCTTGGTATATCCTTTAGATACCAGAGGTGGAAGCACTGCAATAACAACAATAAGTAACGGAACAATCGCACATAGTATAAACCAACATACTGGGCTGCGACCCTTTCTTCTGGCTATAATGCCGCCTGCAATGCCTGCAATGATAACCAGTAAGACATATCTAACCAATGGGATTCTCTCCTTTCTTATGATTATTTGTTTATCTCTTTTGTATATCGCCCACACCTATAAATGGTACTGCCCCACCACCTGTAACCTGGGGGAGGATCCCATTCCATTTATCTATAGCCCTGAGATTGGCCTCTATCTTTCTAAGCTCTATAAGGTCCGGTGAAATATTTGCTCTCTGCAGCCTCAGGGACTCTGCCTCTGCCCTTGCTGCTGTAATCTTCTGCTCTGCCTCGATCTTTATCCTATCGAGGTCTCTCTTTGCCTTTAGTGCGAGCTGTTCTGCTGTCTGCTTTGACTCAATGGCTTCCATAAATATCTTGGAGAAGCTGAAACCGACGATAGAAAATGCATCAACTGCTATATTGTGCGCCATGAGTCTTTCAGAAAGGTTTGCTCTCATTGCCTCGCTTACCGCCGGCCTCTTTGTAATAAGCTCTTCCGCTGTATACTTGGCTGTCACAGCCTTTACCACCTCCTGCACTGCAGGGTCTATGACTCGCTCCTTAAAGTATATGCCGATGGACTGATAGACAATATTTGCCTTATCCTGAACTATATGATAGTTAAGCGCAACCTCTGAACTCACTTCCTGAAGGTCAGACGATGAAGCAGCGGCATTTGTTACAGATTTCTGAACCTTGACATCCATTATGGCAACCCTCTGCATTATAGGCACCCTGAAATGCAGCCCCTCACCAAGCACATTCTCCTGAACAGCGCCAAAATTAAGGACAATCCCTCTTTGACCTGCACCAACCTGAACCCATGGACTTAAAAACAGAAAACCGATTATAATTGCTCCAATAATCAGCGCCAGCCTCATAGGTCCTTTCTTCATTGCAGACTGTATTGCCTCCTTAGCCCTGTAAACATCTCTTTCATCCATTATACTACCTCCTTTAAAAAATCAAATATTGTTAATCTCAATCCGAAAAATAGCGATAGAAAATTGTTATTCCGAGCGAAGCGAGGAATCTCGCCTTTTCCTGATGAGATTGCCACGAACCCTTCGGGTTCTCGCAATGACAGTAACATTATGGCTTGAGGGGTTCTATCTCTATTTCCCTGACTCAATTATAGCAGAAAGTAAAACTAAAAATCGTTCCTGGCACAGACGAAGCCATCGGCTTATGATTTTTCCGTTTGTGCCGCTGTTATCTGCCGTTGCGGGCGAAATATTCTCTCCAATCACTCCTTCAATTTGTCCAGTTTCAAGGTTTGACCCTCCATACCTGCTCCTCGTGATAACTACCCCGGCTCCATGAACAAAATCCTATCAAATATCATAATCAGTGTCAAGGACAATATAAGTTAAGATATTTTTCTTTAAAGATGAAGAATAAGCTATAATTAACATCAAAGTTTCAAGGAGAACTAATGGAGCTGATTGCGAATTTTATTGATTTTTTTATTCACCTTGACAGGCATTTAAACATAATAATCCAGAACTACGGCACACTCACTTACATAATCCTTTTCCTCATTATATTCTGCGAAACAGGTCTGGTAGTAACTCCCATTCTGCCTGGTGATTCACTGCTATTTGTAACAGGCGCATTTGCAGCTCAGGGCTCTTTGAATGCCATGTTGGTCTGGACGCTGCTCAGCATTGCGGCTGTAGCAGGGAATATCGTCAATTATCAGATTGGATACCTTGTAGGTCCAAAGGTCTTTCAGAAGGAAGACAGCCGTTTCTTTAAAAAAGAGTATCTTGAGCGCACTCACAAGTTTTATGAAAAGCATGGAGGCAAGACAATAGTGATTGCCCGATTCCTGCCAATTATCCGCACATTTGCACCTTTTGTAGCAGGCATAGGAAGAATGAACTACAAGCGATTTTCTGTTTATAACATTGTAGGCAGCGTTGCATGGATTACAACTTTTGTTTTCGGCGGCTATTATTTTGGGAACATCCCAGTTGTCAAACAGCACTTAACATTAGTCATACTTGCAATCATTATCATATCTGTTATACCAGGCGTTATTGAATTCCTGCGCCACCGCCGCCGTGTTTAATAAAATAAACAATTATGGACAAAATCTGCTGTTCAGGATAAAGTTTGAAATTGAGCGCTAAAGGGAAAATAGCAAGAGCCGCAGGGGTAATGTCCTTTGCCACTTTGATTAGCCGGATACTCGGCTATGTAAAGGACATGATACTCGCAAAGTTTTTCGGTGCAACCGGCACCTCGGATATTTTTTTCGTCGCCTTCAGAATTCCCAATCTTCTCAGAGAACTCTTTGCTGAAGGCTCGATGTCCTCTGCTTTCATACCGGTTCTTACGGAATATCAAACAAAACACGGAAAAGAAGAAGCAAACAGGCTCGTAAAAGTTACATTCTTTTTTATTCTTATTTTTGTGGGGCTGATATGCACACTCGGGATAATATTTGCACCTGCAATTGTATCTGTTATTGCTCCTGGATTTTTAAGTGACTCTGTAAAATTTGCCAATACGGTGCTTCTGACAAGGATAATGGTTCCTTTTCTTTTATTTATAAGTCTTGCTGCACTTACTATGGGAGCACTAAATACGAGGGGAGCGTTTTTCATTCCTGCACTTGCACCTGCAGCACTTAATATCGTGATTATAATAAGTGTATTAACCCTTTCAATCCAGTTTACACAACCGATTGTGGCAGTGGCAATCGGGGTGACAGTAGGTGGTTTGACACAATTTATGTTTCAGGTGCCGGCTTTCTTCAGGCGCGGATACTCATTTTTTAGAAGTCAGAAGTTGGAACAAAACCCGTCACCCATTATGCATCACTCATCACTGCCTTTCATGCATCCGGGTTTAAAGAAAATAGGAATACTTATAATCCCTGCCACTGCCGGTCTTGCTGTTGCACAAATTAATATCTTTGTCAGCACAATACTTGCTTCATATCTCGCGGAGGGAAGCATCACATATCTCTACTATTCAATGAGGCTGATACAGTTTCCAATCGGCATATTCGGCGTGGCTATGGGCATGGCTGTATTGCCGGCGCTTTCCGAACATGCAGTCAAAAAGGAATTTGACATTCTGAAGGAGGACTTCTCTTTTGCACTCAGACTTTTATTCTTCATAACAGTACCGGCGATGATAGGACTTATTGCATTGAAGGTTCCAATTGTGAATGTTTTATTTCAGAGGGGTGAGTTCGATTATGCAGCAACTATCGGAACATCCGATGCGCTTATGTTCTATTCTATCGGGATATGGGCTATTGTCGGCGTCAGGGTAATAACAGCAACCTTTTACTCTATGCAGGATACAAAAACGCCAGTAAAGATTGCTGTTGTGGCAATGATAGCAAACATCATCTTCAGTCTTTTGCTGATGAGCCCCATGAAACATAACGGACTTGCGCTTGCCAATTCCATCGCATCAGGTGCCAATTTTATTCTGCTGTTTTATTTTCTTAGAAAAAAGCTTGGAGGTGTGGGGACGAAAAGGATTGCCGTCTCTTTTGCAAAGACATTGACAGCTTCTGTTGTTATGGGTTTTGCAGGGTGGTATATTTTACAAGGCAAGATATGGATTGTGAGCGGCAACAGTCTTGAAAAGGCTTTATATCTCGGCATTACAATGTTGTTATGCATAGGTATATTCATGTTTATTTCATATTTGCTTAAAAGCGAAGAGATGGGGTATATCTTGAAGAAAGTAAGAAGTGAGAAGTAAGCGGAGGTTTTATGTTTATAAGAGACATAGTTGTTGGTCCCCTTCAGGTTAATTGTTATATCATTGCAGATGAGGTATCTAAAAAGACAATGGTTGTAGACCCAGGAGATGAGCCTGATATGATTATGGACATAATAAAGCAGAATAATCTGACAGTGGAGTACATTGTCTGCACTCACGGGCATTTTGACCATGCCGGAGCAGTCGCCGATATTAAGCGGGAAACAGGGGCAAAGGTTGTAGTTCATAAAGATGAACTTCAGATATATAATTCGGCAAAGGATATGGGGGCGTTCTGGGGATTTGAGCTTGAGGAACAGCCCGAGCCTGATATGCTGATTGAAGAAGATACATCTATAAGAGTAGGCGAGCTGTATTTTGACATTTTTCATTCACCGGGACACAGTCCTGGAGGGATATGCCTCTATGGAAACGGCATTATCATAACAGGAGATACGCTTTTTGCAGATTCTGTTGGAAGGACAGACCTGCCATACGGAGATATTGAGAAATTGAAGCACTCATTCAGGAGATTGATGGCTTTGCCTGAAAGCACCAAGGTGCTGCCGGGCCATGGTCCCGTAACAACTATAGGCAAAGAAAAAAGAGACAACCTATTTTCAGAAGAATTTTTGTGATAGATTTTTATATCATTAAATGTTAATCCCTGTTCTCTGTAAAAGAGATTTGGGTGATGTTACAAGTCTGTGAAGACCGAGTTTTTTGTAATCAATTCCCAATGCAATACCCAGTAATTGAGTGATGTAAAGGACAGGAAGTTCTATTTTCTCTTTCAGTTCTTTTTCAACTGTTCTCTGTTTTGCATCGAGCATGAAATGGCATAAAGGACAGGCAACTACAATACAATCCGGAGAAAGTTTTTTAGCCTCTCTTAAAATTGATGCACAGAGTTTTAGTGCAGTTTTCTCTTTAGAAAGAAGTAAAGTTCCTCCACAGCAATCTACTTTATAAGGAAAAAAGACAGGTTGAGCGCCTGTCGCTTCTATTATATTTTCCATAGCCCTCGGGTTTTCATGGCTTTCTTTTCCTCCAAGCCGAAAAGGTCTGACCGTAAGACAGCCATAATAAGGAAGCACTTTTATTCCCTTGAGAGGTTTGATTATTTTCTTTTTTATTTCTTCAACTCCAAAATCAAATGCGAGTACCTCAAGGAGCTGTTTTACTTCTGGAACCTGATTGAAAGAGTGTTGCTCCAAGAACGCTTCATTTTCTTTCGCTTTAAGACTCACCTGTAGATGATTCACATAACAGGATGGGCAGAGCATAAGCAAATCCTTCTCTTCTTTTTCTGCATTCTTCAATGTGCTCAAGGGAAGAGTTTCTGATAGCCCCTCATCCACAGACTTGGCAACTGTTGCACCACAGCACTCCCAATCCTTCATCTCATCTATTTCAATACCGAGAGCAGGAGCTACTGCCTGAAACGATTCGTCATAATCAATAGCAGCACCTTTCAGGCTACATCCAGGATAATAGAGGTAGTTCATCTCAACTTTCCCCGTTTCAATAGCTTGAAAAACAATACAATGTCCTCTATGGGATGAGAAGGTATCTTATGGAGTGCTGTTGCTAATCCCAATTGGAGTTCGCTTATTTTCCCTCTTTTTTTAATCATATTGATGAAGGTCTTGTAATAAGAAAGTTTTTCTTCTGGCAAAACCCATCCTTGTTGTTGTGCTATCCGACGGAGGGAAAGCATAATGCTTGAAATATTTACTCCCCTTGGACACCTGACAGTGCAGGCCTGGCATGAGGCACAAAGCCACAAAAAGGGACTCTGGCTCGCTTCCTTTAGACAGCCCCACTGAAGAAAACGGATTATTTTTCTTGGTGTGTGCTCTGATTCAAATGCTACAGGACATCCAGAGGAGCATTTTCCACACTGCACACAGATAGAGGATTCGGGGATGGTAACGGTATGAGGAAGCTTTATCACACTTTCCTTCATGATTTAAACGGATTAGGCCCCATTGCCCTCAGTTCTTCAATATACGATTTCACCAGCTCCACATATTTTTTTGAGTCACGAATTTCGAGGCTTTCAAAGCGTACCCTCTGTGGATCTATCATCATCTTCTGAAGCTTATCAGACAAGTCTCCGCTCCGTGTTTTAACAAGCTGGTTCCCCTTTACGTAATGACACTGGCCATCCTTGCAACCGGCAATCAGAACGCCGTCAATTCCGAAAGCAAGGGCATCTGCTACTAAGGCATTATTCACTGAGCCTGCACAAGGGACTTTGATAAAAAAAACATTAGGAGGAACAGGAAGTCCATATTCAACTGCTGATTTCGCTGCATGATAGGCATCGTTTTCACAGAGAAAGGCCAGGATAACAGGCTCTTCTTTTCCCATGAAAGAAGACTTGAGTGCCTGTATCTGTGCTGCAATCTGCTTTATCGTATTATTGCGGAGAGATATTGCGATAAGAGGACAAATTCCCATGCAGTTTCCACACTGGCGGCATTTTGTCAGGTCAAGCGAAGGGAATCCATTTTCATCAAAAACATAACTTAAAAAAGGACATTCTTCCATGCAACGCTTGCATTTATCGCACTTGGTCAAATCTAATACAGGATATTTTGGCTCTATCAGGATTGTCCTGTTGAGAAACGGCAAAACTTCCATTGCAGCACGATGGCTTGATTCAATGGATTGAGATATATTCATCGGCCCGCGGCAGGCACCGCCCACAAGAATCCCCGTCCTTTGACTTTCTTCCGGATGGCATTGAAGGTGTGATTCAAAGAATCCAAAATTGTTTTGTGGAAGATTCAATAATTGAGCAATCTCAAAAGAGCCTTGAGAGGGCATCATCCCGCCTGCAAGTACAAGGAGATCAAGGCTCAGATCAATCTCTTTTCCTGAAAAAGTATCTTCAGTGCGTATCTTGAGTTTTCCGTCATCACCTGGCTTCACTGTGGAGGGATTTCCTCGAATAAAAATGACATTATGTAATGATTTCACTTTTTGATAAAGCTCTTCGTCAAAACCCGGCGTTCTGATGTCCTGATAAAATATATAACAGCGTGCATCTGGTAGTTTTTCCTTTAAGTAAAGAACATGCTTCAGTGCAACAGAACAGCATACAGATGAACAGTAATTAAGATGCCTTTCGTCCCTACTGCCTGCACACTGAATAAATCCAATCTCCTCGATTGCAGGGGGTGATTCAAGAAGACGCTCCATTTCAAGATTGCTTATGACATTGGGATAAATGCCATACCCATATTCCTCTACCTTGGATAACTGGTATGGATCCCAGCCGGTGGTGACAATAACAGCCCCAACCTTGAATGCCATTTCAGAAGAAGTTTGTTCAAGCTCAATTGCTTGTGCAGGACAAACCTTAACACATTCTCTGCATTCAGAAGGGCAAGATTGTCGTTCAATTAAAAAGGTTGGGGGGTAAGGCATTGGCACTGCAGGATGTATCGCCTTTTTCTCAGATTTCAGAGAATTGAGCACCTGCTGCGAAGTCTCGTTTATAAAAGCAGACTCTCTACTTCTTTGCTCTTCAGGTATGACTGCCGGACAGACTTTCATACATTCCCCGCAGGCATTACATTTCTCTTCACTGACATAGCGGGGTTGTTTTTCTATCCTCACATCGAAATTCCCTGGACTTCCTTCAAGGCTCTTCACCTTTGAGAGGGTATGGACCTCAACCATGTCTGATTCTCTGATCTTCTGTATCTCAAATTCAAGTCCGCAACGAGGGTCACAGATCCGGGGATAAAGCCTGTGGAGGGATGCAACCTTCCCTCCCACACCGCTCTCTTTTTCTACAAGATATACCTTTTTACCAAGTTCCATAAAAGATGTTGCAGTATGCAAGCCTGACACACCTGCACCAATAATAAGAGCAGCATCAATAGCAGGAAGTTCTAAGGGTTCAAGGGGCTCAAGGAGACGTGTCCTTGCCAGTGACATCTGAATGATGAGTATAGCCTTCTGGGTCTGTATGCCCAGATCCACTCCATCTATTCCTATCCCTTGCTCTTCAATATCGCACCATTCATGCATGTATGGATTTAAACCTGCAGATGAAAGTTCAGATTGAATTGTTTTTTTCTGATAATCTGAAAACTTACCAACCCAGAGAATTCTGTTGAACTTGTCAGAGGTGAAGTCTTCCTTGATAGATGGGAGGGGTGCTGCGAGGTCAGTCAAAACCTCGCAGCGGGTAACATTCTTTATCCTTGCAAGTCTCTGAATAACTGCATCAAGGTCAATGGCACGGGCAAGCCTGCCTCCCTGTTCATAAATGAAAAGCCCTATCTTTGGTATAGTCTTTTGCATTAATCCAACATGCCTCTATTTATATACTGGAACCTTTCCACTTTTCCGTTAATGTCAATACATGTCCAAGTGATGGTATTTGTTCCCATCATCGGAATGAGCTTCGCCACATGGTACCCTAATTGATAGGGGATTCGTGTCTCAAGCGCACCTTTTGGGCATGCTTTGATACAGGACATGCAATCCCAGCAATCCCTCGGCATCCTGCAATAGGCTTTTTTATCTTCTGCTAAGGTCATAAGGTCGCCGGGACATATCTGCTCGCAAAGGCTTTCTTTTTCAGCCTTGCAGCCGTCACACTTTTCTCGGTCAACTTTTGGTGGCATACTCTTTCCTCCTTTCTTATGCTTTAGTCCGGTCACCCGGTATTAACTGCTTAAAAGGCCGTTTGAATATCTTGATTTCGCCGGTCTTTGGGTCTCTTACACTCTCTACAAAGCAGTCCATGTCTGGGTCAACTTCGGGATAATCCATACGCGTCTGCCAACCTGGCCAGCGTGTCTCTTTTCTGTATTTAAGGTGATGCACCAGAACTTCAGCCACATCGAGGCGGTCACTTACCTCATGGGCACTCATCAGGCTATGGATGTCCTTTGCATATAGGTACTTTGTCTGATCCTGGAGCATCTTTATGTTCTTGAGGGCATGATCAAGCCGCTCTTCATTCATCCGGTAAAACTGGTGAATCCCTCCGGCGTACTCATCCATAAGCCTCTGCATCCGCTCTTCCATCTCCATAGGGTTAACACCATCAAATTCAGGCCCTCTTATAAAGGGAGCAAAGACACGTTCTTTTTCTTTTTCAACTTGCTTTGTATCTAATGGAGGCAGGGTTGTCTTCTCGATATAGTCAACGGCTCCTCTTGCAGATAGTCTTCCTTCAACTGCACAGCCACCAACGAATTTATTTGGATTTCCGCCTGCTGTTTCACCTGCTGCAAAAAGTCCAGGAACAGTAGTCATCCGCTTCATATCCACCCAATAGCCGCTTCCAGTATGACCACCTACTATGTAAGGGTCACTGCCATAAATCTCAACAGGTTCCTTTGTGATGTCATGTCCTCTGCTTGCGAGGAATAAGACAAATGATGGGCGTTCATTCAGCAGATCTTCTCTCAGATCTTTTGCCTCTTCAGAGCTTAATATCGTAGTGTCTACATAGGTAGGTCCCCTGCCTTCAAGCCACTCCGTCATTGGTGCATTGAGGCGGTAAAAACGGGCAGCCTTGTCTCCTCCTACGTCTTTATAGCGTACCTCCATGACACGTTCGCCCTTAGCATTGGTAATCATGCATCCGAAGGCTACAGAAATGGTATCTACAGGCCCGCAGAAATCCTTTGTCCTGATGGCAATCCACCGCTGCTCCATTGAGGTCATCTCAGCAGCGCCCCGGATTCCTATTGCATAGCCTGTTCCAACATTAAAGGGACACATCCATGTCTGATGATGTGCACCAGAATAATCAGTAACCGGTGACTTGTAAATGCCACAAGCACCTCCTGTTGAAACAATAGTGGCTTTAGAATGAAACACGTAAAACTTTCCGTCTCTCACGCCAAAACCCATTGCACCGACACATCTGTCACCATCCATCAATAAGTTTGTGGCTACTACCCGGTTGAATACTTGTGCACCCACCTCCATTGCCTTTTCTGCCATGATGGGCTTGAGCTGTTCTCCTTGAATTGAAATATCCCAGCGTCCACGGAGCTTATAGTGGCCATCTTCATCTTTGACAATGGGGAGACCCCATTCTTCAAGCAATTCGACAGTCTCATTTAAAAGCTCTGCGTTGCTCAGGGCAAGATCTTCTCGGATTGGCCCTCCTCCAACTTGAGCCCTGCTCCATTTCACAAGTTTCTCCGGAGTCTCACCTTTATCGGTGCGGATGAATGTATTAATTGCATCCATACCGGCTGCTGTTGCCCCGCTCCTGCTTATATGGGCTTTCTCCATAATGGTGACCCGCAATGACGGGTTTTTTGTCTTTGCTTCGTAAGCAGCAAAACAGCCGGCATTTCCACCACCAATGATGAGCAAATCTGTTGCGATTACCTCTGTCTGGATTTCATTGAGGCTTTTTGGAATCTTTTCAGCCATGTCTTCCTCCTTACTTAATTATTTTAATCTCAGGCAAAATGCCATATTCTTTCTTTAATTTTTACAAAAGGCGAACAAATTTTCTATCGGATAGACGATAATGGTAAAAACCTTTCAGCCTGTGCAGGCGATTGCCATGCAAGCATGGCAATCGCCTGATCTCTAAAGCGGGTATCCTATCAACGCAAGCCATGCGGTCTGCACAACTAAGACATAAATATTTGCTATAATCGAGAGGATGCTCCCGAACTTTATCGCCTCCCAGCCGGATGCACCCGATGCACCCCAGGCGATGAGAAATGCTGTGATGGATATCGGCAGGAAGAATGCGTAACTCAAGCAGTTCGTCATAACTAAAGAAAAGGGCAGCACATTGAGATTGAGTGTCTGTGCCAGTCCTATTAATAGAGGAATGAAGGCAGCCCCCATTGCCACAGCGCTGACTACCCCGGCCCTCGCTATGTGCAACGCGGCTACGAGAACGAACATCATCGCCAAGGTCGGAAGACCTAAGCCTTTCACGGGTTCCACTATGAGGTCAGCAAGCCACGTTACAGTACCCACATCATACAGAATGGTGCCCAAAGAAATCGCGCCTCCAAGAAGCATCAGCGTGTCCCACATGATATGTTTATTTACCTTTCCGAAGCTGATCTTCCCCCAGGGCATAAACAGCAAAGTCGCTGTGATCAATGCGACCATTCCTGACTTTATACCGTGTATTCCCTCAGTTATCCACAGTGTTAGACCTATTCCGACACAGATCACTGCCCAGATCTCACCGAAGGTTATCTTCCCCAGCTCATCTTTTAATTTCGGTATCTCCTCTTTAGCGCCTGGTATTTCGAGCTTCCATAATTTAAAGTATGTGAAGACATACCAGAACATTATAGGGAGGAGCCCCCAGAGAGGAAGGTTGAGCCAGAACCAGTCAATCCATGAGATATAGATACCTTGTGCCTGTAGCTGACCTGCCAGTATTATGTTCGGGAAATGGCTCGTCAGAATGAGTGTCCCTGTAAAGACCGGTGTCAATCCCGGTGTCTGGAGTAACATCGCAGTGTTGATCCTCTTCACCTCCGGTAGATGTTCTTTCCCCTTCATTAGTGTTCCTATAGATTTAGTGACAGGCAGGAAAAGGGCTGTTTCTGAAACAGTGGGCAGGACAGAACCAATCGCAACATCCGCAAGTCCAAGGCCTATCTGTATCTTTGTAACACGATTTGACCTCAGCCCTGTCACAATTTTTAATGCTATTCTTTTCCCTAAAGGTGTCCCCATCATTATGCCGGCAATAACAAAGGCGCCGGCACCGAGGAAGAATATGTCTGTGGAGAATGCCTTGAACGCCACTCCTGGTTTAATGCCGGCAAATAGTACAATAAGCAGCGGAGCTGCAAAACCTACGATACCCTTTGGAAGGGCATCGGTAATCATTATGGTAATGAACCAGAGAAAAACCCCCAGTACAGATTGAGATGTGGGTCTTAAGCCTGGAAGTGTTGGTCCGAAATGAAGTAAAAGTAAGATCGCAAAGCCAATTATGAGCCCAATAAGCGCTTTTTTAGGCTTTGCTACTTCTCCTTCCTCTGCCTCTTCTATAGCCTTCATTTTTTCTTCTAAGAATGTCTCATTGCCTGTAGATTTTTCGTCCATCTTGCTCACCTTTCTTATTTATTCGGAGGTTAGAATACTCCTGCAGCTGTTGCTGCCTCCCGCATTACGTCAAAGTCCTTATCCGATGTGGGGACAAAGCCTTCCAGGTTTGCTTTATTTAAAGCTTTGTCGGCAGCTGTGGTACGGGGTTTCAATTTCAGAATTGCATCTTTTACTTTTGATGCTATATCCTTATTCGTTTTCTTTGTCGTATGCATAGGCCAGTTGGGAAGTGCAGTGGTCGTGCCGATTACTTTTAACATATATTCAAAAGGCAATCTTTTAAAGACTGATTCCGGCATCCCTCCAGCGTCTGCCTTTCCATCTCTTACCGCCTCACCTACCTTTGGAGGTTTCCCTGCAAAGGAGATGGTAATGTCTGACTTTTTAATACCAATCTTTTGCAATTCAAGCATCTGAGCAATATAGCCGGCAGCAGAACCTTGATCAACAAATGAGATTTTTTTGCCTTTCAAGTCCTTAATTGATTTTATCGGGCTATCATCTAAGGCGATAAAAACACCCTTCAATTTGGTACCTGTTCCTGGTTCAGATGCCATGGCAAGTGGTTCTATCCCCGGTGTTGATTTTTTAATCATGATATAAATGTTTGGATTGGTGAATCCTATGTCGAAATCACCGGCAATAGCCTGCTTTGTGTATGTATCAAAATCTTTAGGAATAACCAGAGTAACCTTATTGCCTGTTTCTTTCTCAAGATATTTAGCCAGTGGGGTAAACATTGCGATTAGTTCTTTCTCGGGAAGCCTTGGAAGCAAGCCAAACTTAATCTCTGCAGATGAAGCTATTACGGGCACTGCTAAGCATAAAAACAAAACAAAAAATAAAAACCTTTTCATCTTTCCCTCCTTTAATTTTTAAATTGAAGTTCAGTACTATCTATTGTCTGTCCACCTCCTTTGTTCTCATAAAACTCATTCCCTATACCCACTCTCAATGTTAAATTTGATTCTTCTTCTGGCTCTACTACAATTTTATGAGGAATGATTAAAATGATTCTATCGGTTAGCCGATAAAAGGAAAAAATTTATAAGATGTGATTCAGTATCTCCTTGGGTTTCAGGAGGATAATCTCTTTTTTTGATATCTCTATAACCCCATCTTCTTTCAGCTTTTTCAGGGTTTCACTCACTGTTTGCTGGCAGGAACCTATCATCGCAGCAATCTGTTCCTGCGTTAGCCTGACAGGAACTGCAATGGGTCTATCCAGCGAGCTGAGGTCAAATAAATTATAACTGCCGAGGTATGTCAGCAGCTTTAATAATCTGTTGGTTACATCGCAGACCATTAAACTTTCAATCTGCTCGCCGAGGTATCGTAAACGTTTGCCCAGAATCTCTATTACCCTTCTGGCGAGCGAATAATGTCGCTGAAGGAGAAGTTCAAAATCCGCTTTTTTAATCTCATGCAGTCGGCATTTTGTAATAGCCTGGGCATTACATAATCTTTTCTGTCCGCCTATTAATTCAGCTAATCCAAACATCTCTCCTGCATGGCGGATAAAAACGATTGACTCCTTTCCAAGAGGGCTTATGCGGTAAATCTTGACCTCGCCTTCTTCCAGATAGAATGCAGAATTCCCCTTGTCTTCCTCCAGAAAAATTAATTGATTTCTTTTTATAAGACGAGGAGTGGAAACCGCGATAAAATCTTGCTTTTCAGAAGGCAGTCCCCTAAAAAAGTCTTTTTCTGTGAAATGCCAGTTTATCTTCATGATTTTTTGACATTATGGAATATTTTTTTGATGTAAAGCAATGCGGTGATAATTCAACTACCAAAATTGCAGCAATATGATTTATCCTTTTTGCGTTGAGGTTGATTGGTGTATACTAAAAAATAAAAATAGGAGGATTTAAATGGCAGGCATTGATGACCTTCTGAAGCTTGTTAAGAAAAATAAACTGTCATACCGTGAAATATCTGATGTCTTTGAAAGACTTTTGAAACTTGATTTCTCGCCTGTTGCAGTTAAATATTTCTTTAATGAAAGAGAGATGAAGAAATACAAGCCTGATATGATTCCTGTGCATCCCATAACCTACTGCGCCTTTATCGCAGCTTCAAAGTCTGCAGGGTACATACTCATCAGCAACAAAGACAAGCTCAGGTGCATTAATGCAAGATATGTATTTGGCTGGAAAGATTCTGATGACAGCATGGTAAGCAGCCACATGAAATATGCAAATGACAGGGCGCAGGCAGAAATGTTTGTTGAAACAAAGCCAAGGCTTCCTGAGGGAAAATTGAAAGGGTTTATGACAGCGCCTCTTGAAAGAACGCCGGTTGAGCCCGACATTGTCCATTTCATCTGCAATCCATTGCAGGCATACCATATCCTGAATGATTACATGGGTGCATTTGATATGCATCCTCTCACTTTTACGCAGACAGTTAATTCAACAGTCTGCAGTGGAGACGTGACAGTTTATCTGACTCACAAGCCTAATATGAATACAATGTGCAGCGGCAGCTATACCTCCGGCAAGACAGAAAGCGGAGAAGTGAATGTTGTGATTCATGGAAGTCAAATCGAAGCCGTAGCAAAGAGAATGCTTAAAAGGACTATCAGGGATAAAGGAGTTTCATTCCCGCACACAGGAAGTGCCTATCCCGGGTTTGATGTTTGCAAGGCGTGCCAGATGCTGGTATTCAAAAAAGACGAGAAAAAATAAGCATTTTTGCATTTCTATCATACTTTTCTGTAAAAATGGTATAATTCACGTTAAATCTAAATGGCGTAAGGGGTAAGGTTATGTTAAATGACAATTTGCCGCTTGGATTAACATTTGATGATGTTCTTTTATTGCCTGCAAAATCCGATGTCCTGCCTGCCGAAGTCAATGTGAGTACAAAGCTGACAAGAAATATAAAACTGAACATACCGATTATAAGTGCTGCCATGGATACCGTGACAGAGAGCGCGCTTGCAATTGCCATAGCACGGGTAGGAGGTCTGGGTATAATCCACAGGGCGATGTCTCCCCAGAAACAGGCAATGGAAGTGGACAAGGTAAAGAAGTCGGAAAGCGGTATGATAGTTGACCCCATAATCACAGCGCCGGATGCACCGATTTCGGATGCAATGGTTTTAATGTCAAGATATAAAATCTCAGGTGTCCCTGTCACAATGAAAGGCAAGCTGGTAGGCATTTTAACTAACAGGGATTTGAGATTTGAAACAGATGAAAAGAAAAGGGTTTCGGATGTCATGACCAGCGAAAAGCTGATTACAGCACCTGTCGGTACAACACTTGATGAAGCAAAGGAAATTCTGCACAAATACAAGATAGAGAAGCTGCCCATTGTGGATGATGAGTTTAATCTGAAAGGTCTTATTACAATAAAAGACATAGAAAAAAGGAGGAAATATCCGAATGCCTGTAAAGACCGTTTGGGAAGACTGAGGGTTGGTGCAGCAGTGGGTGTTGGCGAGAATGCGTTATACAGGGTTGAGCTCCTTTTGAAGGCAGGTGTTGATGTTATTGCGATAGATACAGCACACGGTCACTCAAAGGCGGTAATAAACACACTAAAAGAGATGAAGAAAAAGTTCGATATAGATGTCATTGTAGGCAATGTTGCTACCCCGGAAGGAGTAGAAGACCTTATAAATGCAGGGGCAGATGCCGTAAAAATAGGAATAGGCCCCGGTTCGATATGTACAACAAGGATAGTTGCAGGCACAGGCGTTCCTCAATTAACGGCAATAATGAACTGTTATAAAGTAGCCTCTAAGTTGAAAATACCTCTCGTCGCAGACGGAGGCATAAAATATTCAGGCGATATATCAAAAGCCATTGCAGCAGGCGCTCACTGCGTAATGATAGGCAGTCTCTTTGCAGGTACTGATGAATCACCCGGCGAGATAATACTGTATCAGGGAAGGAGCTATAAGACGTATAGGGGGATGGGTTCCCTTGGTGCAATGCAGCAGGGCTCAAAAGACAGATACGGACAGGAAGGAATCGCAAAGGAGAAACTGGTTCCTGAAGGAGTGGAAGGCAGGGTGCCTTATAAAGGTCCTCTTTCAAACAGTATACATCAGCTTGTTGGCGGGCTCCGTTCAGGTATGGGTTACTGCGGCAGCAGGAACCTTGAGGAAATGAGGGAGAATGCAAGGTTTATACAGATTACCAATGCAGGACTGAGGGAGAGCCATGTGCATGATGTTATTATCACAAAGGAAGCACCCAATTACAGGATAGAACAGTAACGCAATTTCGAATTTCAGATTGTAGAGTGCAGATTTAAAATCAGTAAATCATAAATCTAAAGTCATAAATAGGCATATGACCAATACCGATAAAATATTAGTCCTTGATTTTGGTTCGCAGTACAGCCAGCTTATAGCGAGAAGAATAAGGGAAAGCAAAGTATATTCAGAGATTTATCCTTTCAATGCATCAATTGAAAAAATAAAACAGTTCAAGCCTCAGGGCATAATCCTGTCCGGCGGTCCTTCAAGTGTTTATGACAAAAGTGCGCCCCTGCCTGACATGGAGATTTTTAAACTCAACATACCGGTTTTAGG
>PNNP01000033.1 GCA_013824325.1 Thermodesulfovibrio sp. | reverse complement strand
AAAAGAACCGTCCAGCCGGCATGGGGTATTTTGATTTTGTCATTTCAGAGGTTCACGGTCTGAGGATTGAAGAGATAGTACAGGCAAAAGAAGAGGGAAAAACAATAATAGGTACTTTTTGTGTTTATGTGCCGGAAGAACTCGTATTGGCAGTTGATGGAGTATGTATTGGTCTTTGCGCCGGAGCAGATGTAGGAACAGATGAAGCCGAAAAATACATACCGAGAAACACCTGCGCGCTCATCAAGGCGTTTATGGGTTTCAAGCTTGCGGGTCTATGTCCTTATATTCAGACAACTGATCTTATCGTTGGTGAAACAACTTGTGACGGCAAAAAGAAGGCATATGAGATTTTTGATGAGATTACAAAGAAGGTGTATGTAATGGAATTGCCGAGCATGAAGGGAGAGAACGGCAAGAGACTCTGGAAAAATGAAGTGAAGCGATTTGCAGAAAAACTGGAGAGCCTGAGCGGTAAGAAGATTACCATCGAAAAGCTCAGGGAAGCATCAAAAATAGTAAATGCAAAAAGAAAGGCACTCCAGCGATTGTCATCATTAAGGGCATCTGACCCATCTCCTATTTCAGGGCTTGACGCCCTTCTGGTAAATCAGGTTGCATTTTATGATGATCCTGTCAGGTTTACCGCAAAGGTAAATGAACTTTGTGATGAGCTTGAAAAACGGGTTAAATCCGGAACCGGTGTATTTCCAAAAGGAAGTTCGAGGATTCTTATTTCAGGTTCACCGATGGCTATTCCCAACTGGAAACTGCACGCAGTTATCGAAGGAAGCGGAGCAACTGTGGTTGGCGAAGAATCATGCGTAGGAGAAAGGAATTTCAGGACGCTGCTCGATGAGAACTTTTCCTCTTTAGAAGCGGCAATAGGAAACCTCGCAGAGCGCTACATAACAATTGACTGCGCCTGTTTTACGCCGAACAACGAGCGCATGGACAATATAGTTGACATGACTAAAAGACTGAAGGCTGACGGTGTTATTCATTATGCTCTGCAGTTTTGCACGCCCTATATGATTGAGGCATACAAAGCAAAGAATGCGGTCGATAAGACTGGTGTGCCTTTCATGAAAATTGAGACGGACTACAGCATGGAAGATATGGGGCAATTAAAAACAAGGGTCGAAGCGTTTCTGGAAATGATAAGGGGGAGATAGGCTTATTATTATGAAGATGGCAGGACAGGTATACCTGCCGTCTTCATAAATTGATGAGAGGTTATTTACTTGAGAACAGGCGGGATAGACATTGGCTCGAGATATATAAAGTATGTCTTGCTAAAAGATAGTAAAGTTGTCTCATTTTATAAAAAAGAGACAGGACACAAGCCCTTGGCAATATGTCAGGACTTAGTTGATAGCACAAAGCCTGAAAGACTTATAGCTACCGGTTACGGCAGGTATTTACTCGAAGTCCATGGAAGCGTAAAAACGATTACCGAAATCAAGGCAGTTGCAAGAGGCGCAAAAGAAATATTTCCCGCATGCAGGACTGTCATAGATATAGGCGGTCAAGATACCAAAGTAATAAGCCTTAATAAAGATGGTACTGTTTCAAGTTTTGAAATGAATGACCGCTGTGCTGCTGGGACAGGGAAGTTTCTCGAAATAATGGCAAAAGCACTCGGTTATAATCTGGAAAGCTTAGGCGAGCAGTGTAACCACGGGAATGAAAAAATAAAAATCAACAGCATGTGTACGGTCTTTGCAGAATCGGAAGTTATCAGCCTGATTGCCAATGGTGTAAAAAGAGAAGTAATTGCAAATGCACTTCACAATTCAATAGTAAATAAGGTTACTTCATTGATAATGAGGGTTGGAAAGAAAGAGGATGTGGTTTTTGCAGGCGGCTGTGCAAGGAATCACTGCATTAGAGATATTTTTGAGAAGCGCTTACAAAGCAAAATCTTTGTTCATGAAAATCCGGATATGCTTGGTGCTCTTGGTGCAGCGCTCTATGCAAAAGAAATGTGAAACCAGCCATAAAGTTGTATAATCTCGCATTTCTATGTTATTTTTTCATAATGTCTAATAAAAGCCTTATTTCACGCCTGTCGGTCTTCATTGAGATGGATGTCTTTCATGAATGATCCTGAAAAAACTGACGATAAGCTCTATTCAATGCGCCTGCATTTCCCGGATGATGAATCAAAGCACCAATGGCTTCCAATGCTGCTTGATGCTTACGCTATCATTGATAAAGGCGTCTCCATCGCAATAGATGAAGAAAGAGAAAAACGCAAGGTAGAGCTGGCGTGCAAGAACGGCTGTGCCACCTGCTGCCGCACGCATAATGACATTCCGGTTTATCCTTTGGAGCTTGTAGGAATATACTGGTTCACCATAGAAAGGATGGATAAATCTCTGCGTGAAAACTTAAAAAGACAACTTGTAAATTACAAAAAAGAAGACCCCTGCCCTTTTCTCATAGACAGTTCTTGCTCCATCCATCCTGTTCGCCCTGTTGCATGCAGGCAGTTCAATGTCTTCAACAAACCATGCGATAAAGGTGAAGACCCTTATTACATAAGAAGGGATGATGTTCTGACACCGATACAGGATTATACCGCCCGGGCTTTTTTTATCATGCTTCCTTTTTATGGTATCAGCGATGAAGCCGCCAGAATCCAGGCAGTAAAAAACAATCTACTTCATACACAGGTTCGCATACTGCAATCATGCAACTGGAAGGCTCTTGCCGGAAGAATGGATGAATTTGATGCTCAAAAGCGCTGAGCTCTTATGAATATTGTATGGCAACTTCGTAGACAATAGCTGAGTGGTCAGCAGAAGGACCGTTGCCCTCACAACTTAGCTCTCCTTTTGCATCCCCTCTGTGGTTTCTGATCATCGCAGTTATAACCTGATTTAGATCGAACCCACCATCAACGCAGTCTTTGCACAAACATTCTGCCCTGAAAAGAGCACAACTACTGGGGAAAAAATTAAGGGTCCGGAGTAACGATTTTTTTATACCTCTCTGATTGTATATCATGCTAACAACAATGCTTGCAACCTCAGGGAAGTGTGTAGCCACAAATCCTGCTTCAAGTCTCTGCTGCAGCTTTTCTTCCCTTCTTGCCGCATTCCTTCTGTTATTCATGTTCCTCCCAAATGAAAAGGCCCCCTCCTTCGGGAAGGAGCCTTTCCCATTTAATTAGAGTTTAACAACATTGATCGCCTTGGGGCCTTTTGGGCCTTTTTCAGTATCAAAGCTGACCTTGTCACCTTCTGCAAGACTCTTAAAGCCATTGCCCTGGATGGACGTATGGTGAACAAAAGCTTCACTTCCGTCTTCACTTGTGATAAAGCCAAAACCTTTGCTGTCGTTAAACCATTTAACAGTTCCTTGTGCCATTTCTTTTACCTCCTTCTTTATAAACTAAATCTCAGAAGGTCTTAACAAAAGAGGCCACAAAGTCAAAAGTCTTTGTGGCCTCTTACACGCAAAAACTTCCAAAATTATGTATTTACAATAGCATCTCCTCGAACAGTTAGTCAAGGAAAATAAATTGGTAATACCCGTCCTGCATGATACAGTATATAAAGAAAAGAAATGGCTAAATGTAAGGGTAGGAAATATACACCTTCTCACATAAAGACTCGTTCTTATATATCTTCTGCATATAATGCTGGAATCAGCTACCTTTTGCTGCCCCAGTGGTATGATATAGATGACATTGCTAATTTTAAAAAATGGAGAGATAGAATCGATACTCAATAAATTACCATCTTTATTTTCAACAAAAAATTGACATCATCGGCTTTATAATATTAATTTAAAGAAAAGTTTTCAGGAGTTTTCCATCATGCAGCAGACATGAAATGAAAGGAGTCTATATGAATCGCAGGGAGTTTTTAAAATCAGCAGCAGTCACCGGAATAGGGCTTACAATTTCAAACAATCTCGATTCTTTTATTAAAATGAGTGAGGCATCTGAAAAAGTTGACCTTGCTGTAGCCCGGGGCTCCTCACCCTCTAAAATCACAAGGGCTGCGATTGATGCAATGGGCGGCATAAAAAAATTTATTTCAAAGGGAGACATTGTTGTAGTGAAGCCGAATATAGGATGGGATAGGCTTCCTGAACAGGCAGCAAATACAAACCCGGAAGTTGTTGCAACTATTGTCCAGCTTTGTTATGAGGCGGGTGCCAAAAAAGTGAAAGTTTTTGACAGGCCAGTGAATGACCCGAGAAGATGCTATGTGCAGAGCGGAATTTACGATGCTGCAAAGGCTGTAGGCGCAGAAGTAAGCTATATTGACGACAGAAAATTCAAGGAAACCATGATAAACGGCATAGCTTTAAAAACATGGCCACTTTATACAGAAGTGCTTGATGCTGACAAGGTAATAAATGTGCCGATTGCAAAGCATCACAGTTTATCTACCCTCACTATGGCAATGAAAAACTGGATGGGTGTAATGGGCGGTTCAAGGAGGCAGATTCATCAGAAACTGAATGAGAGCCTTGTTGACCTCTGTATGGTTATAAAGCCAACCCTCACAGTCCTTGACGCAGTACGTATACTTACAGCCAATGGTCCTCAGGGCGGCGACTTGAGAGATGTAAAGAAACTCGATACCGTCATCGTCGGTGTTGATCAGGTGGCTGTAGATTCATTCGGTGCAACACTTTTCGGACTAAAGGGAAGCGACCTCGGATGTGTTGAGATTGGAGACGGAGCCGGCCTGGGCAAAATGGATCTCTCAAAGTTAAAGATTAAAAAAATATCCGTCTAACCTGATGCAAAACCTCAGGAGAATTTCTCAAGGAATATTTTTTCTGCTCTTTTTGTTTCTGTTTTTGCAGACAGAATCAAAAGGTCATGATGAACTCGGCTATCCTGTAAAGCTGTTTCTTGACTTTGACCCGCTCATTTTCATAACCACTATCCTCTCTGCGCATGCGGTTGCAGTTGCGTTTTACCTTTCCATTATACTGATTGCTATAACCATCATATTCGGCAGGGTATTTTGCGGCTGGGCATGCCCTCTCGGAACGCTGAATAATATTATCGGTTACCTGAAAAGATTCAGTCCGGATACAACTGTCAGAGACTGGTACAGACTTAAATATTACATTCTGATTTTTCTCATCGTATCATCTGTCTTTACCCTTCAGCTTGTAGGAATAATGGACCCTCTCTCGCTTCTTATCAGGTCTTTCTCCATAAGTGTTTACCCTTTATTCAATTATGGAATAAGGGCGGTATTCGATGCGATATACAATCTAAATTTCAAAGGAATTGTCGATTTGTCAGAAGCCATATATTCAGGGCTTAAGAAAAGCGTACTCTCTTTTGAGCAGCCCTTATTCAATCAGAGCGCATTCATTGGCATTATTTTTTTAATTGTTCTCGGCTTGAATCTTTCAGAAAAAAGGTTCTGGTGCAGATACCTCTGCCCTCTCGGAGCACTTCTCGGGCTCTTCTCACGTTATTCATTACTCAAGAGGTCAGTGAGCGAAGGATGCACTTCATGCAGTTCATGTGCCTCAGTATGTCAGGGCAATGCCCTGCCGGATAAAGGGGAAAAATGGAGAAACTCGGAATGTTTCTATTGCTGGAACTGTGATGACATCTGTCCGCAGAATGCAGTGAGCTTCGGATTTGTCAAAAAAAAGTCGGTATCTATTGACCTCGGAAGGAGAATGGTGCTGACATCAATGCTTTCAGGAATAATAACAGTTCCTCTCCTCAGGTCAACACCACTTTCTTTATCAGGATTTTCAGACTCTACATTAATAAGACCTCCGGGCTCACTTGAGGAAAAAGAATTCCTCAAGCGCTGTGTAAAATGCGGTGAGTGCATGAAGGTATGCATTACTAACGGGCTTCAGCCAACACTTTTTGAGGCAGGTATTGAGGGGATATGGTCTCCTGTGCTCATACCGCGCATAGGTTATTGTGAATTCAGGTGCACACTCTGTGGCCAGGTTTGTCCTACCGGAGCCATAAAACAGTTACCCCTTAAAGAAAAGACAAAAGTCAAAATAGGGCTTGCTATGATTGATAAAGGAACATGTCTGCCGTATGCCCATGCAACGCCCTGTATTGTCTGCGAGGAGGTGTGTCCTACTCTGAAGAAGGCAATATGGTTTGAACAGGCAACAGTGAAAAACAGGCAGGGCAAAGAAACAATCATAAAACAGCCGAGGGTTGACCTTGAACTCTGCATCGGATGCGGTATCTGTGAGACAAAATGCCCTGTCCTTGGACAGCCTGCTATCTATATAATCAGCGTAGGCGAGTCGAGGTCAAAAGAAAACCAGTTATTGTTGTAATACACTCTCATCTCACGCGGTATTCCACTATATCCCTGTCACGAAGCATATAGTCTCTCTGAACCCTCTGTCCTGCATATTTTGTTGAACCCCATATGCATGCAAATTTGAGATTATTTATAAAATCCTTGTGAATTGCTTCTGCCAGGTCAAGGACAGTAGAACCTTCAGGCATTACAAAAGGCGTTTCCATGTCAGGCTCTTTCCCCGGCTCTTTTGAGTACACCCTTATAATACGAGAGTTCTCAAACACAGCCCTCCGCAATTCCTCTATGCCCTGTTTTCTTGTTGTTGAAATGCCTATCACAGGAAACAGGGATTCATATTCCTGCTTCAATATGTTCAGCCGTTCTGCTGCGTCCGGCAAGTCAGACTTATTTGCTGCAAGGATAACCGGTTTATAAACATTACCTTCTTTCCTTTCGCCTTTCTTCGGGACAGGTATCTTCCAGTTTGTTAACTGTTCAATCAGTAGTTCAGCCTGAATGTCAGGGTCTTCTGAAAGGTCAACAACGAGCATCAAAACATCTGCATTTCTCAGGATTCCTGAAACCCAGCCGTCAGTGGATTCATTGCCGATAGGAGGCAGGTCTATCATCTGGAAGCTTATATCTTCATAAGGCATCATACCAGAAAGCGGTATGACAGTTGATACAGGATAATCGGCAATGACAGGGCGGGCATTCGTGAGAACAGCAAGTATTGAGGATTTGCCTGCATTGGGAAATCCTACGAGAGCCACCTGTGCAGCGCCCTGTTTTTCAACGGTATAGAGGTCTCCCTTGCCGGATTTCTTTTTTCTGACTGCCTCTTCACGAAGCTGTGAAAGCCTTTTCCTGAGGTCTGCCCTGAGCTTGTCAGTGCCTTTGTGTTTTGGAACAGTGGCGATTAAATCTTCAAGCGCAAAGACCTTCTCCTGAAGGGTTTTCGCCTGTTTAAACCTCTCTTCAGCTTTATGATATTCAGGTGGCAGGTTAGCCGGCATAATAAAATATACCATAAGAGCAAAATTCCTTACTTAATAGATAAAACCTATTAATTTACCGAGACACATCGGAACAAACTATTGGATATTCAATTTCTGATATGGTTATCTTAATCAACAATTTCAAATACAGTGAGGAGAAGATATGTTTATTGATGCACGCGGGATCGGCTGTCCAAAGCCGGTGATAATGGCAGAGGAGGCACTATCTCAAATAGCTGAAGGCGCTATTGAGATACTTGTTGATAATGAGGCTTCGGTTGGCAATCTGACAAGGTTTGCAACAAAAAATGGTTTTCATTCAGAAACCTCGAAAGAAAATAGTTGCTGGCGCTTAAAGATAGTAAAAGGTTATGCTTGTAAAACCGGAGTTTTAGAGTCAGGAGTTCAGAGTTCGGAGACTAAAGAGAAAATAAAAGATATTCTCCTGATTGTCGGAACTGACATTATGGGAAAAGAAGAGGAGCTTGGTAAAATATTGATAAAGGCATTTTTTGAAACTATGAAGGTAACAAAAGAAGTTCCACATACAATATTTTTCCTCAATGCTGGAGTGAAGCTTACAACCATCAATGAAGATATCATTGCAATCCTGAAAGACATCGAAACAATGGGAGTAGAGATATTCTCCTGCGGCACATGCCTCAAACATTTTAATTTTGAATCCGAACTTAAGGTCGGCTACAGAGGGACTACAAACCATATCGTCGAGGGCATAAAGGACTTCAAGAAAACCGTCTGGATCGGATAACGACCTAACCCCCAACATTTATAACTATTGCTTTACCACATGCATGGACTTTTGTGATAGCATATATGTCAGAAATCGAGTTTTTTCAGGAAAAATCTTAAAGAGGGTTTATTATGTATACGAAAGGAGGCAATAGATATGAAAAAGTTTCTAACTTTAATACTTTCATTATTGCTCATTGCAGCGCTTACCTTTGCAGCAGGCTGCAAAAAAGCAGAAGAGCCGAGCAAAGCTCCAGCACCGACTCCTGCGCCTGCACCTGCACCTGAACAAAAACCTGCTGAAGTTCCTGCTCCTGCACCGGTTCCCGAGAAAAAGGCGACTGAGGCACCGGTTCCTTTACCCAAAAAGAAATCTGCTGAAACTGCCGTTTCTAAACAGAAGGCTGCAGAATCTCCTGTTGCCAGATTAAAACCTGCTGAAGAACCTGCTCCTGTTCTGGCTTCTGCTCCGTCATTTGCTATCCCAGATGTAAATAACAGAAAGGTAACCCTTGCTGATTACAAAGGCAAGGTCATTATGCTTGAGTTTACTGCATCGTGGTGTCCTCCCTGCCGTATATCAGCAAAGGATGTGCAGACCATTTACGAGAAATATAAAGGAAAAGGATTCGTTGTCCTTGGAATTTTTGTAGATACGGAGACGAATGCAGCATCATTGGTAGATTCTTTTGTTAAAAAGTTCAACATCACATATCCCGCCCTTATTGATGATGGCAGCGTAAATAAGCAGTACGGTGTAAACGCAATACCTACAAAATTTATTATTGACAAACAGGGAAAGATAAGAAAAACGTACATAGGTGGAAAATTTGACATTGGTGCATTATCAAAAGAAATAGAAGGACTGCTATAACACCTGGATTTTGAGGCTGTTCAGACATCCTGTCTGAACAGCCTCAAAAATTTTAACTATAAAGCAGCTTTTGACAAATCCTTTCCTGCCTTTTTAAGAGCTGCCTGTGCTGCTGCAAGCCTTGCTATAGGGATTCTGTATGGTGAACAGCTTACATAATTGAGCCCTATTTTATGGCAGAATTCAACAGATGACGGGTCGCCGCCGTGTTCGCCGCATATGCCGAGTTTCAGATTCTTCTTCACTGCCCTTCCCTTTTCCACAGCATATTTCATGAGAGCACCGACCCCGGGTTCGTCTATTGATATAAACGGGTCATCATCTAAAATTTTAGCATCGATATAATAAGGCAGGAACCTGCCTGCGTCATCTCTTGATAATCCATATACTGTCTGGGTAAGGTCATTGGTTCCAAAAGAATAGAAATCCGCGTGTGCTGCTATTTCGTCAGAAGTTATAGCCGCACGCGGAAGTTCAATCATTGTCCCTACTGTATACTCAACCCTTGTCTTATATTTTGACCTGACTTCCTCAGCCACTCTTATCACGAGAGCCCTCATTATCTTTAACTCATTCACATGACCTACAAGAGGTATCATTATTTCAGGAATCACTTTTATCCTCTGTTGTGCAAGTTCACAGGCAGCTTCCATTGTAGCCCTCACTTGCATCTCGTATATCTCGGGGTATGTTATTCCGAGACGGCATCCCCTGTGTCCGAGCATAGGATTAAATTCGTGCAAAGCTTTATTCTTTGCCTTGAGTCTTTCAATTGAAACGCCCATGTCTGCTGCGAGCTCCTGAAGCTCCTGTTCTGTATGGGGCAAAAACTCGTGAAGAGGCGGGTCAAGAAGCCTGATTGTAACGGGCAAACCTTTCATTTCAGTGAAAATCCCGATAAAATCGTTCTTCTGCATAGGCATTATTTTGGCAAGCGCCCTTTCCCTTCCCTCTTTATCATCTGAGAGAATCATTTCCCTGACAGCCTTTATCCTTTCAGCTTCAAAGAACATGTGCTCTGTCCTGCATAAGCCGACGCCTTCAGCTCCGAACTCTCTTGCAACCCTTGCATCTTTTGGAGTATCGACATTAGCCCTGACCCTTAATTTCCTGAACTCGTCAGCCCATTTCATGATTATCTGGAAATCACCCTTTAATATCGGTGTGATAAGCTGTGCTTCACCAAGGATTACCTCTCCTGTTGTGCCGTTTAGGGTTATGGAATCGCCCTCTTTAACAATTATGTCGTCGTTTATAGTGAAATACTTCTCCTTTTCGTGTATATCAATGGCACCGCATCCGACAACACAGCATTTTCCCATACCCCTGCCTACAACTGCTGCATGAGAGGTCATGCCGCCTCTTGCCGTCAATATCCCCTGGGCTGCTGCCATTCCTCCGATGTCCTCAGGAGATGTCTCTGTCCTAACAAGAATAACCTTTTCATTATTGGCTGCAGCATTCTCGGCATCATCTGCAGTGAATACCACTTTACCGACTGCGGCGCCGGGGGATGCAGGAAGTCCCTTTGCCACTACCTTAACAGCTGCATTCGGGTCTATCATCGGATGTAGAAGCTGGTCAATCTGTGCAGGGTCTATTCTCAAAATTGCTGTCTTCTTATCAATTAATTTCTCCCTGACCATATCAACAGCAATCTTAAGTGCAGATGCCGCAGTTCTTTTGCCGACCCTGGTCTGGAGCATGTAGAGCTTTTTTTCCTGCACTGTGAATTCAATGTCGAGCATGTCTTTGTAATGTTTTTCGAGTTTCTGGTAAATCTTCACCAAATCGCTGTAAGCCTTCGGCATTGTCTTTTTTAATTCCTCGATATGCAAAGGCGTCCTTATGCCTGCAACAACATCTTCACCCTGGGCGTTTATCAGACATTCGGCAAAGAACTTTTTCTGACCTGTAGAGGGGTCTCTCGTAAAACCTACGCCTGTTCCCGAGTTTTCACCTATATTCCCAAAAACCATTGACTGTATATTGCAGGCAGTGCCGAGGTTATCCGCTATGCCGTGCAATTTTCTGTATTTCTTTGCCCTTTCTCCAAACCATGAGCCAAAGACAGCATTTATCGCTAATTTCAACTGCAGGTAAGAGTCTGTCGGAAAATCAGATTTTGTCTCTTCTTTATAAATCTTTTTGAACTTTTCACAAACTCTTTTCAGGTCATCTACATCCAGTTCGGTATCAAGATGCACGTTTTTTTCTTCCTTAATCCTGTCAAGGGTGCTTTCAAATTTCTGTCTGTCAATCCCCATAACAATACTGCCGAACATGGTTATAAGCCTTCTGTAAGAATCGTAACCGAATCTTTCATTGTTTGTCCATTTAATCAGTCCGTTCAATGTTTCAGGGTTAAGTCCTAAATTCAATACAGTATCCATCATGCCCGGCATGGAGAATTTAGCGCCTGAACGAACCGAGACAAGAAGCGGATTGTCGGGGTCACCGAATTTCATGCCCATTGCCTTTTCCATCCTTTTCATATTCTCGAGTACCTGCTCCCACATGCCCTGAGGATATTTCATATTGCTTTCAAAATAAGCATTGCATGCTTCGGTAGTTATGGTAAAACCGGCAGGAACAGGTACTCCAAGATTTGTCATTTCTGCAAGACCGGCGCCTTTGCCGCCCAGAAGGTCTTTCATTGCACTGCTTCCTTCTGCCTTTCCGCTGCCGAAGAAATAAACATATTTTTTAGATTTAGCTAATTTCACAGGTTTTTTAAGCTTTGCGGACTTTTTCTTTTTTATCGCGACCTTAGTCATGAATACCCTCCTGCCTATAACAATTTTTTATAAATATTTAAAAGTTTATATTACATAAGGCGAAAAATTCAAGGAAGTGAACTGTTTATAATTAAGTGCTGCTGCGCATCAAAGTTGATTTTGCTTGTGAATTTAAATTAACCTAAAAAATACTCAATTTTTTGGAGAGGTGACCGAGAGGCCGAAGGTGCACGACTGGAAATCGTGTGTGGGGTTAAACTCACCGAGGGTTCGACTCCCTCCCTCTCCGTTAGAATAGATTATTTTGTTTTTCTATAGCCAGGGGCTGGCCCTGCGCAGCAGACAGATGTGAATCCCGCCAGGTCCGGAAGGAAGCAGCGGTAAGCATTTTTTCTGGGTGCCGCAGCAAGCCGGCTCCATAGCTGATAAAGCCAGCCGCTGGGTATGGAAAAACATCATTAATAATGTCTGTCTATAAGGTTGATAACGCATGTCATATCTGGTTTTAGCAAGAAAATGGAGACCTAAAACTTTTGAAGAGTTAATAGGTCAGGAGCCCATTGCGGGTATTTTAAGAAATGCCATAAGCAATAATAAAGTGGCTCATGCATATATTTTTTCAGGACCACGCGGAGTTGGCAAAACATCTTCTGCAAGGATACTTGCAAAGGCATTAAACTGCGCGAATGGGCCTACGCCTCAGCCGTGCGGTGCATGTTCATCGTGTATAGGAATTGCGGACGGCTCATCAATGGATGTTTCAGAAATAGACGGCGCATCAAATACCGGTGTGGACAACATAAGAGAATTGCGTGAAAGGGTAAAGTATGCATCTTCCGGCGGTAAATATAAAGTATACATTATTGATGAAGCGCATATGCTTTCCACTGCAGCATTTAACGCACTTCTAAAAACACTTGAAGAACCGCCCCCCCATGTAATTTTTGTACTCGCTACAACCGAACCGAAGAAAATACCTGCAACAGTGCTTTCGAGATGCCAGCATCTGCCCTTCAGAATGATACCTACTCAGAAAATCAAGGAAAGACTGAAATTCATTTCAGGAGAAGAAGGGATAAAAATTTCAGAATCTGCTTCGGAGATGATTGCAAGAGCTGCTGACGGCAGCATGAGAGACTCTCTGACCATTCTTGACCAGATAGCTTCATTTACCGACAACATAACCCAGACAGATATAAAAGACCTTCTGGGCATTACCGACTTAGAAACTCTATCACAGCTTTTATCTGCAGTAATAGAAGGAGACAGGAAAAAAATAATAACTATAATCACGGAACTTACAAACGCAGGGACAGATTTGAAGGCATTTACAAAAGACTTCTCACAATTTATCAGGGACCTTTTGATTTCAAAGATAGTCGGCGATACAGAAGGTATCATTGACTTAAGCGAAGAAGAGTCTGCCGCAATCAACAGATTAAAAGATAAAACCACGGAAGAGCACATAGCCCTTCTTTTATCAGAATTTATAAAAGCGGAGCCTGCTATCAGAAGCGCCCTATACCCGAGAATCGCCCTCGATATGACCCTGATAAGACTCAGCCTGCTGAGCCATTTCAAATCTATAGATAAGGCAATAAAAATGCTTAAGGGCATCGAGTCAAAAGGTTCCGGCTTAGAAGTTAGTCCATCCACTCCGCCTTTGGCGGACAGAGCGGTTCATAAGTTAGAAGCTGCTGAAATCAGAGAGTCAGAGATTTATAACTCAAAACCCTTGACGGAATCCAATGCTGATGAAGCATCATCAAAGATAATGCAGTCTGCATCAAAATCGGATATATGGAATGCTGCACTTGAAAAAATAGAAGAAACAAACCCTTCTCTTGCAAGCAAGCTGAGAGAGGGCGACATTTCTGTATCAGATAACGAAATAAAAATTGTATTTAATGGCGGGGTATCAATCCATGCAGAATCCGTAAAGGAGAATATCCCTGCTATTCACGAGGCAATAAAAGGAGTTGCAGGAAAAGTCATACCGATAAAAGTCGAAACAAAAAAAATAAAATCCATGAGCAAAACAGACTTAAAGGAGAAGGCATTAAAAAATCCGATTATCATGGAGGCTCTTGAGCTGTTTGAAGGAAGAATAGTAGATGTGATACCAATAAATGACAAAAGAGGAGGAGAAAATGTCTAAAAAAATGCTCGGTGACATGATGCGTCAGGCACAAAAGCTTCAGGCAGAAATACAAAAAATGCAGGAAGAGGCAAAAACCAAAACAGTTGAGGCAACTGCCGGCGGCGGAATGGTTACTGTTGTTGCAAGCGGAGGGGGCGAGCTGGTCTCCATAAAAATAGAAAAGGATGTAGTCAACCCTGATGACGTCGAAATGCTTCAGGATTTAATACTTGCCGCTGCAAATGAAGCATTAAGAAGGGCGCAGCAGATGGTTAGTGAAGAGATGTCAAAAATAACAATGGGATTGCAGATTCCCGGCATGGGCGGACTGGGAAACATACTCGGCAGATAAAAATGATTCCCATCTTTGTTTTTTACACATTACGCTTCACGGATTACGCATTACGCACTTTATGACACAGGGTATAATCGAAAATCTTATAATGCAGCTTACAAAATTGCCCGGAATCGGCAGGAAAACTGCCCAGAGACTCTCTTTCTTTATCCTTAATATGCCCGCAGAGGATGCAAGGGCCATAGCAAATGCAATAGTTGATGTCAAGGATAAGGCATTATTCTGTTCCAGATGCTTTAACATTACAGATAACGACCCGTGCATGATATGCAGCGATAACTCAAGGGACAGAAGCAGGATATGCGTTGTGGAAGAGCCGAGCAATATTCTCGCTATTGAAAGAACCAAAAGTTTTAACGGCAACTATCATGTATTGCTTGGCGCACTTTCGCCCCTCGACGGAATAACACCGGAGAAACTGAAGATTAATGAACTTGTGCACAGAATCAAATCAGACGGAATTGCTGAAGTAATACTGGCAACCAATCCAAATACAAAAGGCGAGATGACAGCAAGGCATATTGCAGAAATTATAAGACCTTTAAATGTGAGGATTACCAGAATTGCCTATGGTCTGCCGATCGGAAGCGATATTGAATTTGCCGACGAGGTAACCCTCTCCAAAGCCCTTGAAGGCAGGAGAGGTATGTAAGAACTGATTTTCTATCTTTCGAGCGCTTCTCTGGTCATCTTTTCCGCTGTCTCAAATACAGCCTTCTTTCCCTGTTCTGTCCTTGATTCTATATAAAATCTGACTTTGGGCTCCGTGCCGGAAGGTCTTATCATAAGCCACGAACCATCATCAAAAACCAGTTTTGTGCCGTCCACTGTTATAACATCCTTAACAGTCCTATCACTCCCGCCGATATTGATTATAGTTCCTTTTTTATACTTCTCTTTAATAACCGCAAGTTTCCTCAGTAAAGGTTCCCCTATAAATGAACGGTCAACTGCTATGCCTGACCGGTCAGGATAATAATATCCAAATTCATCCATCAGATCTTTGAGATACTCGCTCAGATTTTTACCTGTTACCGCAACCATCTCCATAGCTAAAAGCAGACCGAATATGGCATCCTTTTCCAGTGTATGATTGTAAGCAGAGATGCCGTCTGATTCCTCAAAGACAACTATTGCCCTCTCTGCTGAAGTTTTAAGCATATAATGCCTGAAATTCTTGAAGCCTACTTTTGTCTCATTAACAGGGATTCCCAATTTTTCTGCTATTGCATTGACAAAGTTGCTCGTTCCAACTGATTTGGCTACAGCACCCTGAATTCCTTTATATACGTGAAGAAAATGTAAAGACAGCGCTCCGAAATAGTTCATGGGTATCTGCATATTACCGTCAGCATACCTTATACGGTCTCCGTCAGGGTCCATAATAGCACCGAGCTTGAATCTGCTCTTACTTTCCTTTAAGATTTTTTCTATGCCTTCCATATTTTTGCTGGATGGTTCAGGTGCAATTCCCCCAAAAAGGAAATCATCTTCTGTCCTGAGATATTTAATTTTACTGCTCTCTCCGAGAATCCTCTGAATACGCCCTCTTGTAGCGCCATGCACATTATCAATGCAGATGATGCAGTCTTCTTTATTTATAAAATCTTTGATTTTTCCCATATCGAGTGTTTTTCTATCTGTTATGTATTTTATATAAAGCGAGGTCAGGTCAACATTTTGAATATTTCCAGGCATTGCAGGTTTCAGCAAAATTGACTCGGTCATCATCCTGTTGGCTATCTCTTCTATTTTCGTTGTAATTTCGGAACCTGCAGGACCCCCGTCGGAAGGATTGAACTTGAAACCTGCGTAATTTGCAGGATTATGAGAAGGGGTAAGATTGATGGAACATGCAGCATTCAACATTTCTATCCCGGCTGAAAATTCCGGCGTGATTGCTTCACCGGCATTCCATGTCATGATTCCCTCTTTCTGAAGAAGACCGATAACCTCGGCTGCAAAATCCTGTCCGAGAAACCTGTTGTCATGACCGACAATGACGCCGCGCCTTTTTATTTCATCAAAGTCTGATACACCCATTGCCTGCATAACAGTCCGGTCATTACTTTTAAACATCTTGATGATTGCCGATGTTACAATTCTCAGGTTGTTGAATGTGAAATCAGTGCCAATCTCTCCTCTCCACCCGGATGTGCCGAACATAATTTTTGCAGGAGAGGTATTTTCCCTCGCAAATTTTTCAATATGGGACAATAAACCTCTATTTTTATAAGTATCAGAAATTATTGCCTTCCAGCAAGAAGCAGCATTCTCAAATTCCCGTGTCATTTGTCCTCCTGCTTTTTACTAAAGTTGTGTCTTATATAAGGCTATCTGTTTTCCCCATTCAGATGCCTTCTGCAATATTTCATCCTCGCTGCCGGTAGTTAGCACCCTGTTGTCAATAATAACCCTGCCATTTACTATAACCGTCTCAACATCAGATGCCATTGCAGCATAAACCATGTGGGAGTAAACATCATATAACGGAGTAAGATGCGGCTTTTGAAAGTTAATGGTTATTATATCCGCTGTTTTTCCCCTTTCAATACTTCCAACCTTTTCACCTAATCCCAGCGCCTCTGCGCCCCACCTCGTTGCCATAAGCACGACTGTTTTTGCATCAAGTATAGTAGGGTCGTTGGCAAGTGCCTTGTGAACCTTGGCAGTAGTAGCCATTTCACTGAGTATGTTTAAATCATTGTTGCTCGCAGCTCCATCAGTGCCAAATGTAACTTTTACTCCTGACATCAGCATGGTCACAACAGGTGCAAAACCTGATGAGAGCTTCAGATTGCTCTCCATGCAGTGAGAGACGCTGACGTTTCTTCTTGCGAGTAGTTCTATTTCGTCATCATCAACCCAGACACAATGAGCGGCTAAAACCCTTCCTTCCAGAAACCCTATTGCTTCAAGGTGCTTAACAGGCTTTTTGCCATACAGCGACATTACCTCACCAACTTCCCATTCAGTTTCTGAAAGGTGGATATGAAGAAGGTTGCCGTATTTATCGGCTATTGCCTTTGACTTTTTCAATGTCTCAGGGCTGCAGGCATATATGGAATGCGGAGCAATAGCTGGAATGATTAACTCATCTTCATTCCAGCTATTTATGAACCTTGCGGCTTTCTCAAGGTATTCATCGGCTGTTTTTGCAGTAGCAGTCGGAAAATCAACAATACCTGAACCTAAAACTGCCCTCATGCCCATTTTTTTTGTTGCCTGAGCAGCAGCATCCCCGTAAAAATACATATCGTTATAAGTGGTAATCCCGGCTTTCAGCATTTCAAGGCATGCAAGTTCTATGGCATCATGGATGAATTCAGGGCTCAGAAACTTATTCTCAGCAGGCCAGATATACTTTTTAAGCCAGTCATTTAACAGCAGGTCGTCAACAAGCCCTCTGAAGAGAACCATTGCTGCATGGGTATGTGTATTAACAAGCCCGGGCAGCACAGCCCTGCCCTTGCCTTCTATAATCTTTTCGGATGAATATCTTTTGAAAATTGCATCGGCAGTATCAACATCAATTATTTTTTTGTCGTGAATCACAACAGCCCCGCTGCTAATCACTTCCAGCTTCTCATTCATCGTCAGCACATAATCGCCGCAGACAATCAAATCAACCTTCTGCATTTAGTTCAACCTCGCTAAATAGAATTATCAGGACTTCTAAAAAAATAAATTTTTGCTTTATAACAAGCCCTTAATTATCTTTAAATTCTACAATTTCTTTTTCGACTTGCGGATAGACATTATCAATATCATTTTGAATTTCAATTGTCTTTGCAAGTGAAGCAACTATTTTGCAATAATGTTTAATATCGTCAA
>PNNP01000032.1 GCA_013824325.1 Thermodesulfovibrio sp. | reverse complement strand
GTGTGTCCCGGACCATTAATGGATTAACTCCTTATAGAAAGCTACGGGGATCAAAAAGTCCTATCAACTCGCATGTGTTGAAGTTTCCAACTGTTTTGATGGAAGATATGCTGAAGTCCGTAGGATTATTTACAAAGTTCCTTAAATCAAATTTGACTGGTAAGCATGTCTATACCAGGTGCCTTTTTTGGTTCTGGGCGAAATTGCATAATGCCTTGAAAAAACGATTAATCAATATGCTTCACACTTTCTTTGAATAGTTGAGATGTAAAAATGTTAAAATAGTTGCGTATGGAAGGTGTTACTTAGCACTTCATACAGAGCAAATAATTTTTTGTAGGATATTTCAATGAAACTTACACATTTTGATGAAGAGGGAAAGGCGAGAATGGTTGATGTTTCCAAAAAACCCGCAACAGAGAGAGAAGCAGTGGCAAGCAGCTCTGTGTTTATGAAGACCGGGACGCTGAAATTGATAATGGACAGACAGATATCAAAAGGTGATGTGCTCGGTGTTGCACGGGTTGCCGGAATCATGGCAGCAAAGAAGACATCTGAATTAATTCCGATGTGCCATCCATTAAACATCACTTCGGTAAGCATTGACTTTGTTATTGATGAGAAGAAGAGCAAGATAGACATTAAAACTACTGTGAAGATCGTTGGTCAGACAGGAGTTGAAATGGAGGCGCTTGTCGCCGCTTCTGCTGCAGCGCTTACTATTTATGATATGTGCAAGGCAGTGGATAAGGGAATGGTTATCTCGGATATAATGCTTCTAAAAAAAAGCGGCGGTAAAAGCGGGGAATTCAAAAGAAAGGAATGATGAAGATTATTTGTGCCTTTGCACGGTAAATCTGTATATCTCTACATCTTTATCATCGGGGTCCATGCCTGCCTTCATTTTTGTAATTCTGAGTTGTTCTTCCACGGTATTAACACCCTCAAGATCAGGCAGCAATAATCCTTTTCTATAACCTTTAACCACTATTACTCCGTATTTTTTGGGGTCAAGCCCGGAAATATCTTTTATCTTTTCAGGTTCGGATAATACATCTACAGAATATGTTATATCCTCCAGCTCATCCGCCTGAACAGGATAAAATCGCGGATCTTCTGTTGCAGCGGATATAGCATTTCTTACTATTTCCTGATAGATGTTTTCGCAGATCGGGAGGAATGTGCCGATACATCCGCGGAGCTGTCCCTGTTTCTTTAAAGACACAAAGACACCTGCTTTGCTTTTCATTTCAGGCGGCAATTCTTCGGACATCGTCAGAATTTTTTTGCTTTTTACATATTCCTTGATTGCATTTTTGGCAAGCTCTACATACGGGTGCATTTATTTATTCCTCTGCATCGCATATTCTGCCATAGCAAGAATTGCCTCCTTTTGTCTTGAGGCAGGGAAGACATTTAGTTCCGCCTGTGCTTCTTTGACAAGAGCATTTGCAATTTTTAGGGATTCTTCGATTGCATTATATTTTGAAAACAACTCTGTTATCCTATTAAGATTTCCCCCGTTATTTACCGGATGTTTTTTTGAATCTTGCACCTTGACGATTTCCTTGATTATATTTTTTATCTCTTCCCTTTCATCTTTTGAAGCTATCTTCAAAAGATGAATCAACGGCATTGTTATTTTCCCCTCCTCGAGGTCTTTGCCGAGTCTTTTGCCGAGGTCTTTTGGTTTTGCCATATAATCAAGCACATCATCTGCGAGCTGAAATGCTATGCCAGTCTTAAGACCGAACTGTACAAGGGCGGCTTCCTTTTCATTCGGCTGATTGGCAAGGATACTGCCGATCCTGCATGCTGCTGATATCAGGATGCCTGTCTTGGCAGATATGATTTGAAAATACTCTTCTCTGGTGATTTCAGGGTCTCCGGTTTTATGAAGCTGAAGGATTTCACCTTCTGTCATGCGGGTTGTTGCATCTGACAATGCTTCCATGATTTTCTGGCTTTTCTGGGTAACAGCAAGCTTCAATGCATTGGAGTACAGATAATCGCCGACAAGAATTACAACCTGATTTCCCCACAGTACATGCGATGCAGGCTTGCCTCTCCTCGTATCAGCTCCGTCAATTACATCATCGTGCAACAGTGATGCAGTATGGATTGCCTCGATAATTGCTCCGAGGAACGCACGGTTTGAATCTTTATAACCGCATAGGTCTGCGCTGAGCAGGAGAAAAAGAGGCCTGATTCTTTTGCCGCCGCTGCTCAGAATATGTTTTCCTATTAACGGTATCAAAAGGACATTGCTTTGAAAAATATCCATCAGATTACGGTCAACTGCCTTCAGTTCATCGGAATAGTTTTTAAAGATATCTTTTGCGGTCATATTGATTTCAGTCTTAGTGAATCAAGATTTATATCATCTTTCATTAATTTTTTTATGTCACGGGGCTTGAACACGCCTTTTTCAGTGAAAAAGGCTGTTACATACTTTGCCGGAGTGACATCAAAAGCTAAGTTTATTACATTTACCCCTTCTGGCGCAACTCTGTGTCCCCATACTTTTCTCACTTCATCTGGATGGCGTTCCTCAATGGGAATCAGGTCACCTGAATCGAGGGTGAAATCCATGCTGCTCAATGGTGCTGCAACATAAAATGGTATTCCGTGCTCTTTACACAGGACAGCAACAGTATAAGTCCCTATCTTATTTGCCACATCGCCGTTCCTTGTAGTTCTGTCTGTTCCCACAATTGCAAGGTCTATCATGCCTTTTTTCATTAAGGCGCCTGCAGTGTTATCTGTAATTAAAGTTACAGGAATCCCGGCCTGCATCAATTCCCATGCGGTCAGTCTTGCACCCTGCAAAACCGGTCTTGTCTCATCTGCTATTACCTGTATCTTTTTACCCTGTTTCTTTGCTATCAGCATAGGTGCTGTGGCTGTGCCGTACCCGCCTGTGGCAAGACTGCCTGCATTGCAATGGGTCAAAATGGTATCACCGTCCCTTATGAACTGGGCACCCCATCTACCGATTGCCTTGTTTATTTCAATATCTTCTTTAAGAATTTTATTTGCTTCGTCAATAAGCAATTTCTTCAACTTGTTTATGGATTCCGCTCTATTTGAGGAAAGGAGTTTTTTTATTCTCTCAACTGCCCAACGGATATTTACAGCAGTAGGTCTTGTAGCAAGTATGGTATTCATTATTGGTTCAAGCTTTTCAATGAACTCATCAAAAATTTTTGCCTTTATATCCTGTGCACCAAGAGCGATACCCATGGCTGCAGCAATACCTATAGCAGGGGCGCCTCTTATCCAGAGCTTTTTAATGCCTTCTGCAACTTTCTGATAGTCACTGCATTCAATATAGCTTACCTCAAGCGGCAGCTTGCTCTGGTCAAGCATGACAACCTTGCCTTTTTTCCACTCTATGGTCTTAACCATTAAACCCTTCCTCCATTAAAAATTTTCATGTCAGCGGAAATAGCATTGTAATCACAAGAAAAGCAGTCAGACAGATTACAACAACAACGGTTCCCCACGATATATAGTTAGAACTCTTCGTATTGGTATATTCACCCATTATCTTTTTATTGTTTATGAGGAATAAGATATATACAAGGACAAAAGGCAGCAGCAAGCCGTTTATCACAGCAGAAAGCACCATTAAGGTAACGAGCGGCGCTCCGGGTATTAAGATGAGCAATGCTGCAACAGCTATCATCATGGTATAAATCCACATAAATTGGGGAGCCTCTTTAAAAGACTTGTTTACCCCTGCTTCCCATCCCATGGCTTCACAGATGTAATATGCTGTTGCAAGCGGGACTATTATTGCGCCGAGCAGGGATGCGTTTGCAAGGCTCAATGCAAATATCAGAGATGCATAGTCTCCGGCAAATGGCTTCAATGCCAACGCAGCCTCTGATGCCTCGTTTATTCTTATTCCGTGAGGAAATAAAATTGCGCCGCAGGTTACGATTATGAAAAAGCTGATTATGTCAGTTATTGAACATCCGATGATTACATCAAGTTTTGAAGCCTTGTAGTTTTCCTTTCCCACGCCTTTTTCAGCAATAGATGATTGCAGATAAAACTGCATCCACGGTGTTATGGTTGTTCCTATAATCGCTATGGTAAGCATTATATATTCAGAGCTCCATTGTATCTGGGGTAAGAAAGTCCTTTTAATCACCATATTCCAATCAGGCTTTGCCATAATTCCGGATATCACATAGCCGATAAATATGAGACAGGCAATCAGAAGTATCTTTTCAACAAATCTGTAACTCCCTCTTGTAACGAGTATCCATATACAAACAGCGCCTGCAGGCACCATTATGTATTTGCTCATTCCCACTATTTCCATACTTGCTGCCCATCCTGCAAAATTTGCAACAGTATTCCCGAAATTCGCTATAAGGAGACCCAGCATCATAAAGAATGTTGCCCTGACACCGTAGTTCTCTCTTATAAGGTCTGAAAGTCCTTTGCCGGTAATAACGCCCATGCGTGCAACCATTTCCTGCACTACAACGAGGGCGACTGTTGTAGGTATAAGTGTCCAGATAAGGTTATAGCCGAAACGTGCGCCGGCAACAGAATACGTTGTTATTCCGCTGGCATCATTGTCTATATTAGCCGTAATAATGCCGGGACCCATTAAACTAAGGAATAAGAGGGCATTTTTCCAGCGCTTCACATCTTTCTCCTCTGTCTTTTTGCTGCAGGCGGGAGTATCACATCCATAATATCATCAATGGTAACTACCCCAAGGAGCGTTCCTTCATTATCAACAACCGGCAGGGCAAGAAGATTATACTTTGATATGATTTCAGCAACATCCATCTCATCTGTATCAGGGGCAACTGTTTTAAGTTTAGTTTCTATTACCTCGGAGAGCTTTGCAGAAGGTTCAGCCAGCAGCAAATCCCGCAGGGACGCAACGCCTACGAGTTTTTCCTGCGCATCGGTGATATAGATGTAATATACAGTTTCGATTTCTTCTGCATCTTTTCTGAACCGCTCAAATGCCTCTTTCACGGTGATGTCGGCCGGATATGCTATAAACACATTCGTCATCAGACCGCCGGCAGTATCTTCCTCATGGCTCAGGAGCTCCTGAATATCCTCAGCCTCTTCTTTTTCAATATGTTCCAGTATTTCCTTTGCCTTTTCTGTCGGCAGGTCGCTCAATACGTCAGCAGCTTCATCAGGCGGCATCTCCTCTATGATATCAGCAGCCTTTTCTGTATCAATGGCATTTATTATTTCAGCCTGTTTGTCAGGTTCTAATTCCGATAAGGCTCCTGCAGCAGTCTCCAAGTCGAGGTCTTTAAACAGGTGAGCACCTTCGTCCCTTGAAACCTGACTTATTATCTCTGCAATATCCGCTGGATGGAGCTCGGACACCATCTGTCTCGGCACAGTAAGTGTTATTGCATTCAACTGTGGCCTGAGCGGCTGGAGATAGTTCCAGCTTATCAGATTATACGGCAGCTTGGTCTGGAAAATTTTCAGGAATTCTTCGCTTCCATGCTCTATGCGGAGTCTTCTCAGAATCCCTCTCATGCCAACGTCAACCGCAATAAGCACTGCCTCTCCGTTGTACCCATCAAGCTTTATGTCATTTACCCTGACGACCTTTGCGCCGTTAATATCAACTATCTGTTTGTCAAGAATGTCTCTTACTGCCAGAAGTTCATCTTCATTAATTTCACAAAGGGTTAATGCATCGCTGTATAGAAAAGTGGATATTATTCTTTTGTTGAAAATGTTAATGTCTCCCCATTTAACAAGGAATAGCTGGCTTTTCATCTGAACAACAAGGGCTGAGACCTTTGGAAGAGGATCTCCTTTGACTATAATAATATCCTTTACCCTTCCGACAATCTCTCCTTTAGGGTCGAAAAGAGGCCTTTTTATTATTTCGCTGACAAATAATTCACCGTATAATGGCATAATGGATAATAGTATAGCTTATTACATCTGTTTGAACAATCCTTTTTGAAAAAATTTGACAGAATTTATAAATTTTTCAGGAATACCTCTTGCATATTATTTTTCTTATGATTTTCATTTGACACAGCAGCAGAAGAGATATATTTATGGTGCCGAAGGCGGGACTCGAACCCGCACAGGTTTCCCCACACGCCCCTCAAACGTGCGTGTCTACCAGTTCCACCACTTCGGCATGAGCATTAATAAAACATTTCAATATACCAGCAAATACGGGATGTTTTCAAGTTTTAGACTTTTTATTCCGGTGCGCCGTTAAGCACAAATGCTCCCCAGAAAAAAGGATGGCGGTAGGTTTTCATCAGATTGAGCTGGGCAGCCCTTAGTGCGTCGGCTTTTTTCATGGTCTTTAAATTTTTGTAGAACTCGCTCATAAGCATATATGTTGTCATGTCATTAACCTTCCAGAGGGTTGTGATTATTGAAGGAGTGCCTGCATAGATGAATGCCCTTGTAAAGCCGATAATCTCGTCGCCGCGGTTTATTTTCCCAAGTGCTGTTTCACATGCACTCAGGACAACAAGGTATGCATTTATGTTTAAGCTAAATATATCACCTGCTGACAGCCTGCCGGTGTCTTTTTCTGTTCTCGTCAGTCTGAGGGAGGACTCCATTGGGTGAAGCTCATTAAATTCACCGTGTGTTGCAAAATGCAGGATGCTGTATTTGTCTGATAGTTTCTTTGCCTTTTCACCGGTTGCCTCTTTTCCTGTGTATATATCGGATTTGGGGTATATATTTTTTATTTCCTTTACTTCATTTTCAGCATATGGCAGATTTAAAACAGGGTCACCAAGGTAAGGATTTCCGAAGGCAAGGACATCCTCCTTTACCTTATTCCCTTTTTCTGATGTAAACCTCATAAGGCTCGCACTTGAAAGATAGGATATTGTGAAGTCTTCAAGAAGATAACGGCTCTCTTTTGTTATAAGTGATTGGAAGGGAAGATAGTGCAGTATATCATGCGGCACTATAACGAGTTGGGTTCCGCTTTTTATGTTTATATTATTGAATAAGGCAGAGTAAATGTCCTTTGAAATTGTTTCTATGTTGCTTAAGAATGTTTTGTCTTGAACGGATTCTTTCTGTTTTACGCTCACGGACCTGTCATCCGAGGCTATGGATTCGATGGATTTTCTGAAAGAGCTTATTTTGTCGGCAAGCTCTTTTTTACCAAGCCTTATAACTTCTGATTGCACGCTGTTTTTCGTAACTACCCAGACAACTGTAATATTTCTCAATACATGAAACTCAACAAGTGTTTGGTCAGGAGTGAGCAATGACCGTACATCTTTTAAGGTCAAAGGCTCTACTGATACAAGTGAGGCATGTTCCATATCATTCTTTCTGAGCTTTTCAATAAACCTGTTGTACTCTTTCTTTATTTCATCAATTTCATTCTTTGTGTTGGTGTTGTCTGTCTCTTCCATTTTCAGTTGAAGATCGCTTATCTTTCTTTTTAGGTTGCGCTCCTCTTCAATAAGCGCCGTTGCCCCGCCCCTTGAAAGGTCAATCTTGTTGCCCAGTATATCAAGGAATGTCCTTGCCCTTACCCGTTCGCTGAAATTAAATGCCTCCTCTGTTTTGCCGAGGGATATAAGAGCTGAGATTATGCCGTCGTATGTTCTGGTCATCTGCTCAAAAAATGAACTTCTCATTTCTTCAGACTGCAGCATTGAACGCTGGTCTTCTACCGCGGCTATTGCTTTTTTGTAATGCTCTACTGCATCATCAAACCTTCTAAGCCTCTGATAATCCCTTGCTGTTTTTGCATATGCAGCAGCAGTCAGGCCTGGAATATCTAAATTGTCAGAAAGTTCACATGCTTTTTTGTGATACTCCAGCGCTTTTGAATAATCCCCTTTTTTGAAGTGGAAATCACCCATGCCGAGATATGATTTAAGCAGCTTGTCTTTAATGTCTGAGGAATAAAATAAAGCCTTATCAAGAAACTCTATTGCAGACTTATAATCATTCAGCTCTGTGTATGTATTGCCGAGTGACAGTGCTATTTCTATAAAATTCCTTACAAATCTTGTTTCTTTTAATTTTCGTTTGGCTCTTTTCTTTTCCTGTGTTGGTGAAACTTCCGGTCCTTTAAGCGCTTCAACTATCCTTTCATAGAAGCCAAATGCCCTTTTCTGGTATTCGAGTGCCTTCTGCGGATTGTCAAGCTTTCTGTATATGATACCGATTTTCTCATAAGCGTTGGCTTCCAATACCTTCATATCCAGTCCGGATGCGAGCAAGGCTGTTTTTTCGAGAAGCGGCAGAGCCCTTTCATAATCTGCCACAGCAACGTAAGACGACGCTATTTCATAATAGGCTTGTGGCTGAATTTCGGAATAATCTGTCTTTTCGCTCAATTCTGATGCCTTCGTCCCCAGAAGTATTCCTTTCTGATAATTACCTGCAGCCCGCGCAAGCCTTGATGCCTGAAGGTATGCTTTAGATGCCTGTTTTAATTTTCCTTCTGCTTCAAAGTTCTTTGCTTCCTCTTCATATTTCTGAAGATATTCTTTTGCCTTGCCTTTTTGAATTATCTCATGGAGTTCAATTGAATAAGCCGGCGTGATGAGGGCAGCAGATAAAATGCAAAAGGTGATTATAAATACATAACTGTTTTTCATTTCGATTGTCTTATTTTGGCATAGAACGTGCCAGCGCTACAACCACAACTTCTTTTGCTCCTGAATCAATTAATGCCTTTGCGGATTCTTTTACGGTTGCGCCTGTGGTAATGACATCGTCAACGAGCAGCAATCTTAAACCCTTAATGTTTTCGGAAGAACGGAAACTGTTTTTTACGTTTTTGAGTCTCTCTTTTCCAGTAACATCTGTTTGAGGAGGCGTTTTCCTGACCTTTTCAAGAACATTTAACATCAATGGAACTTTCAGTTTTTTTGAGAGACATCGGGATATATTAGCAGTCTGGTTAAATTCCCTCTGTCTGAGTCTCTTAAGGTGCAGAGGGACAGGCACAATTCCATCAACTTCAGGGATAGGCAGACTGTTAAGAAGGAGGCAGAGAGGACTGGAAAGCCTTTTTAATTTGTTGAACTTCAAAAGATGTATGGTTTTTTTCAATGCGCCGGTATAAATACCGTAGTACAGGACTTTGGAAAACGGCGGTTTTTTTGATAGACAGGATTCACATATTGTTGTATACGGAGATGCTGTCGGGATTCCGCAAACTTCACATGAAGGTCCGGAATATCTCTCAATTGATGACCAGCATTTAGAGCAAACAGGATTATGCAGATGATTGTCCGAGGTGCTTTCACAAAGCGGACATTTTGAAGGAAACAAAAGATTCAGCATTGTATTGTTTAGAACTGCTCTTTTAAAATAATTATCTCATTCTCTTCTCGCCTGTAGAAATTATCTGAATCTTTGTCTTTAGAATATCCTGTATCTTCCTGATATACTTTTTTGCATTAGCAGGAAGTTTTTCAAATTTCTTGACACCGATGGTGCTCTCTTTCCATCCATTTATCTCTTCGTATGCAGGCTCGCAGTTTTCAAGAACCTCTATTTCCCTCGGGAAATCCTCATAAACCTTGCCGTTGTATTTGTAACTCATGCAAATCTTAATTTTATCAAGCCCGTCAAGTATGTCGAGTTTAGTCAATGCCAGTCCGGTAAATTTGTTTAGACGCACAGAATATTTCAGCGCAACTGCATCAAGCCATCCGCATCTCCGTGGCCTTCCTGTGGTTGCACCGTATTCTCCGCCCTTCTGCCTTATGGCTTCTCCCAGTTCATCTTTTATCTCTGTGGGGAATGGACCGCCCCCAACCCTTGTAGTGTATGCCTTTACTATGCCCAGTATCCTTTTTATTTTTAATGGACTTATTCCGACTCCTGTGCATGCACCTCCAGCCGTGGTATTTGATGATGTAACAAATGGATATGTGCCGTGGTCAATATCTAAAAGAGTCCCCTGAGCGCCTTCCAACAGAATGTTTTTACCTGAATCTATTTCTTTGTTTATAATAATGTCCGTGTCTGCAATGTATCCTGAAAGCCGTTCAGCATATTTCATATACTCCTGAAATATATCTTTTTCACTCAATGGTGCGGCTTTATAAAGGTTTTCGAGGAGATAATTTGCAGTTTTCAGATTGGCTTTAAGTTTTTCCCTGAACAAATTGGGATTCAGCAAATCAACAGCCCTTATTCCATGCCTCGCAATTTTATCTGTATATGCAGGACCTATCCCCCTGCCTGTTGTGCCAATCTTTTTATTTTTTTCGCATTCCCTTTCGAGTGCTATATGATACGGCATTATTATATGCGAACTCTTTGAAATAAAAAGATTTTTGCCAATTTTTATACCTCTTTCTCCGAGCTTGTCTATCTCTGCAATAAGGGCGGCAGGGTCAATCACAACCCCGTTTCCAATAATACACTTTTTCCCTTTATGGAGAATCCCAGACGGAAGAAGGTGGAGTATATATTTTTCGGTCTTTATTACAACCGTATGTCCTGCGTTGTTACCACCTTGATAACGGGCAACTACATCAGCCTTTTCTGTGAGGACGTCAACTACCTTTCCTTTTCCTTCATCACCCCACTGGGCACCGACAACCACGACTGTAGACATAATTTTTACCTCGCAAGATTTCGTAATGTGTAATAAGTCATGCGTAATGATTTAAAGGAGCTTTTTAGCCCGTTATACATCACGCTTCACCAATTAAATGTTTATGACCTTGACATCAAGGATGTTTGGAAGTTTTTTAATTTCCTTCAATAGCTTAACAGTAACCGGAGAGTCTATATTCACTACTGATATAGCTCTTCCACCAGCGGTCTCTCTGCCGAAGTGCATTCTGGCTATGTTTATGTTATTTTTTCCGAGGAGCATCCCGATATTGCCTATTACCCCTGGTTTGTCGTTGTTGTTCATAACGAGCATATGTCCTTCAGGCATTATTTCAACACTGAAATTGTCTATCTTTACTATCCTCGGGTCTTTTTTGCTGAAGAGTGTTCCTGCTATATGAATCTCACTGACAGGAGATTTGACCTTTAAGGCAATCAGGCTCTGATAATCTCCTGAATCCCTGCTTTTTGTCTCTTTCACCTCTATACCTCTCTCTTTTGCAATGAAAGGAGCATTTACAAAGTTTACGGTCTCTTCAAGAATGGGAGTTAACAGACCTTTCAGGGCAGCGATGGTCAGGGGAGATATATTTAATTCCGATGCCTCACCTCTGCATTCCAATGTAACCTCTGTAATGGCTCCCTCAAATATCTGGGAGGCGAAGCTGCCGATTTTTTCGGCAAGATTGATATATGGCTGTAATACTGCAACCTGGTCTGCCGGTATTGAAGGAAAGTTTACAGCATTTCTAATTGTTCCGTAAATGAGACAATCCACTATCTGTTCTGCTGCTGCTATCGCAACATTTTCCTGCGCCTCTGTTGTTGATGCGCCGAGATGGGGTGTGCATACCACCTTTTCGTGTCCGACAAGGGGATTGTTTTCAGGAGGTTCCTTTTCAAAGACATCCAGCGCTGCGCCGGCAACCTTACCGCTTTCCAGCGCATCATATAAATCTTTCTCGTTTATTATGCCTCCTCTGGCACAGTTTATAATAAATACGCCGTTTTTCATTGTCTTGATGGTTTGAGCATTTATCATATTTCTTGTTTCAGGCGTTAGAGGCGTATGTACTGTAATAAAATCAGCCTTTTTCATAATCTCGGAAATCTCAAGTTTTTCGATGCCCATGTTTTTGGCTTTTTCTTCGCTCAGGAACGGGTCATAAGCTATGACATTCATCCCCATACACTGCATTCTTCTGGCAACCTCGCTGCCTATTTTGCCCAGACCGATGATGCCGAGGGTTTTATTGAAAAGTTCTATCCCCATGAATTTTTTCTTTTCCCATTTTCCTGCAGCAATGGAGGCATTTGCCTGCGGTGTTTTCCTTGCGACTGCAAACATCATAGCAATGGTGTGCTCGGCTGTGGTTATTGTGTTGCCGCCAGGCGTGTTCATAACTACTATGCCTTTTTTCGATGCAGCAACCTTATCCACATTGTCCAGTCCCGAGCCTGCACGTCCGATGACCTTAAGATTTGCAGCAGCTTCAAGAATATCTGCCGTTACCTTGGTGGCACTTCTGATTATTAGTGCGTGGTAGTTACCGATAATAGCCTTTAGTTGGTCAGGCTTGAGTCCTATATTTACATCAACCTCAAGCCCTGCCTTTTTTAGTATCTCCACACCATTTGGCGATATATTGTCGCTTACAAGAACTTTCATCTCTTAGCTCTCCTTTTATTTCATCAATAATTCCTGCGCCTTTGCAACGCCGGTGCCCAGCTTAACAGGGTGTCCGAGTCCTTTTAGTACCATCTCAATCGCTGCAATGCCTGTTATTATATCAAATGTGTCAGCATAGCCGAGATGCGCAAGCCTGAATATCTTTCCCTTTGCCTTGTCCTGTCCGCCTGCCCCCGTAATTCCATACTTTTCCCTTAAATTTTTGTAGATTAACTGCCCGTCAATTCCCTGTGGAGCTTCTATTGCAGTGACAGAATTGCTCGGCGACTCCTTTGAATAAATCCCCAATCCAATGGCTTTTACAGCCTCTCTTGTTGCGTATGCGAGTTTTGCGTGTCTCTTAAAGACGTTTTCGAGTCCTTCTTTCTGGAGAATCGTTATCGCCTCATTGAGTCCGATTATAAGTGTAACTGCAGAGGTGAAATTGGTCTGGTTCTTTGCGAGGTTCTCCCTTTCTTTTTTGAAATTGAAATAGAATCTCGGCATTTTTGACGACTCGTTTTTCTTCCATGCCTTCTCACTTACACTCACAAAGGCGAGTCCGGGCGGCAGCATCACGCCCTTCTGGGAGCCGCCTACCATTATATCTATTCCCCATTCATCTGTTCTTAAATCATGCGCAACAAGGGCACTTATGGCGTCCACAATGAAGAGCGTGTTTTCATATTTTTTTATCACTTTTGCGAGCCCTTCTACATTATGGGCTACGCCTGTTGATGTCTCTGTTGCCTGAACAAATACACCCTTAATATCCGGGTCTTTTTTCAGTGCTGCTTCCACTGCTTCCGGCTTTATGGAATATCCCCATTCAACAAGTATCTCTTCCACCTTCAGCCCGTATGCCTGACATATCTTTGTCCATCTTTCTCCAAACTTCCCGCCGTTTATAACGAGCACCTTTTCACCAGAATTGAAGAAATTATTGACAGCACCCACCATTCCGCCTGTGCCTGTGGAGCAGAGAATAAGGACATCATTTTTTGTCTGATAGAGCCACTGCAATCCTTTTTTCGCTGAATCGATGACAGGGATGAAATCCGGAGACCTGTGGTGTATTATGGGCATTGCCATTGAGAGAAGAATCTCTGACGGTACAGGAGTTGGCCCCGGAGCTAAAAGATAGCGTTTTAACATAGAACCTCCAGATTTATTTTTAATTTTCGCTTTCAGATTTATGATTTAAGATTTGTAAGTTTTGATATTAAATCTGCAATCAAAAATCTAAAATCATGAATCTTGAAAGAGTACGTATAATAATACAAACTTATTGTCTTTGAAAAGTCTTGTATAAAAGAGTAAAATATGGACACTAAAAATGCTGAAAGGGAGTGATTATAAATGAACAAGCAAAAGCTTCTCGCATCCCTTCCGTCTGTTGATGAAATTTTAAAATCCGAAAAGGGTTTGGAATGGCAGAAGACATATCCAAGGCGTTATGTGCTTCAGGCAATACGGGAGATTATAAATCAGCATAGAGAGGCGATTCTTCAGGATAAGGCAGTGGAGGCTTCATCGGAGACGCTTTACCCTGATATTCATAAAAGAATAGAGAAACTCTCTGCATATAGCCTCAAGCCTGTAATCAATGCAACAGGTGTTGTTATTCATACAAATCTTGGAAGGTCTGTTCTTTCTGAAAAAGTTATGGAGCATGTCAGGCAGATTGCATGCGGATATTCCAACCTCGAATATGATATTGCTAAAGGCAAAAGAGGCAAGAGATATACTCATGTCCAGAGGCTGCTGAATGAGATTACAGGTGCAGAGGACAGTCTTATTGTAAATAACAACGCTGCAGCAGTGTTTGTCTGTCTCAGCGCCCTTGCAAAAGGCAGAGAGGTTATTGTTTCAAGGGGTGAGCTTGTTGAGATCGGCGGCTCTTTCAGGATTCCTGACGTAATGAGCAGCAGCGGAGCTATTTTAAGAGAGGTTGGCACTACCAATAAAACCCACCTTCATGACTATGAATGTGCTATAAATGAAGAGACTGCACTGTTATTGAAGGTTCACCAGTCAAATTTCAGGATGGTCGGTTTTACAAAATCGCTTTCTGTTGAAGAACTGGTTACACTCGGCGGGAAATACAAAATACCAGTCATGTTTGACCTCGGAAGCGGATGCCTCATAGACCTTAAGTCTTACGGAATTCACATAGAGCCGATGGTTCAGGAAATCATCAGGGCTGGAGCTGATATTGTCACGTTCAGCGGAGACAAGCTTCTCGGCGGTCCGCAGGGCGGGGTAATAGTCGGCAAAGCAGAGTATATCGAGAAGATAGCAAAGAATCCGCTTATGAGGGCTGTAAGGGTTGATAAGATGACACTTGCTGCTTTTGAGGCAACACTCATGTGTTATCTTGATGAGGATAAGGCGAAAGACACGATACCGACATTAAATATATTATTGCAGGATATCGGAAAGATAAAAACAAGGGCAAAAAAGATAGCCCTGCAGTTGAAGAAAGCAATTGGCTCCTCCCATACCGACATATCAAAAATAGATGTTATTGAGGATTCATCACAGTCAGGTGGAGGCGCACTCTCTGAAGTTGAATTCAGGACATATGCAGTTTCAATCAAGCCGCTGCATCTATCGGTTAATACACTTGAAGAAAGGTTGAGGCACAGCAATCCGCCCATAATCGCAAGGATAAAGGAGGAAGCCCTTATTATTGATGCAAGGACAGTAAGGGATAACGAGATTAAGGCATTGGTAAGGGGAATTAAAGCAGCAATAATTTAGTCAGATAATCCTACGGGGCAATAATGAAAACGTGGAAACATCCTGGCGGGAAACTTAGAGAGCTTGGCGCTGAATCACTGTCAGACGCAGAGCTTTTATCAATACTCATTTCCACAGGCACAAAAGAAAAACCAGCAGAAGAAATTGCAAAAGAAATCCTTGATAAATTCGGTTCATTCAGGGGCATGGCAAACCAGCCTTTAGAGAAATTTCTTGAATTCAAGGGGCTCGGCGATGTGAAGATTATCAGAATTGCCGCAGCCTTTGAGATTGCAAGAAGGGCAATGAATAAAAGCAAAGCATGAGAGCATGAAAAAATCAAAACTCGCCGAAAAAGCTTCCCGCATTCCTGACATTTCAGAGCAGGACATATCCCAGAAATTCAAAGAATACATTGAACAGGTCTCACAATTAAACACAGAATCCGCCAGGGCGCAACGGTTTATCATCCTTTTAAAAGACGTCTTTGGCGATGTTGAAGCAGGGTTTATCGAGGACTATCTGCATGGTGTTGAAAAGCACATCAGTACAAAGAAAAAAGACATTATTCTACGGGGCAGGATTGACGCGCTTTACGGCAACCTGATAATAGAGTTTGAGCGTGATCTGAAAAAGAAGCTCGGCGAGGCACTCGACCAGCTCAAACGTTACGTTATCCTCTTACAGCAGGCAGAAGAAAAAACAAGCTATCTCTGCCTTGCAACAGACGGCATCCTGTTGCTGTTTACTCTCCGAAGATTAAAAGCCCCGAAGAAATCGAGCTTGAGGAAATTGAGAAGATAGACCTTACAAAGACAGAGCCGTATCAGGCATATTTCTATCTCGACCGGTACTTTTTCAGGAAGACACAACTTCATCCAAAGACCGATGAAATCGTAAGGGATTTTGGAATAAAAAGCCCTGCGTTCAAATATTCTCTTAACGCCCTCCGGCGCATCTGGAATGCGATAAAGGACAGGTCTGATTTCAAGGTGGTGTATGATAACTGGGAAAAGTATCTGAGAGTTACTTACGGAACCGTTATCGGAAGCGAAGAGCTTTTCCTCAGGCATTCATACCTTGCTCTCTTCACAAAACTTATTGTCTGGATGCGGCTTTCAGAAAGCAGCGCTGTACCGTCTTCGGAGATGATTATCAAAACCCTTGACGGCGAGTTTTTCACAGAGCAGGGAATAGACAATTTCCTTGAAGAAGACTTTTTTTCATGGATTGTGCGCGGTCAGACAAAAGAAACAGGGCTCGATATTGCGCGAAAGCTGATTAACCAGCTTGCAAATTACAATCTCAGGGAGCTTTCAGAGGATATTTTAAAATCCCTCTATCAGGAGCTCGTTGACCCTGAGACAAGGCATGACCTTGGAGAATACTACACCCCTGACTGGCTTGCGCAGAGGATGGTGGAGCATATTCTCATAGACAATCCATCCGCTTCTGTGCTTGACCCATCATGCGGTTCGGGCACATTTCTTTATATGACCATAAGGCACAAAAAGCATCTGCTCGGTTTAAAGCAGGAAACCCTTGAGCACATCGTTAAAAGCGTTGCAGGCATTGACATCCATCCGCTCGCGGTAATCACTGCAAAGACGAACTACCTGCTTGCACTTGGTGATTTACTGAAAATGAGAGGGACAAAAAGAGTCCAGATACCGGTCTATCTTGCAGATTCGATTAATCCGCCCGAAGAGCAGATGAAACCAAGCCTGTTAACTCCTGTGCCGAGTTATCAGACTGCAATCGGAGGGAAAAGGGTCAGCATACCCGACACTATCATCAATGACCCGTCAACATACGATGATGTCATAGAAACCTCAAAGGAATTCGCAAAGCATTTTGCAGGCAAGTCAGGCGCAACTCTGGAGGCTTATGAAAACTACATAAAACAGCACGCCCCTCAGGTCAAAGACAAGAGCACGATTGACATGCTCTTTGATACGGCAACGACAATGAAGGAACTCATCGAGGAAGAAAATGACAGCATCTGGGCGTATGTGATGAAAAACATGTACAAGCCCCTTTTCCTCAAGGGAAGGTTTGATGTGGTCATCGGCAATCCACCGTGGTTGTCCTATCGTTACGTAGACAAAGGAGAGTATCAGAAGTTCCTGAAAAACATGATTGTCGAGAAATACAAGCTCCTTAGCGGTGTTTCTGCAGGCGAGAAAATGAAGGTCAAGGCAGAGCTTATGACACACATGGAGCTTGCCACACTGTTTTACTTGCGGTGTGCTGACTTATATCTTAAAGAAAGCGGCATCATTGGCTTTGTGATGCCGAGAAGTCTTTTTACTGCTGACCAGCATAACACCTTCAGAAGACAGCAATTTTCAACAAAGCTTGGTTTTACTGAGATATGGGATTTGGAGAAGGTCAAGCCATTGTTCAATGTGCCGACCTGCGTGTTTATTGCAAAAAAAGGCATTAATACAGCTTCGCCATATCATGCAGAATTCATCTCAGGACTTCTTGAGAAGAAAAATGCAGGACTTCTTGATGCAGAGAAGTCGTTAAGGTTTATCGAAGGCAGTCTTTATGTCGGTTCAAAAGGCGAAAGAAGCTTCCTGTCGCCATCGGAAGAGGGCTATGTTGAAGAGCAGCGAAGCCCTTATCATTTACAGTTCAAACAGGGCGCAACAATAGTGCCGCGGAATTTATGGTTTGTGGACATAAAATCGCACACAATGTTCGGAGTTAACCCATCTGCTCCTTATGTGGAAACCTCTGCGGCATCTGAAAAGACCGCAAAAGAAGCTTACAGAGACGTCTTTATGAAAGGCAATATAGAGAAAGAGTTTCTCTATGCAACACTTCTCTCTACTGACATCGTGCCATTCGGATATCTTAAATTCAGACCTGTTGTTCTGCCTCTGATTCAAGAAGGTGAGGGCTATTCAATTATCAAAGAGAGCAAGGCGAGCAAGAAGGGCTTTATTCATCTCTCAAAATGGCT
>PNNP01000031.1 GCA_013824325.1 Thermodesulfovibrio sp. | reverse complement strand
AGGATTTTCTTATATCCAAGGCTCATCCCTTCCAGCCGTACTCGCCTAAAAGCGGCACGAAGACGCACGGAGTATAATGTTCCTCTATCAGAGAGTCTTTCTTTTTTTCCCCTCTGATTAATATTTGGGAGAACCTCTCTCCAACAGGTGCGATTATTAATCCGCCTTCTTTAAGCTGATTTATGAGAGGGTCGGGGATTTTAGGAGTTCCGGCAGTGATAATAATCCTGTCAAACAGCACCTTTCCCTCAAATCCTCTTGTCCCGTCGCCTGTGAATACATATACATTGTCATATCCAAGATTTCTCAACCTTTCCCTCGCATTATCAGCAAGAGCCTCCACTCTTTCAACTGTGTAAACTTCTTTTGCAAGCTCGGCTAATATTGCTGCCTGATAACCCGAACCTGCTCCGACTTCCAGCACCGTTTCATCGCCTTTAAGTTCAAGAAGTTCGGTCATTATTGCAACCATATAAGGCTGGGAAATTGTCTGCCCCTCACCTATTGGGAGCGCCATGTCATCGTAAGCATTAAACATTACGGATTCGGGCATGAATAGATGTCGGGGCACTTTCCTCATTGCTGCAAGAACGCGTTCATTCTTTATCCCCCTCGGTATAAGCTGGGTGTCAACCATCAAATTTCGAAGTCTTTTAAAGTCTTCCATGACGGTTTAATATCTCCCTTGCTGCTATAACACCGGACACCGATGCCTGAATAAGTCCCCTGCTGACTCCGGCGCCGTCACCGATTGCAAACAGATTCTTTATCTCTGTTTCAAGATTATTCGTCAGACTAATCTGCATGGAATAGAACTTGACTTCCACTCCATAAAGCAGCGTATGCCTTGAGTTTATGCCCGGTGCAATTTTATCCAGTGCCTCAAGCATTTCGAGTATATCCGAAAGATGCCTGTAGGGCAGGACAAAACTGAGGTCTCCGGGTGTTGCATCCTTCAGGGTCGGCTCCACAATACCTTTTGATATTCTATCGAGTGTAGAGCGCCTTCCTTTTATGAGGTCTCCGAGTCTCTGGACAATAACGCCGCCTCCGATGAAGTTAGCGAGTCTTGCTATATACATTCCGTATGATATTGGCTCATCAAAAGGCTCTGTAAAAAATGTGCTCACGAGGATTGCAAAATTGGTATTATTTGTTCTTCTTTCTGCGTAACTATGACCATTTACAGTCCAGATGTCTTTCTGATATTCCTTTACAACCTCTCCGTAAGGATTGACGCAAAATGTTCTTACTTTATCATCAAATTTTTTTGAGTAGAAGATTATCTTCGGCTCGTAACTGATAGCAGTAAGGTTTTCAAGAACAGGAGCAGGAACTTCAACCCTTACGCCAATATCCACAGGATTCTTGAGAAGGGTAAGCTTAAGCCTTCTTGATTCTGTTTCAAGCCATCTTGCAGATGCCCTTCCAGGCGCAAGGATTACATGGTCAGAGTATATCTCCTGCCCTCCTTTCAGTCTCACTCCTTTCACAGTCTTTTTATCTGTAATTATCCTCTGAACATCTGTCTCAAACATGGTGGAAACCCCTCCGTTCAGAGCATCACGCATTTTTTTCAAAACATCCCTGCACCTGTCAGTTCCGATATGCCTTATCTTTGTGGGGATAAACACAAGGTCATTTTTTGCAGCAAGGTCTTTTATCCTTGCTGTCTCATCTATATCACTGCCGTAAAGTTTTTGGGGAGCGCCGTATTCTATATATATGCTGTCCGCATACTCTATTAATGACTGCAACGTTGAAATATCCACATATCTTGAAAGGAAACCTCCTATCTCGGGTGAGAGATTAAGCTTGCCGTCGCTGAATGCGCCGGCTCCTCCCCATCCGCTTACAAGGTTGCACTCATCGCACGACATGCATGTTGTACTGCTGACTGTCATGGGGCATTGCCGCTTATCAATGTCCTTGCCTTTTTCAATCATCAGAATCTTCAAATGAGGGGCTTTTTCGATGAGTTCCATAGCAGAAAAGATTCCGGCTGGCCCTGCGCCGACTATAATAACATCGTATTTATCCTGTTTTACTTCCATGTCTTTCTCAGATATTCAAGTGCTTCATAATTTGTGAGGTCAAGATGAACCGGTGTAATTGAGATATATCCATTAAGAACAGCCTGAATATCCATATCCTCTCCATGTTCCCAGTATGGCTTTCCCCCGCCAATCCAGTAATGCTTATCACCCCATGGAGAATAAGTATCCTGTATCGCATTGTCATACACCCTTTTGCCCTGCCTGGTAACTTTTATGCCTTTAATCATGTCGTTATGCTGGTTTGGAACATTGACATTCAGCAGGGTGTCATAAGGCAGGGATTTATTCAGTATATATTTTGCAACCTCAATCGCGAAAGGCACTGCAGTATCATATCGAAACGGCTTATCCCCGACAAGAGATATCGCAAATGACGGAACACCAAGAATTGTCCCCTCTATTGCAGCAGAAACCGTACCTGAATATGTTATATCATCACCCAGATTTGCACCCCTGTTTATGCCAGATGCAACAAGGTCAGGCTTTTTAGGCAAAATCTTGTGAACTCCGAGAGCAACGCAGTCCGTCGGGGTGCCGTTTACACTGAATATATTTTCACGCAATTCATCTACTTTCAATGGCCTGTGCAGTGTCAGGGCATGACCGATAGCGCTCCTTTCCCTGTCAGGTGCGATAATATACGCATCGCCGATTTCCTTCATTGCATTGAAAAGGGCGATTATCCCGCGAGAGTGAACGCCATCATCATTTGTAACAAGAATGACCGGTCTCATTTGATCTGTCCCTTAAACCTGATATAACAGTCTTTATCTAAAGTTTATCACACTGAATATAAATTGTGGTAAGATTTACGCATTCGCTGTTGCTGTTGAAAAGACTCAAGCCCCTCGGGATTTCTATAATATTTTAAGGCAGTGATACGCCCCTGAACTCCCGCTCTGCCTCCTGATACGGTTCATCCGCACAATCCCTGTATTTCGGTGAGAAGTGCATGATTACCAGATTGCCGACATTTGCCTCCCTTGCAATCCTTCCAGCCATTGCTGCTGTCAGATGATGGCGCTCAACTGCCCTGTCTCTGTCCTTTTCAAGAAAATACGCCTCGCAAAACAGCGTGTCAGACCCTTTAACAAAAGGTATAATCTTTTCCATATTTTCCTCAGTTGGAGATAAATCCATAACATAAGATATTTTCTGCCCTCTTGTAATCGCAACTATTTTCATTAACTCCTCTAAAGTAAATGTTTTATTGTCCACTTCAAATAATGGTTGTGCCGAATGTATTTTTGCTTTTTGCTTTATAAGTTCAAACTCCTGCTTTGCTTCTGACTCCCTTAATACATAATTCTCCCTTATCGCCCTCTTTAAATCAGAAAGCCATGGTCCCACAGGAAGCCCATCTCTGCAAGCAGTGTCTTGTTGATATTGATATGGAACTCTTCTTCAAGTGAATACGCCATGACAGGGATTTGATGGGACAGCTTCAATCCCTTTATTGTGAACAGCGGTTCCTTTCTGACAACCCCATTGAAATTTAATTCTGCATTATCCAGTCTCCTGAATGAATTTTCAGCATAAAAACTTGCATGGGATATAACATCATTCTTTATTTCAAATACCTCTATCTTCAAAGGATATTCCTTTATCAGATTCCATGTATATCCCCCCAGCTTTCCCTCCACACACCGGATTATATTTTCAGGCCCGTATATCCTTAAGGGGATATCTCTTCTCAGAACACCTCTCAGGATAATATCGAATCCGATAAAATGGTCTATATGCGTATGACTGACAAATATATCCGTAACTTTCAGAAGATTGCCGGTTTCAAGCTTGCCGACATATCCGATATCAAAAAGCAGCGCCCTTCTTTCTCTTATGACCCTCACATAGACACATGGGTCTTCAAAAGGATTGTTAACAGGACTCGCATGAAAAATTGGTTTCATAGTGTTATAATTATAACTCAAAATGTAAATATCGAAAATACAAAATGCAAAATTCTATAATTTTGAGTTTTAGCTTTTAAATTTTGAGGAGGGAGTATGCCAGAACTTAGAAAAGACCCCATATCAGGAAGATGGGTAATCATATCCGTAGAAAGAGGAAAGAGACCGACAGATTTTATCCCGCCTTCTCAAAAAAGAAAGGTCGGCGGATTCTGCCCTTTCTGTCCCGGCAATGAACATACAACAACACCTGAAATAATAGCATTCAGACCTGCAAGCACACCTCCGAATTCTCCCGGCTGGACACTCAGGGTAGTCCCGAATAAATTCCCTGCACTGCAGATATACGGCGACCTGAATAAAATGGGCGAAGGCATTTTTGACAAAATGAACGGCATAGGTGCACATGAGGTCATCATAGAGAGCCCTGAACATCAACTTTCACTCGCCACTATGCCTCTAAGGGCTGTTGAAGACGTGCTCTGGGCATACTATTTCAGGCTGAATGACTTAAAGAAAGATATGCGGTTTAAATATGTGCTAATTTTCAAAAACGAGGGTGAGATTGCAGGTGCTGCCCTTGAACACAGCCACAGCCAGCTCATAGCCCTGCCGATCGTGCCGAAGAGCGTTAAGGAAGAGATGGATTCCTCAAAGAAATATTATGAAAGCAAAGAGAGGTGCCTGCTCTGCGACATAATCAATCAGGAAATAGAGGCAAACAAAAGGGTTATATTTGAAAATGACAGATATGTTGCCCTTGCACCATTTGCACCGAGAGAGCCGTTTGAGACATGGATATTGCCCAAAAGGCATGAATCGAGCCTCTTCCCTACTGAAAAAAGCTTTTCAGGACTTGCAGAAATACTCCAGAGAATCCTGAAACAGCTTGACAGTGTTCTTGATACGCCGCCATACAATTTTGTCCTTCATACATCTCCTTTTAAAGAAGAAATAAATGAATACTACCACTGGCATATTGAGATTGTTCCAAAACTCACAAGGATGGCAGGGTTTGAATGGGGTTCCGGCTTTTATATAAACCCTGTCCCCCCTGAAGAAGCTGCCAAATTCATGAGGGAAGCAAAGGTATGAAGGTTGCTGTTGCAACATCAGAGGCAATCCCTTTTTCAAAAACCGGAGGGCTTGCCGATGTAACAGGGACACTCTTTAAAGAATATCAGAAAATGGGGCTTGATGCATATCTGTTTTTGCCCTTTTACAAAAAAACCCGTGAGCACTTCAAAGACAAATTACAGGATACAGGAATTGAAATTGACATTCCGCTCGGCAATATTACTAAAAAGTGCAATGTCCTCACTAATGGCAATATTTTTTTCACGGTTAACGATGAATACTTTGACAGGGACGGACTTTATGGAACGCCGCTCGGAGATTATCCTGATAATGACATGCGTTTTGCTTTCTTCTGCAAAGGCATCCTTGAAATATGCAAAAGACTTGATATAAATCTGGATGTAATGCATTGCAATGACTGGCAGACAGCTTTAATTCCCCTTTATTTAAAAACATTATACAGAGAAGTTTCTGTATTTAAAAAAACAAGGTCTGTCCTGACAATACATAACCTCGGCTATCAGGGTTTATTCCCGCCGCAGACAATGGAAATAACAGGATTCAGCCGGGAACTCTTCAACCCTGAAGGAATAGAGTTTTACGGAAAGGTAAATTTTTTAAAAGCAGGAATCATAGGGGCAGATATCTTAACTACCGTAAGCAGTACATATGCGAAAGAGATACTCTCGCCAGAACAGGGATTCGGGCTGGACGGAGCGCTCAGAAAGAGAAATGATTCCGTAGTCGGGATTCCGAACGGGATAGACTACAACGAATGGAATCCAGCCAATGATAAATTTCTTCCGCAAAACTATAATGAATCAGACCTCACAGGCAAATTAAAGTGCAAAAAGGCGCTGATGGAAAAAGGGGCATTGGAAGGCACAACCAACATGCCGTTATTATGTTTTATCGGGAGACTCTCAGCCCAGAAAGGCATAGATATATTATCAAATGCCGCTCCTGAACTAATCGCAAGGGGTGCGAATATTGTTATAATTGGAGAAGGGGAGGAAATTTTTCAGGCGACTTTAAGGGCACTCGGCGACGCGTTTCCCGGAAGGCTGTATGCATATATCGGCTTTGATGATGCCCTTGCACATCTTGCATATGCAGGTTCTGACATATTCCTGATGCCTTCAAGGTATGAGCCGTGCGGATTGGGTCAGATGATAGCAATGCATTACGGCACTATCCCTGTTGCAAGAAGAACAGGAGGAATCACAGACGCTGTAAAAGAAGGCGAAACAGGCTTCTTATTTGACGAATACTCCACAGAAGCTCTTATCCGTGAGTTTGATAACGCATTAAATATATATAGCAACAAAAAACTTTGGCAGAGATTTATTAGAAATGCAATGAGCAGAGATTTCTCATGGGGAAATTCTGCAAGGATGTACTTGAATATTTATTCAGGTAAAACTGCATGACAGAAAAAGCATATACATCACAGCAGGGAATCCTCGATACGAATATCGAGCCTTTCAAGACCACAAAGGAGCAGCTCCACAGGCTTACTGTTATATATGAACTCACAAAGGCTATTATATCTATAAACGACTTTGATGAACTGCTGAAACAGATTTCCGAAAAGACTACAAAGGTTTTTAACGCCAAAGGCTGCATCTTGCGCCTTCTTGAAAACAATAAACTGAAAGTGAAGGCATTCTACGGGTTGTGCGATGAGCTGTGCGATATAATTAAAGATGAAATCAGCATTGGAGAAGGTGTCTGCGGTAAAGCAGCACAGGAAGGAAGAACGATTATTTTTTATAAACCCGACGACCTCAACCTTATAATTCCAACCACAAAATTCATTGAGGCAACCATATGTGCTCCTTTAAAGATAGGTGAAAATGTAATAGGAACTTTTGGTCTTTATGACAAAAAACCTTCTGCTGAAGAACCGCAGGAAATGGTCATACCCTTTACTCAGGAAGACATGATAACCCTTGAGGGATTTGCATCCATTGCCGCCATTGTAATAGAAAGATCCATGATGTACGATACTGCCCTGAAACAGGAAAAAGAAACACTTGAGACTAAAAAACAGGCTGAAGAACTGAAAGACTATCTTCAGGGATTGATAGAAAACTCTGCTGATGCCATTGTGACAACGGATTTGAACGGACAAATCACTTCCTACAATACAGGTGCAGAAAAGATGTTCGGCTTCTCAAAAGAAGAAGTCACGGGACAATTCCTGCCCTTTATCCCCCATTTTCTGATAGATATTGAAAAAAGTTACATTGAACAGGTCAAAAGAGGAGAAATAATCAAAGAGATAGAAACCGTCAGAAGAACAAAAGACGGAAGGCTGATAGATGTGAATCTTACGCTGTCACCGATTAAAGACTCCGCAGGCAATATAATCGGCATAAGCAGGATAGGCAGGGATATAACAGAAAAAAAGAGGATAGAAAAAGACCTTGTCAGGAGAAACAATGAACTCTCAAGGCTATTATTTATAAGCTCGACCATGAGAGAAACACTTGAGCTGGATAAACTGCTCAGAATGTTACTGACAGCAGTCACAATGGGAGACGGATTCGGTTTTAACAGGGCAATGCTGTTTCTTGTTGATGAAGACCAGAAGACCGTCAGGGGAGCAATGGGTGTTGGTCCTGCAAGCCATGAGGAGGCATGGGAGATATGGTCAAGACTGTCCATGGAACATAAGGATATTTACTCGATTATGGAAGACATAGAGAAAAGCCCGCTGAGAAAAGATTCATTAATGGACAGGCTCTGCTGCGGAATAGAGGCCTCTCTTGACATGGACACAATCCTGACGAAAAGCGTGAAAGAAAAAAAATCATTCAATGTTACTGATGTGAGGTCAGAGCCGCTTTCAGATGTTGTTCTGATACAGCAGCTCGGAACAACAGCATACGCTTTAGTTCCCTTGATATCAAGGGACAGGGTGATAGGGGTTTTGTGGGTTGATAATTTATACTCGAGAAAGCCCATCACAGAACATGATATTGATGTTCTTAAAGGCTTTACAGACCAGATAGCTTCTGCCATTGAAAATGCAAGACTCTTTGAACATATAGCGCAGGCTGAACAGGAACTGGAGAATATATTTGAATCCATCTCTGACTTTGTGTATTTTGTGAACAAGGATTACATAATAAAGAAGGTCAACAGGGCCGTTATTGAAAAAATCGGACTGCCTCAGGAGGAGATTATAGGCAAAAAATGTTACCAGATATTCCACGGTCTGAACACACCCTGGGATTTATGTCCCCATCACAAAACCGTGACTACAAACAAACCATTCGCCGGAGAGCTTGAAGACCCGTATCTCGGAGGCACATTCCTCATTTCGAGCTCTCCTATTTTCGATAATTCAGGAGCCCTGCTGGGAACTGTGCACATAGCCAGAGATGTGTCCGAGATAAAAAAATTGAGGGAAAAGGTTGCATCTATTGAAAGAATGGCTGCACTCGGTGAGATGGCTGCAAAAGTAGCACACGAAATCAGAAACCCCCTTCTCTCCATAGGCGGTTTTGCAGGAAGACTCGAAAAAAGACTGGACAGAGATTTAAAAGAACATTCCAGGATAATAGTAGAAGAAGTAAGACGTCTTGAAGGAATTCTCAATAATATCTTGAGCTTTGTTAAGACTGCCAAGCTTGAAAAGAGTGAAGTGGAGCTGAACGGGCTCATTGAAGACGTTGTTAATCTGCTCGAACCGGCAGTAAATGAAAAAGAAAATGCATTAATAAAAGAGATGGCATATCCTATTAAAATACATGCCAACTATGACAGGTTCAAGGAGGCTGTTTTGAACATAATGACCAATGCAAATGAGGCAACAGAAAAAGGAAATATTTTTATCAGGGCTTATAAGACAACAACCCTCTCGGAAACCAATGTTCCCGGACAGATGACAGAAAGAGCGGAAACTGTAGTTGAAATTGAAGATAACGGAAGCGGCATCAAAGAAGAGGATATAAACCGAATCTTTGACCCATTCTTCACAACCCGCACCACCGGGACAGGGTTAGGACTCTCTATAACCAAAAGGATTATTGAAGAGCACGGAGGCAGGATTGAAGTGGACAGCGTCATCGGGAGGGGTACAAAATTTAAAATTCATCTACCCTTAAAGGAGGATTAAAATGAAGATACTTGTGGTTGATGATGAAAAAAATATATTGAGACTGTACAAGGCAGAGCTTGAAGACGAAGGATACTCGATTGTGACAGCAAATACCGGACAGGAGGCTCTGGAGGTTTTTGACAGAGAGAACCCCGACCTCGTAACACTTGATATTATGATGCCTGACATGGACGGGATTCAGGTATTAAGGCAGCTAAAACAGAAAAACTCACAGGTGCCGATAATAATGTTGACTGCTTATGATTACAGGGATGATTTTTCTGTCTGGGTTTCTGATGCATATGTTGTGAAATCATCAGACCTGAATAATCTGAAGGCTACAATAAAACAGATTTTTGAAAAGAAGTGATTCCCCATTCACGCTGAAAGTCGTCTCTCCTGCTTATGGAGGATTATCCATAGGCAGATACAGCGGCAGGGTTTTTCTGATTAAGGGCGCAATACCAGGAGAGACGGTGCAAGCAGTGATAGAGGAAGACAGAAAAGACTATTCAATAGCATCTGTCACAAAAATAATAGAACCGTCACCCAACAGAATAAAGCCCGGATGTAAATTATTTGGAGTATGCGGCAGTTGTCATCTCCAGCATATCACTTACAAAAGACAGATAGGATTAAAAGAACAAGTTCTTCAGGACAGCCTTAAAAGGCTTGGCAAAATAGAGACGGAACTTTCACAGCCCCTCGCCGGTCAAAATCCTTGGAATTACAGATTCAGAGCCCAGTTTAAAGCTGGTTCCGGAAAAATCGGTTTTTTCAAGGAGAAGACCAGAGAAATAGTGCATGTTGAAAGATGCCCTCTTATGGTGGATGAGATTAACGACTATCTCCGGAAAACAGATGAACTGCTGAAAAACTCCGCCGATTTCACCAAAGACATTTCTGAAATACACATATCTTATGGCGATGTTGCTGTAGCTCTTATAAAAATATCATCAAAGCATGCTGTTACAGGCTGCGATAAATTAGCTGCAATGTTTCTAAATACAGGATTTGGCGGTATCTGTATAGAGGCTTCAAACAAAAGATTGCTAAAGTATAAAAACCAGCATATAACACTTGAACTCGAAGGGTTAAAATACACCATCTCGCCGATGAGCTTTTTCCAGAGCAACTGGAAGCTCAATCAGGTTCTTGTAAAATTCATCAGAGACAGCCTGCAGCCGCTTAATAGTAAGCGGGTATTGGATTTGTATTCAGGTGCAGGTAATTTTTCTTTGCCTGTTGCCTTTGATGCTGATGAAGTGATTGCCGTTGAAGAAAATCCATATGCTGTAAAGGATGGCAGGAGAAATCTGAAAATCAATGGGATAAAAAACTGCAGATTTATTCATTCATCTGTGGAGACCTTACAACCAAAAGAACAAGTCCATATCCTCATGCTCGACCCTCCGAGGACAGGACTCACAAACAGGATAATAAATAACATTCTTCATATGATGCCGGAGCAAATTGTTTATGTCTCATGCAATCCGGCAACACTTGCAAGAGATTTGAAAAAGCTTCTTGAAAAATATGAGATTGAGTCAATAAGACTCGTTGATTTCTTCCCCCAGACATACCACATAGAGTCACTTGCTTTTCTGAGACTAAGATAGGGGTCAGATATTTGGCTTTTGTCATAGTAATATGTCTCAGCATGTCACAGTAAAAATGCCCCTTAATGTCCCATATTTTACAAATAATCATCAACCTAATCATCAACCTAATCATCAACCGCTTTTGTTACTCCAAGACGTAATATAACGACCGCCCGGCGCCTACCGGCTTAATAACTTTAAGCTCAACGAGCTTTGACAGTTCCTTATGCACCGCTTGAGCCGAAATGTTAAATAAGCTCTGTAAATCTTTGTTGGTAGCTTTGCCATTAGCATTCATAAATTCAACGATTTTCATCTGCTTATCTGTAAGGGGAATCTGCGTCTTTGAAATACGTTTCTTCTTGGAGCCTAATTTCAAAACCGCCTCTTTGACCTCGTTTACCGAGTAGGCAACGCCTGTCGTAAAATATTCAAGCCATTTGGTAATATCGTTGTTATTCTCCTGAGCTGTCTTTAAAGCCGCATAGTATGCCTGCCGGTCTCGATCATAGAAGTCATCAAGGGCAAACAACCTTCGGTGATCAAAACCGCTCAAATAGAGGATAAGTGTCGCAAAGAGCCGGGCCGTCCGGCCGTTGCCGTCAATAAAAGGATGGATTCTGGCAATTTCGTAGTGGGCGATTCCCGCAAGTAAAACCGGATTTATTCCCCACGTCTTATCAATATTCAGCCAATCGATAAATTCTTTCACCAGATGAGGCACGTCTTTGGTCTCGGGGGGCGTATATTCGACTTCTTCCTTAAATCCTGTGCCATCAAAAACTCGCCTGCCCACAAAGACCTGCCGGTCACGAAAAACACCGCAATGCTTATTATCACGCAAGACATCTTTTGAAACTATTCGGTGTATAGTCAGAAGATCTTTAACCTCAATTTTGCCTTTCTCGGTAAGTCTGTCCAACGCCTCAAGATAATTGAGCACTTCTTTTTTGTCTTTATCAGTAGCGATGACGTCCTTGCCGTCGGCAATAGCCTCGACCTGCTCAAGGGTAAGTTTATTGCCTTCAATGGCGGTAGACGAATGGGTATTGCGAAGTTTAGCCTGTCTGCGAAGCGACGCTTCCCACTTCGGCACCAGATGCGACTGTTCAATGACCTCACGTGCCGACGCAATAAACGTAAGGTTATTTAGTATCTTTTCGGTTATAGTATATTTCGGGTTAAATGCCATTGATTACCTCATAATCCAATCGCCCACCACTAAAACTTTGGCGGGCAGGGATATTTGATTTCTTTAATTCCGCATCAATCCAGCTTTGAGCGTCTTTTTCGCTTTTCTCAATGCCATGACCAACCCTTACTTTAAAAAACTTCTCAATATGATACTGCTTCTCTCTGCTATTTTGGAAGGATGAAATAGAAGTTGTTCCCGTATTGAGTGGGTTCATACCCGACAACACCCCCATGTATCTCAACCGCATGTTTTATGAAAGACAGCCCGTGTCCTGTCCCCGGTCTGTTTAAAGTATTAGTGCCGCGATATTCCTCCTCAAAAATTTTTCCCCGTTCTTCAGGACTTATATGGGGTCCTGTACTGAAGACATTATATTTCACCCCATCCCTGCCGGTTCCGAAGAAATCTTTGATAACCTCTCTGCCGTATGCAACATATTTCTTGCCTGTATCTGCAATTATTTCCTCAGCATATTTAAGAGCATTTGAGAAAAGATTGGCATATACCTGAGCTATCAGACCTACATCCACAACGCTGATGATTTCTTCATCAGGAATGCCGCTGAACCTGTCGTCTATTGATATTCCCATATCCTCAAACTGCTCAGCATATCTTTCGAGTTGAGGCTGAACCACATCCTTTTTCATATTACACAGTTTGGTGCGGAGTGTAAGACGCCCCTGCTCAAAATGGCTTCTGCGCAGCAGAGTTTCGAGGAATAGACTCATATTCTGATAATGTTTCTCCATGTTCTCAAACTCTTCTGCCAAGCCCTTGTTAACATCAATTAATTCGTCCAGAAGGTGTTCAATACCGTTTCCGTTGCGGGGTTCTCCCGATGAAAATTTTGCAAGGTCTTTTTCTATCTCTAAATTTTTTGCAATTTTCCCTTTCAGGCGTCTAAGAAAAAGCTTGTATATCATGTTGGGCACGATTATATTGTGCTCAATATCGGCAACAAGCGAGCGGATAAATTTCAGATGTTCGACATTCCTTTCTGCAAGAAACCTGTTATGGATATTAAAGCCGATGCGGTTGGCATATTTAACAAAAAAAAGCTCCTGATGTCCGCTCAGATTTACTACAGGATATACCTCCAGCAAACCAATGACACTATCTTTTGTTTTAAAAGGAAGCTGGTCAATTAGAGATTTTTTACCGTATATGGTCAATACAAGACTGTTGTGAGCAGTGTAATAAGGATGCTCTTTGGGGCTTATATCACCCGGAGGCGGTGTATGCAGCTGACTGCTTGTTTCTTCAGTTCTGGAAACGAGGATCAGGCAATTGTGCTTGCTTTCCATAAAATAGAGTCTTGCTTCAAAATTAAAAAAAACCTTTGGAATAGCCACACATAGAATGTAAAAATCCTCCATGGTGTCAAATTCCTGAGAGAGGTCAAAAAAGGTCTTGAGCACATCATTTTCGGTCTGCGTAAAGTCGTACCGCCTGTAATCATTCTTCTTACTTTCAATGCGGTCTAAAATATATTGTAATGTAGCCATAGTAAAAGATTAAAAGTATTTTATTATCATAAAATGCATCCTTAGCATAATTATATCAGAATTTATGAATTATTCTTGTTATGTTAAAATTATCTGAACATTATATATCGGGAAAGTGAGTGTTTACATGCAATGACGACAGAGAATGAATTTCTAAACACTGCTGTTAAAGCTGCAAGGCTTGCCGGCAACATTATCCTTGATAATATCGGAAAAATCTCAAAGGAGGATGTCGGATTAAAGCAGGCATCTGATTTTGTCACACGGGTTGACATGGATTCGGAAATGACAATCATAAATACAATAAAAAAGCGTTTTCCTGACCATTTTATACTTGCTGAAGAATCAATTAAGGAAACCGAAACAGACGCATTCCGGTGGATTATAGACCCTCTTGACGGCACCACTAACTACATTCACGGTTATCCTGTCTTTTCTGTCTCAATAGCGCTTCAATACAGGAAGGAGATAATTTTAGGCGTTATCTTTGACCCCTTGAAAAACGAGCTTTTCAGCGCAGAAAAGGGAAAAGGGGCTTTTTTAAACGGGCATCCCATAAATGTATCTGCTGTCAGCACCTTGCAGAGCAGTCTTATTACAACCGGATTCCCTTTCAGAAAAAAAGAGTTCATTGATGATTATCTTAAACTTTTCAAAAATATCTTCAATAAGGCGAGTGATTTAAGAAGGGCGGGCTCTGCTGCTTTAGACCTTGCCTATACTGCCTGCGGCAGGTGTGAGGCATTTTTTGAAATTGGTCTCAGCCCGTGGGATGTTGCAGCAGGAAGCATTATCATAAAAGAAGCAGGAGGGATTGTGACCGATTTCGGCGGAGGAAAGGATTACTTTTTAACAGGCAATATCGTTGCCGGCAATCCTGCTGTTCATGAAAAAATTTTGAGAGAAGTACAAAGAGTGTTTAGAAAGATTATTGACAAATGAATTGTGCATGTTTGTCATCAATAACTTCTATTATGCTAAAATTAAACTGATGTCCATTGCATTCCCCATAGAAAAACTGAAAAACAGCAAAGAAATCATTATATGTGACAGCGATATTTCAAGAAATGCTCATAAGATATTATTCCGGCTTAATGACGAGTTGTATATAACAACGAATGGAACAGACGGGATTTTTAGCGCTGTCTCAAAGACAGTAAGTTACTGCAACACTTCCCCATCTGTCTGCCCTGCAAAAATACAGATAGTCGTGAACTGGATTAACCTGCTTAAAGTTTCTTTGTGGAAAGACGATATATCTACAGGAGAAGTATTCATGCTGCTTAAAAATGCAGGCATTAATTCAAATGAACTCCAGCCGTTTAAGAATTCAGATATAAACGATATTTTCCCTTATCTTTTTTACGGCAAACGGTTAGATATTTTAAGACGCATCTGCCACTCGGCGAAAAAGAAGGTTGAAAGTAATCTCAAAAACAACTCCATCCGCATTGACTGCCATATCATATCTGAAGACATAAAGGGTATTATAGCAAGCAGCCTTTGAAGAATCTGTTAGCCTCCGTGAGAGGTAAAACAGTGATGAGTAATGCGTAATGAGAAAAAAACATGCGAGGCATTTGCCCTTTATGTGTTGCGCATTATGGTTTCAGCAAGCCTATAACTGTTGGCTATGCAGTCGTTGACAGCAACTCCGCGGTAGGCATTTCCGGTAAGATAAAGACCCTTATGCTTTGATACCGCCTCATCCAGCAATTTGAGTTTATTATGGTGTCCGAGCACATATTGCGGTATTGCCTTTTCCCATCTGAATATCTTTACGAAGTCCGGCTCTGCTTTGATATTTAGAATATCTGACAATTCATCTCTTACTGTACTGATTAACTTCTCATCATTCAGCAAAGCAAGGTCGGCAGCCCTTGCACCTCCAACCATGCTTCTTAAAAGCACATACCCTTCAGGCGCGCGGTTAGGGAATATGCTCGAATCAAAGAGTGTTCCCAGTATTTTTCGTTTCTCTTTGCCAGGGATAAGGAAACCGAAGAGGCTGATGTCCCTTTCAATCTTCTCTCTTTTAAAGCCAAAAGAGACAACGGATAAGGGCGGATAGGGTATTTCCTTTAAAATATCATAAATGTCTTTATCCATATCTTTAACTATTTCTGCGGTATTGTGAGCTGGTGATGCAAGCACAATGCAGTCAGATTCATAGGTGGACCCGTCATTAAAAAATATCTTGAGTCTATTTCCGTTTTTATCGATACCTTTTGCACCTTTGCCTGTCTTGACTCTTTCGCCAAGACGCGCTTTTAAAGATTCGACAAGACTGTACATCCCATCCCTGAAAGACATGAGTGTTCCGCCGGGTCCCGCTGAAACCTTTTTGCCTGACTTTTTTGCATGTCTGCCGAGAGCCATAAAACCTTTCAGCAGCCCGCCATAAGCCTGCTCCAGTTCATAAACTTTAGAGAAACAGCTTCTGATGCTCATCTTTGAAGGGTCGCCTGCATAAACCCCTGATGCCATAGGGTCAAGAAGTTTTTCAAAGAACTCCCGCCCTATTCTCCTTACTGCAAAGGACTCCATTGTCTCGTCGTCTTTATCAGCCTTTGGAACAAAATACTCGCCTATCATCCTCAATCTGCCGTGGGGACTGAGAAAATTGGACATTAGGAATTTAACAGGGGAATCGGGGATTAATCTGAGTTTGCCGCCTGTGTAAATATATCTTTTCCTTGCATTGTCATTGCTTTTAACCGGTGTAAGATTTATTTTTGATGCCAGTTCCAGAGTGCTTGGTTTATTGTCAAGAAAGCCATTGACTCCGCCTTCGCAAACATATCCATTGATTTTCTCAGTCAGGATTTTTCCGCCTGCACGCACTTCTGCCTCAAAAACTGTTACATCAAGTTCAGGCTTCTTCTCCAGAAGCGCATATGCAAGAGAAAGTCCCGATATGCCGCCGCCGACAATTGCTATTCTCATCCGTTACCTCGTCTTTCCCGCCTGATAGTGATTGCCCTCATTATTCATCTACCCTCTTCAATTCCCTTCATCACAATATCTGCAAGGGCTTCAATGAATTTCGGTGATGTATTAAGAGATTCCATCCTCATAAGATTTATGCCGAGTTCATTTGCCATGTTTTTATAGAGAATATCTATTTCATATAATGTCTCAATATGGTCAGAAACAAAACTAATTGGCACGACAAGCAGATTCTTCATACCTTTTTGAGCAAGCTCATGAAGCATGTACTCTGTTGAAGGCTCAAGCCATTTAACCGGTCCGCTTTTGCTCTGAAAAGAGAGATACCATTCAATATCAATCTTTTTCATGATTTCATTTATTGTACCTTGCGTCTCCTTAACATAAGGGTCTCCGCCATCAATAAACTTCTGCGGCAGACTGTGGGCGCTGAAAAGAACGGCGGGTTTTTCCGTAAAATACTGTATGCCTTTTTTAATATTCTCTACAAGTGCGTCTATATACATCGGGTGGTTAAACCATGAAAGCACACATGAATATTCCACAGAATATTTTGCTGCGACCTCCTTGAATTTTTTAACTGAAGAACCTGTTGTGGCTATTGAATAATGAGGATATAGACTGAGGGCAAGAATCTTCCTTATGCCCTCATTACGCATCTGCCTGACTGTCTCTTCTATAAACGGATGCCAGTATCTCATTCCGGCATAGACCTTGAAAAACACTGATGGCTGATGGGTAATAGGTGATGAGTTCAGCAGGTTTTCAAGGGCATCTGCCTGCGCATTTGTAATATCAAGCAGGGGGGATTTCCCACCGATTAAACTATAAGCATCCATTGTCTTTTTCGCCCTTGTGTTTGCAATAAGTGCTGCTATCGGCTTCTGTAAAAATGAAGGTCCCAGCTTGATAATGTCTCTGTCCGAGAAAAGATTGTAGAGAAACGGCTTTACAGCATTAAGGGAATCGGGCCCGCCAAGATTTAATAAGATAACGCCTATCATTCATTTAGGATACAGGATTAAGGATTATGGATTCAAGAAAAGGATTCAGGATTTTTGTTCCTTCAGTTTTTTCATTAATCTCTCGTGTTTCTCATCACCCACACATTCCCTTGCTGCAGGGCACCACTCTATACATGTAGGCAGCATATCCCTTGTAATCGTTTTTCCGCATTGTTTGCATACAGTATCCGGCTCATCCGACCAGATTTCATTCTTATGATGGCAGAAGACGCAGATTAAATCCTCAGGATACGGTGTTCTTATCTCCCTGCTTCCCGGACAGCTTTCTTTCATAATAATATTTTAACACATGCCGTTCTGACACCTCCCAAACACCATTTTGATGTCCTAACCTCTTTAAAACAGATTTGTCATTGACCTCACAGTAGCCCTTGACAGCAAAAAAAAGCTTTGATATTATTCAAGTCATGGAGCCGGGGTAATTATTGGTAAAGATAATTCGGGCAGAATAACAGTCGCCTTCCGCTACAATCTTGCTCTTGTGGCAAGGGTTAAAACTATTCCAAACCACAAATGGCATCCCACTGAAAAACACCGGAGCTTTCCCCATACAGACGGGACCTTAGAAAAAATTTTAAAGATCTTTGAGGGCGAGGAAATTTAGATGATTTGAATTTAACCAAAAGTGAGGTGAGAGGTGACAATATTTGCCAAAAGGGAATGGGAACCTGGGTGTTCACCCAGAAGTAGAATATCCGCATTGCGTATATACTCCCAAATTGGCGGTATAGACGCAATAATTGCGTATATGAAGTAGTTATTTGGAAATGG
>PNNP01000030.1 GCA_013824325.1 Thermodesulfovibrio sp. | reverse complement strand
TAACCCAATCCCTCTATTCTCATGGGTTTTATCCCATAATCTCTCTTTAATATCTCTCCAATATACTCTACTATAGCCTTCACCTGAGAGACGTTTTCGCCGGAACAGATTACAAAATAATCTGCTATAAATGTGAGGTCTTTTAATTCAAGGATTAATGTATCTTTTGCCTTTTTATCAAGAGATACCCTTGCAGCTTCTATTGCCTTTATCCTGCTTTCTATGTGTATAACCACTCCTTTCTATTTCTATCTATTTAAGAATATTATAGCAGAATTTATAATTATATTTTTAATTTTCTAACAAAAACAGAACTAATGCAACTGATATTATTGATGCTGTTTCTGCACGGAGTATACGCTTGCCAAGTGTTGTTCTTACAAGTCCTTTTTCCTCAGCCATTTTAACCTCCCCGGAGGTTAAGCCGCCTTCGGGACCAATAAAGATGTGAATGGGGGAATCCTGAATCCTGTATCCTGCATCCTGATTCCTGATTCTCCGGATTGCCTCTCTTAATGACACACCACCTTCCTCCCAAAAAATAAATCCATGTATCTTCTCCGCCGCTCCGATACCCCGATACCCCGTTACCCCAACACCCTGACCGATTTTCTTAAACAATTGCTTGAATTCAACCGGTTCATGTATAACAGGAATAATTGTCCTTCCGCACTGCTCCACTGACTCTTCTGCAATCTTTCTCCACCTCTTTAATCTTCTCGTGTCTTTAACAACGGCTCTTTCAGTGATAACCGGGATTATTTCCTTTATTCCAAGTTCAGTTGCCTTCTGAACTACCATATCCATCTTTTCGCCTTTTAATATTCCCTGACAGAGAATAAGATTTAATGAAGATTCTCTATCTTCTGTGATTTCACTGACAACATTTATAAAAACATCTTTTTTTGTAATTTTTGAAATTTTGCCCTCATAAGCATTTCCGCATCCATCAATAACAGTAATCATATCGCCCTGTTTGCATCTCAATACGGTTATCAGATGATGTGATTTATCAGAGGACAGTTTGATTTTCTCTTTCTGATGTATATCTTCCGGAGGGATATATATTCTCATTGATTAAAATATTGTAGGACAGTTATGCATCAATTTATGCCGAAAAGAAATCCTTGAGTTTATCTTTAAGCCCCTTTGATTCATCGTGGCTTTCACCGCTTATTCTTGCAAACTCATCTAAAAGTTCTCTTTGCCGCTGGGTGAGTTTTTTGGGAACATCTATGTAAACCGAGACTATCTGTTCTCCCCTCTGATAGCCTCCAAGTCTCGGCATGCCTTTGCCTTTCAGATGAAAAGCCCTGCCCGAAGGAGTCTCTGCAGGAATCTTAATCCTGGATTTCCCGTTCAGAGTAGGAACCTCTATCTCCCCTCCAAAAACAGCTTTTGTGAAAGAGATAGGAATCTGGCAGTACAAATCCAGCCCTTCCCTTCTGAACAGCGGGTGATCCTCAACATCTATCACAATATACAAATCACCCGGAGGCCCGCCATAGCTGCCAAGGTCGCCTTCGTCGTTTATTCTTAATCTTGAGTCAACATCAACGCCGGCAGGCACCTTCACAGATAATTCCCTCTGAACCCTTACCTTGCCGTCTCCCTTGCAAAGATGGCAGGGATTTGTAATTATCTTTCCTGAGCCGTGACATTTGCCGCAGGTTTTTGAAACGCTGAAAAATCCCTGCTGGAATCTCACATGCCCTGCGCCTTTGCAGTTTGTGCAGGTAACAGGAGGCTTGCCGGGCTCGGAACCTGTTCCGCTGCAAAAATCACATCTCTGCCATCTCGGCACCCTTATTGTCTTTTCAACGCCAAATGCAGCTCCTTCAAGTGTTATGGTGAGATTGTATCTTAAGTCTGCGCCTTTTGAGGGTCTTTGCCTTCTTGTGCCCCCGAAGGCTCCGAAAAAGTCATCAAATATGTCTCCAAAAATATCTGTAAACGGTGCGCCCGTATTAAAACCTGCACCGAAACCTTCAGCAGTGCCAAACCTGTCATAATTAGCACGTTTTTCAGAGTCAATGAGGCATGTATATGCCTCGTTTATCTCTTTGAATTTTTCCTCTGCTTCCTTATTGCCCTGATTCCTGTCAGGATGGTATTTTAAGGCAAGCTGCCGGAATACCTTTTTTATCTCGTCCTGAGTGGCATCGCGGCTGACTCCAAGAACTTTATAATAATCGTTCATACTACTTATTCTTATTCTTATCTACATCCTCAAATTCTGCTTCTACTACCTCTTCTTCAGGCGACTTGGGCTTTGCTTCTTGTGCCCCGCCGGTTGGATCGGCACCAGCCTGCTGCTGGGCTGCACTGTAAATATGCTCTGCAATCTTGTGTGAAGCTGTTGTGAGTTCATCTATTGCAGCCTTTATTTCTGATGTCGAACTGCTCGAATCCTTTGCTTTTTTGCATTTTTCGAGTGCTGCTTCTATGTCTTTTTTCTCTGCATCCGTTATCTTATCTCCGTATTCCCTCAGGGATTTCTCCACAGAGTAAATAAGTGTATCTGCTGTATTCTTCATCTCTATCAGCTCTTTCTTTTTCTTGTCTTCTTCTGCGTGGGCGTCGGCATCGCGCACCATCTTCTTTATTTCTTCTTCTGAAAGACCGCTTGATGCAGTAATCCTTATGGACTGTTCCTTGCCTGTGCCAAGGTCCTTTGCAGAGACATGAAGGATGCCGTTTGCATCAATATCAAATGTAACCTCAATTTGCGGAATGCCCCTCGGTGCAGGTGGTATCCCGACAAGTTCAAAGACGCCGAGAAGTTTATTATCAGCAACCATCTCCCTTTCTCCCTGCAATATCTTAATGGTAACTGCCGGCTGATTATCCGATGCAGTTGAAAATATCTGCGATTTCTTCGTTGGTATTGTTGTGTTCCTCTCTATAATCTTTGTGAAAATGCCGCCGAGTGTTTCAATGCCGAGAGACAGCGGCGTAACATCCAGAAGCAGAACCTCTTTGACCTCTCCTTTAAGAACAGCTGCCTGAATTGCTGCACCGACCGCAACAACCTCATCAGGATTAACGCTCCTGTTGGGCTCTTTGCCGAAGTAGCCCTGCACGACCTGCTGTACCTTTGGAGACCTTGTCTGCCCGCCGACGAGTATGGCTTCATCTACGCTGCCCGTAGACAATCCTGCGTCTGATAGAGCCTTTTTGCAAGGCTCTATGGTTTTCTGCACAATGTCATCTGTAAGCTGCTCAAGCTTTGCCCTTGTAAGCTTTAACAACAGATGTTTCGGTCCTGAGGCATCGGCTGTTACGAAAGGAAGGTTTATTTCTGTCTCTGTTGCTGTTGAAAGCTCTATCTTTGCCCTTTCAGCGGCTTCCTTCAGCCTTTGAAGCGCCATCTTGTCATGCTTCAGGTCAATACCCTGTTCCTTTTTAAACTCCTCCACCAGCCAGTCTATAATCCTTAAATCAAAATCATCGCCGCCAAGATAAGTATCGCCATTTGTAGACCTTACCTCTATAACACCCTGTCCTATTTCGAGGATGGATATATCGAATGTGCCTCCGCCGAGGTCATAAATAGCAACTTTTTCTTCCTTCTGCTTTTCAAGCCCGTATGCAAGGGCTGCTGCTGTCGGCTCATTGATAATCCTTAATACATTGAGCCCTGCAATCCTGCCTGCATCTGTTGTTGACTGCCTCTGACTGTCGTCAAAGTATGCAGGCACAGTGACAACAGCATCGTTAACAGTTTCTCCGAGGTAGTCCTCAGCAGCCTGTTTCAGCTTCTGTAATATCATTGCAGAAATCTCAGGGGGTGAATACATCTTCCCTCTTATTTCTACATGCGCATCGCCATTCGGTGCCTCAACAATCTTATAAGGCAGTCTCTTTCTGGCATGCTCTACCTGTTCGGAATTGTACTTTCTGCCCATAAGCCTCTTTATGGAGAAAATTGTGTTTTCAGGATTTGTTATTGACTGACGCTTTGCTATCTGTCCTACAAGTCTTTCACCTTTTTCGGTGACTGCAACAACAGAAGGCGTTGTCCTGTTGCCTTCCTGATTCGGAATAACTACCGGTTCTCCGCCCATAACCACCGCAACAACCGAGTTTGTCGTGCCGAGATCTATACCTATTGCCTTTCCCATTTCATCCTCCTATATTCATTCACTGTTCACTATTTATTGTCTTTTTTGATACTGCTACAAGAGAAGGTCTTAAAACTTTTCCTTTGTAAAGATACCCCCTTCTGAACTCTTCTACAACCGCATTGTCTTGCACATCTGCTGTCTCAATCTGAGACATTGCATGATGGTATGCAGGGTCAAACGCCTTGCCCAGAGCTTCTATGGATGTAAGACCGAATTTATCAAGGGTCCTGTTCAATTCCCTGAGGGTATTTTCCACGCCTTTCACAAGGGCATGATGTGCCTCTGAATTTCCCTCCATAGAATGCTTCAGCGCCATCTCCAGATTGTCTATTATTGACAGAAGCTCGTATATCAGCGATTCATTGGCATACTTTACAAGGTCTTCCTTCTCCTTAACTGTCTTTTTTTTGTAATTTTCGAATTCTGCATAAAGCCGCAGATATTTATCTTTCATCTCTTCAAGCTCAGACTTTATTGATTCAGTTTGCTCTGCAGTGCTGTCTTCCGGCTCAATGGACTTGCTTTCATCCTCGGGTTTATCAGCGTTAATTTCTGCTGATTCAATAAACTGCTTTCTCCGTTCCAACGCTACCACCTCCATTAAAATCTGCCGTCAGCTATTTTCTGTCATCAAAAGTCCTGCCCACGCATTTCGCAATAACATCAACCATGGATATCGCCTTTGAATAATTCATCCTTGTAGGTCCTATTAAGGCAATGATACCCATAGGCCTGTTCCCCTCTTTATAGGTTGACGCTACAACACTCAATCCCTTCAGTTCGTTAACAGGATTTTCATTCCCTATCATAACCCGCACTCCCTCAGCGTCTGATAATTCATCAAGGAGTTTTATGATAACGTGTTTGTCCTTGATAGCCTTTGACAGTTCCCTGATCTTTGATATATCGGAAAAATCCGGCAGATTCATCGCATCATCCAAACCTGATACAAACACATCTTCTTCTGTAAAAGACAAAGCCTGCTCAAATATGTTTATTGCCCTGGATATGAGTTTGTCCCACTGCGCCTTCTCCCGCTTCATGCTTTGTATAAGCATGCTCCTGATTTCATCAAGGGCATAACCGGCATATTCCGAGTTAAGATAATCAGCTATTCTGTTCAAGTCTTCCTGCTTGACCATAGGGTCTATCTTGAAGATTCTGTTTTTGATTATTCCCTCATCAGTTAAAAGTATAGCCACTGCATGGTCACCTTTATATTTGATAAAATTTATCCTGTTCAAAGTCGCCTTTTCGGTCTTCGGGGGCAGGGCAATGCTTACATAGTTAGATATAGAAGAAAGGGTGCTGGTCACCTCTGAAAACATTCCTGAAATATCGTCTTTTATCTGTTCAAGCCTCTTTGAGAACTGATTCATAAATTCCCTCGGCATCTCGGAAGAACTGATAGCTTTCTCAAGATTCAAAAGAGAATCAACATAATATCTGTAACCCCTGTCTGTCGGCACCCTGCCTGCAGAGGTATGCGGCTGGCTCAAAAACCCGATTTCCTCCAGATCAGCCATGATGTTTCTTATGGTAGCCGATGAAAAGCCGAAGGAATACTTCTTGGTCACAAAGCGTGAGCCGACAGGTTCGGGTTTGTTTATGTAACTCTCTACAACAGCATAGAGAACCCGGCTGCTTCTATCATCAAGTATATTTAAAATCATTCTTGTATTCATCCGTTAGCACTCTCAACCTCAGAGTGCTAATAATTTAACAATTAGCCGGTTGAACTGTCAAGATGTTACCACTGAAGCCTTCTCTGCATTAGCTTTTCATACATCTTCGGAGACAAAAACGCCTGATTATGTATCTCGTCGCTGTAGAGTTTTGTTTCGATTTTGAATTCCCGCCTTATCTTCCTCAAATCATGTTTTTTGGATGCAGCAGAGAATGTCCACCAGTTGCCTGCGTATGTCGCAATATTGCCTGTATAAAGGTCAACAATAGGGAATATAAGTCTCATTGCTTCCTGCACTTCTATCACCATCTCTTTATGAAAATGGAGGGACTCGGAAAGGGTTACGAACATCCCATCTTCTGACAGGCAGTCCTTAACAGATTTAAAAAACTCGACAGTAAAAAGACTTTTTGCAAAACCGATAATATCAGTAGAATCAACAATTACAGCATCAATGTCACCGACTCTGTTTTTGACGAATTCAGCACCATCCATACACTTTATTTCCACGCGTTTATCATCAACGCCGCATGCAACAGACGGGAAAAACTTTTTTGATACATTAATAACCTCTTCATCAATCTCGATAAAATACACCTTTTCAACGGTGCTGTGCTTTAAGACCTCCCTTACAGCGCCTCCGTCACCTCCTCCGATAACAATAACCTTTCTGGGATTTGGATGTGCGTGCATAACAACATGAACAAGCATCTCGTGATAGACAAACTCGTCCCTTTCCGTTATCTGAACAACTCCGTCAAGGATAAGCATCCTGCCGAAATAAGGGTTTTCAATAACCATTATCTCCTGAAAATCGCTTTTACCCTTATATAGCACTTTTTCAACATCATAAACATACTGTATTGGAGCATAAGGGTCCTTCTCAAAAAACTTAATCATATTGCCTCCTCTTATATCAAAATCGTCTTTGGTATTGAAAAACCGTTGAACTCGGATGCGTAAGAAATTGTATAGGCACCGCTTGAAAGTATCAATATGCGATTGCCGACCTCCGGCTCAGGCAGTTCCACTTCACGGTCTATCACATCAAAGCTGTCACAGCTCGGACCTGCGATCGTCCACTCCTTGGGTTCGTTTCTGCTGCCTACAACATAGTTATATTTGATTCCACCTATGCTTTCCATCATGCCGTTAAAAACACCGACATCTATGTAAAGCCAATTTTCATCGCCCCTGCTTGCCTTGCCTATTACATTTGCCACAAAAATACCTGCGTCGCCGACCACAGCCCTCCCCGGCTCTATGAATATCTCAATATCCTTTGGAAATTTCCTCCATAAAACCTTATTAATTTTTTTCTCAATTGTTTCGACATCAACCACATTCTTTGTATAGTGGATGGGATAGCCGCCGCCGATATTGAGCATTTTAAATTTTATGCCATTGTCCTCAGCAAGCTCCCAGAGCTCCTTTGCCTTGTCAATGGCTGTGTTCCAATTGTAGACATTATTGCACTGAGAGCCGACATGAAAGGTGATTCCAACAGGATTGAGTCCCCTGTCCCTTGCATAAAGCAGTAATTCTGAAGCCTCATCAAGTTCAACGCCGAATTTTTTGCTCAGGGGCCATTCGCTGCCCTCATTAGGAACAGTCAATCTCACATAGACATTACAGCCATGAGCATATCTTGCAAGTTTTTCCACCTCAGATCTGGAATCGAATGCAAAATAATTAACGCCGCAGGATACTGCCTGTTCAAGGAATTTAAATGTCTTGACAGGATTGCTCGTTATAATCCTTTCAGGCTCGACTCCTAAAGATTTGAGCATCTGCAATTCGCCTTCCGATGCGATTTCAAAGCCAATCCCCAGACTGTTAAGGAATTTCAAAACCTCAATGTCAGGATTGGCCTTGACTGCATAAAAGACCTTTGAGTTTTTGATGTTCCTGCCGATAATAGCAACCTTGTCTCTTATCACCTCTTTGTCCATGAGAAGATAAGGGGGCTGCTCATCGCTCATGGCAATGTAATTTAAAACTTTATTCCATGTCTTTTTGTTAACAAAATTCGGGGTAATATTCATGCCTTCTGTTCCACTCCGTATTATAGAGAAGTATTATATAAAAAATGCTTACGAATTATATAGCATGATTGTGAAAGATGGTGACAAGTGACTTAAAGACTTAATTGATCTTTATCAGCATATAAAAAACACATATAACCAAAATTTTTGCCGTTCGTGTATAATTTCATGGTTCTATTTGTTAATAAATAACTGACATATATTTTTAATTTTGGAGGATTAAATTGGGACAGCGATTAAAGAACATTGAACAAAAAGTCAGGAATTTTGTTTCTAAAAATCCAAAGCTCACCATTCTTATTATTTTAGTCCTCATTGCTCTATATGCCTTCATAAGCATTGAGGCTCTGCATTTTACCAGCGACCCCGGCTTCTGCCAGAAATGTCATCCGGAACAAAAGATAGGACCGCTGAGCGAGGTTCATACATGGAAGAAAAGCGCGCATGCAGCAGCAGGCGTTAAATGTCTTGACTGTCACGGCGACCCGGGCTTTATCGGCTATATGAAGGCAAAAATGGGTGGTCTCTACGACGTCTATGGTGAATTTTTAAAGTCTCCTGAGCATAAAATGGGAATTCTGAAGTTGGGCATTGAACCTAAGCATGCTTCAAAAATAGCACCGAGCAAGACATGCCTATTCTGTCATTCGGACGAATACAACCAGAAAATCAGGGAAGAAACTCTTATTATGTCCCCGATTGTCAGCTTCAGGAAACTTGACGGAGTGAAAAACCCTGATTTCAGAAAAGAAGCCAAACTCAATGACATTCTAACAGAAGCAGTAAAGGCGGATATTGAGCCAAAACATAAGTCCCATCTGGACAAAGGGCTTGATTGCACGGACTGTCACATCGGCGTGGTTCACGCCGGGCAGTATAAAAACAAGACAAAAATGCAGACCTGTTTTGACTGCCATGATAAAATGAAGCCGAAGAAAGCTCCTGACAATAATGATTGCATGGCTTGCCATAAGACACAGGACAGCCTCATTCCGAAGGAAATCATCACTTTTGGCAAAGGTGACTCTGCTGTCAAGTTTGCACATGAGACACACACTGCAATGTTTAAATGCAAGATTTGTCATGCAAAAGCATTCCCTATGAAGAAAGGGGCAACAAATATAATCTTTGCTGACCACGGCAAAAATAAGGTCTGTTTCTCCTGCCATAACGGCAAAAAAGCATTTTCTTATACAGACTGCAAAAGCTGTCATGCAAAGATTGCAACGCCCAAAGACATAAATTATAAGATTACGGATGCAGCACCTGTGAATTTCAGCCATGAATTCCATACAGCGGCATTTGAATGCACCAAATGCCATCCAAATATATGGCCCATGAAAAAAGGCACGAAAAAGATGACAATGGATGCAATGTATGAAGGTAAATTCTGCGGGGCATGCCATAACGAGAAAGATGCATTTGCTTCTACAGACTGCGATAAGTGCCACATAGAACCTAAAAAGAAGTAGCGGAAATAGATGGCAAAAAGAGAATGTGTGAGGCATCCGTATTGAAAGCAAGATGTTGAGTTATTTGTCAGCACGCGGATGCGTGCGGTAACATATACCGTTACGACAGAATGTGCCCTTAGGTGAGACGGCTTGCTATTTGGCACACAAGGGCTAATTATCTTGCTGATATGCGGATGCCTCACACAAGTTTGTGAATAATCAGGGTTAAGCTTTTACAGCATATATAAAATATTCGATATTTCCCTTTTGACCTGAAATTGGAGACTGCATTGTACCGACAACTTTAAGCCCGAATGATTCAAAATCCTTTTTCATATCCTCAACCGCCTTTAATCTCTTTGCCTCATCCTTTACTATTCCGCCCTTGTCAACTTCGCCTTTGCCGACTTCAAACTGCGGCTTTATAAGGGCGATGATTTCACTTTCTTTCTTCAGGAATTCCATAACCTTTGGCACTACTTTATTCAGGGAAATGAAAGACACGTCAATAGCTGCAATCTCTATGCTGTCAGGGATTTTCTCCCTTTCGAGATAGCGGATATTCGTTCTTTCTATCAGAATAACCCTCGGTTCCTGCCGCAGCTTCCACGCAAGCTGGCCGTATCCAACATCAATACAATAAACCTTTTTAGCGCCTTTCTGGAGCATGCAATCCGTAAAACCGCCTGTTGACGAGCCGACATCTATAGCAATTTTGTTCCGTAGTGATATGTTGAAAGTTTTGACTGCAGCTTCAAGCTTCAGACCGCCACGGCTGACATACGGAATATCTTCACCTTTTAATTCAATCCTTGCATCAGCATTTATTAGAGTGCCTGCCTTTGAAACGGGGATACCGTTGACATAGACCTTTCCTTCCATTATCAACGCCCTTGCCCGCTCGCGGCTGACAACCATGCCTTTGTCCACAAGGATTTTGTCCAGTCTTTCTTTTGTTCTGCGGTTCATTTCAAGTTAAAAATTTGGTTATACAAATATCCCTGCAAACAGGGATGTATTGATGCGTGAAAAAAGTAAAAATTTCTTGCGGATTGAGAGGTCGGTGAATGTTAAAATATGCATGATTCGATTAATAAATGATTTCATATCGGACTCGTTTATGCAAACTCATTATCTTAACTGCAGTATAACAGTTTTTAAGAAAGAACCGCTCTTGCTTAAAATTTCTTGGTGAATTTGACAATCAGCCTGTCATTCTCTTGCCAGCGGCCAAATTGGGTATTATCCTTCCCGTTAAACCACTCATAAGCAACTTCTACGCTGTTACTGCTTCCGAATTTGTGTTCACCGCCGATTCGGTGCCAGTTGTCGTCTTTGGAGATGTTGTAAGTAAAGCCGTAGAACAGTTTATTCTTGTCGTTTATATCCACTTTCTGAAGCAGAAAGACACTATTGCGTCCTGCCCGTGAAGTATGTGTCCTGTACGGATACTCCGGATGATTCTGTTCAACAATAACCCATTCATTTGCATATTCAATGACCAGCTTTGCGGTTTCGATGCCGGCAATTTTGAAAAACAGGTTTGTATCATATTCAAAGCCGCCCACATATTTTAGAAAAGAATCATCCTTGCGGTTTTCCGGAATCTGTAAGGCTGTTTCGCCATGAAACTCCCATGACCCCTTTACAGCGCTGACTCCTGTTGCAAGAATAGCGCCCTTGATATGCACCCTCTCATATTTGGTTCTATAATCCTGTACTGTGCGCTTTATAGAAGAGTTGGGAAGGTATCCATAATATGCGCTCGCAAGAAAATCAGCACCTGCAACCCTCATCTTCCTCTTGAAAAATCCTCCCATATCCTGCAAATGGTGCGATATTTTTTTATCCTCCACCTCATTATTTTTTAAATCTCCCTGGTCCTCAACACCCACCAGATGTTCATTGGAATCCTTTGATGACCAGCGTGAAATCTTTGACGGCACTCTTGATTCCTGAAAATAAGGGAGCAAACGGAGTTCGGTAGTGTTATTCCCATCATAGCCCACCCATGCTGCCTGCCAGACTCCTAATTTTATAGAGTCTGTGGGAACAAGGCTGTCCGCTCTTGCAAGATGATTTGCAGGCGAAAAGAGCGTGCTGATGCCGTCTTCAACCTGTTTGTAACCAAAAAACAAATTTGAATTTTCAAGATCCTTTTTTAAATAAATCTGGGTAAAATTTGCAGACCTGCTTGTGTTAGGATTATCGGGCCAGAACGAATCCTTTTCAGTCCCCGCCCATCCGAGCACATCAATCTTGAGTTCAAAGTCTTTTGATTTGTAATTGGCATCAAAGAAAAGCTGTGTGTTAATCTGCTGGTTCTTTTTGTCATCTTCTGCATCCTGTCCGCTTTTTGACTGAACAAAACTGTATGCATTGGTAGTCCATGTCCATTTTGCCTGTTTGAGCATGCGGCTGAACGGGTCTTCTTTCTTTTCCTCTGCAGGTTTATCCATGGACAACAATTCATCAAGATTCAAATCCTTACTGTCTTGTGCATAAGCAAATAAAGGAACCAGTGTAAACAAAAATATAAAACAGAGGGTTCTGTAAATATGTTTCATTTTCATAATTGCGCCACCATTTTATCAGTAGTTTTTACCAGACGGCGTCCAAGAATCTTCGAGATATTCAGGAAAACCTTGGCAGAAATGAACGGGCTCATACGGCGTAACCGTTCAAGCGATTTCCAGTCCAGTGTAAGAAGTTTTGCATCAGTTGTAGCAAACACATCCGCAGTCCTTTTCTGTGCTGAGATTAATGCGATCTCACCGAACACATCTCCTGTCTCGAGTTTATCAATTATGGTCTTTTCGCCATTGATTGTCTTGGATACAGAAAGCTCTCCCTCCAATATCAGATACATCTTTTCTCCTATATCGCTTTCCCGGATTACCTGCTCGCTGGATTTGACTTCTATAAGATGGCACATAAGAATAAGACGCCTGATTTGCCATTTGCTCAGCCCTTCAAAAAGTGTCGCCTTCTTTATAAGACGCTCGCGCAGCTCCAGCCCGATGACATCCCAGACAGTAATAAGTCTGATGGAAGAAAGCAAAAGCGGCGCCACCATCAGCTCGATAGGGATAGCAATAATCATAACAAAAGCACTCAGAAGACCGAACTGCGCTATCGGGACGAAATTTGAAAAACCGATAACAAGGAAACCTGTTGCCAACGCAAAGGCTGAAACAAAAATAGGCCTTATCTCGGTGCGCAGCGTTTCTTCTATAGCTGGTTTCTCCTCTCCGTACCGTTTAAGGTTCCTGTTATAAACAATCATAAATATCGTTGTATCATCAACAGCAATGCCGATAGTTATTGCCGCCACCATAGCCGTGCCTGCATTCAGGGGTATGTTAGCTATTCCCAATAGTCCGAAGAAAATAATGACAGGTATAACGTTCGGAGCTAAAACTATAAAACCCGCCTTCCATGAGATAAACATGAATGCCATGATAGCCGATGCTATTACCGCGGTTGAAAGAAGGGATGAAGCCTGTCCCCTTATAAAACTCTCTGCTGCCTGAGCTATCAACACACCTTCGCTTGTTATTACCACCCTATTGAAACTGCCGAACTTGCCGCTGTTTAAATCATGTTTTATCTTATCCACATATGCATTAAACTGATTTGAAGAATTGACATTGTGGCGGACCATAATATTGATTTTAGAGTAATCCGATGAAACATAACGTTCAATATCGCTCCTCTGGAACAGCAGGAAATACTGTGCAATCAGGTCATTTGAGTCAGGCACTTTATGGTATGAAGGGTCGCCGTGGTTCATGCCTTTGTTGACAAGTGAAATGTAGTCGGGCAGGCTTAACACAGAATCGAAAACCTTCATGTCTCTGAGATATGCCTCAACAGCTTCTACGGATTTAAGATTTTTTGATCTTTTAAAATCGTCCGCATCTTTATAAAGGATAACGTAAAAAACATTCTGTCCAGACAGTTTTTCATGCATGGTGTTTGCTGCACGGACAATCGGAGAATTCGACTTGAAGTAAGAGATCATATCGTTGTTGACTCCGATACGCATTGCAAGTAAAGCAGGAACAATAATAATCACAGCAGTTATGATTATTATCAGCCGTTTCCGGTTGGTTATTAAATTCATCGTCCATTTTATAATCCTGTCCGTGATTATATTCCAGCTATTTGGCTTGCTGCCGGCATTCACATGTGAATGTTTGGAAACAATACGTTTGCCGAAAAAACGGAGATAAACAGGGGTCAGGGCTATCGTAATAATAAAGTTAAGAAATAAGCCGGCTCCTGATGCTATACCGAACTGTTTCAGGATAACAACCTCATTGAAGGCTATGGAACCAAAGCCGATGACGGTTGTTATGGATGTTATCAGAAATGCGGTGCCGAGCTTCTTTCCGATGCCGACGACCGCTTCCCTCGGTTCTTCTCCACTTTCTCTGGCTTCGATATATTCGGAAACTATATGTGTATCCTCTGTTGACCCGATGACTATCAAGATTGCAGGGACGATGGAGGTTAGAGGATTAATAGGGATGTCGAGGAGTTTCATAACACCGAACGTCCAGATAATGCTGATAATGGAATTAATCAGCGGGACTATCCCGCCGTGGATATTCCTCAGTGTCAGCATTATTGTCAGGAGAAGAACAACGACTGCAAGCGGCACAAGCACAAGCTGGTCGCTGACAATATACTCCGACATTGACGTCATCACATAAGGAGAGCCGCTCTGGAAAAGCTCCTGGAAATCACCTTTATGCTCTGATAGAATCTTATCAATTCCTTCCTTAATTTTACGCTCAAAGTCTTCATCCTTTTTGGATTTCTTAAGGTATAGAGTTATAACAGTAGATTTGCCGTCAGATGAAATCTGGTTCTTCCTGATTATCGGATTTTCTATTGCATCCTTCTGTTTCGCCTGCAGCTCTTTAGTGTCCGAGGGTATCCAGTCAAGCAGGGGGTTTGTATCAATAAAGCCTGCTTCACCTTTAATGTTGTTAATCGTGAAAAGGCTTTCTGCTTTTTCAACTCCTTCCATGTTCGCCAGTTTGTCGAACATGGCGCGCATACGGTTTAACTTCTTTTCAGTAAATAACTGGGGATCGCGGATGTAAACAAATGAAAGAATATCAGAACCGAAAATCTTTTTTGCTTCTTCGTATTCCGCTTTAGCAGGTGTGTTTCCCTCCATAAACGTATCGCTGGAGACATTAATGCACAGTTGTGTTGCAGGGATTGCCAAAGCAATTGTAATCAGTAAAACGAGGGGCAGGACAATCCACGGGTTGTCATATGAAAATTTTATTATCTTGCCTACCATCTTTGTTTATATGCCGGAGGCTATAAACTAATCTGCGCTGAAAACATAGCGCTCGGTGAATACGGAATCATTAATATTCTCGTCTATTTTGCGTTTGGCAAGACCCATTATGGTTTTATGATTATTCTGGTAGTGTGTCATCATAACCTTATCTGCGCGCATCATCTTTCCCTTAATGGTTTTAATATCATGGGAATTTTGGGTCTTCAGCAGTTTCTTGCTATGGTCATAGAAATCCACTTTCAAAGTAACGAATGTGTCGGTTGTAATCCAGAATATGCGCTTGGAGTAACCGCTGTTGCGCTTTTCTTCTTCTGTAGCAGGTAATGCTTCAACTACATAGCAGTCCTTATTATCGAAATTTTCTTTTTTAATAACGTTATAAGTATGGTCTCCAAATTTTTCACGGCGCAGGTCTTCATATGCAAAATCTGTCCCCATGAAATAATTCTTTTTGCCTCCGCTTGCAATCCTTTTTAATTTCTGTCCAAGGGCAGGAAGATAAAGCCATTGGTCGTCTTCCTTGCCGCTTTGTTCCCATGTGAGAAGTGCTGTTCCTTTTATATCAGCAGGGCTTCCAAAACGTGCAAGATACTTGAAAAAGCCGGCTTTATCCTTCTTTGCATACCGCGTCATCTCCCTCATCTCTTTATTATTTGAACTGTCAATCAGCACCATCTTTATTTGTTCAAATTCCTGTGCTGCTTCATGCCTTGCCCTTTGCTCTTTCATGATTTCAAGACCTGTGAGTTCGGCTCCAAAAACTGATGCGGCAAGAAACATTGATAAGACAAAAATGAATAATACAGGACGTTTCATTTCAATGTACCCCCTTTATTTCTTATATTCTCTGCCTTTATATAACTACGACAGTATATTAAAAAACTTTTCTGCAAGCAAGTTTTTTTATTAAGGCTTGTTCTGCAATCAAACAAAATCTTCGGGCAAGGAAATATTTACGAGATGTCAACTTAGCCCTATCTGACGATTTTCGCCCTGTCCATCAGCCTGAAGCGGGATTCTTTCAGAAATTTTAGCACTGTCTGGTATATGCCTTCTTCATCAAGCCCGTACTTTCTCCTCAGTATGCGCTGGGAGCCGTGTTCAACAAACTCGTCATCTATTCCCAATCTCTTTACAAACACATCGGTCAAGCCGGCATTGTTCAGGCATTCAAGCACAGTGCTTCCGAAACCACCTGCAAGAACATTTTCTTCAACAGTCACTATTCTCCTTGTCCGCTGCGAAAGGGATATTATAAGGTTTTCATCTGCAGGTTTAATAAAGCGTGCATTCACAACACAGGAGTTGATGCCGTCTTTTCTGAGCATTTCGGCAGCCCTGATTGCAGGATATACGGTATTGCCAACACAGATAATCGCAACATCATCTCCTTCTATCAATATTTCGGACTTCCCTGTTTTAAGTTCAAAATCCTGAAACATATATCTCATATCATGGATTACTCTTCCTCTCGGATATCTTATTGCTGCAGGGCCGTTGTGTCTTATCGCAAAAACGAGCATTTTTTTCAATTCATTCAAATCCTTTGGAGCCATGAATATGAGGTTGGGAACGCCTCTCAAAAAGGATATATCAAACAAACCCTGATGGGTGGAGCCGTCCTCTCCCACTATGCCTGCCCTGTCTATGGCAAATATAACAGGCAGGTTCTGGATACAGACATCATGTATGATTTCGTCATAAGCCCTCTGAAGAAATGTGGAATATATTGCCACAACAGGTCTCAATCCCTGACTCGCAAGTCCTGCAGCAAAAGTAACAGCATGCTGCTCTGCTATGCCGACATCATAAAATCTCTTAGGGAATTTTTCTGCAAAACAGGCAAGCCCTGTTCCTTCTTTCATTGCAGCAGTAATAGCTATCACCCTTTCATCAAGTGATGCAATCTCTGTCAGGATCTTGCCGAACCCGTCGCTGAACGAAATAGATTCATCCGGACTCTGTCCTGACTCAGGCAAAACTCTGGAAATCATCTGTGCGCCTGTATCCACCTCAAAAGGACCGATGCCGTGGAATATGCATGGGTCTTCTTCAGAGAACTTGTACCCTTTTCCCTTTTTGGTGACTATATGAAGGAGAATCGGCTCATTAAGTGTTTTGATATTGTTCAATGTCTCGATTAGCAAAGATATGTCATGCCCGTCTACCGGCCCCAGATAATTGAAGCCCATATCCTGAAAGAGTCCGCCCGGAAGGAAAAATCCCTTTAGGCTTCCCTCTGCTTTTCCTGCAATCTTTGAAACAGACTCGCCGATCTTCGGGATTCCCTCTATAAAGGCTCTTGTCTCTTTTCTCAACTTCTTGAAAAAAGTTCCTGTCAGCACCCGATGCAAATAACTTGACAGTGCTCCGACATTCGGAGATATGGACATCTCGTTATCATTCAGAATAACGATTAGGTCTTTTTTAAGATGTCCTGCCTGATTCAAACCTTCAAAAGCCAGTCCGCCTGAAAGAGCGCCGTCACCTATAACTGCAACAACTTTGTAATTGTCACCTTTTTTGTCCCTTGCTTCTATAATCCCGAGGGCAGCAGATATGGATGTGGAGCTGTGACCCGTTCCAAAAGCATCATGCGGACTTTCAGCAATCCTCGGAAAGCCGGATATTCCTTCGTATTGCCTCAGTGTATGGAAATCGTTATATCTCCCTGTAAGAAGCTTGTGAGAATAGGATTGATGACCAACATCCCAGACGAATTTATCTCGTGGGGAATTAAAAGCATAATGCAAAGCAATGGTCAGTTCAACCACTCCGAGATTGGATGATAAATGACCGCCGTTCTTGGAAACCCTTTCAATTATCAGACTGCGCAGTTCCTCGGCAAGGGCGTTTAACTCTTCAATTGTGAGTGATTTCAAATCCTGCGGTGATTTTATTTTTTCGATTAACATTTTCTTTCGTATAAATACCTTGCAATTGCCCTTAAAGGCTCTGCCTTTTCATCAAAGGTTGATAGGGCACCTATTGCATTATATATCAATTCCTCAGCTTTTTTTCTGGATTTTTCAATACCGTACAGCCGGGGGTATGTCATTTTCTTCTTTCTTTCATCAGAGCCCTTTGTCTTGCCGAGCACTTCTGTTTCGCCTTCTACGTCAAGTATATCATCAATAACCTGAAAAGCAAGACCAATGTTTTCTCCATAATTATTGAGCCTTGACAGAACATCATCCCTGCAGCCTGATAGAATACCGCCTATTCTCACCGAGACAGCTATGAGCGCTGCAGTCTTATGTTTGTGGATAAAAGAAAGGGTCTCTGCATCTGGCTCGGAGTTTTCAGATAACAGGTCTTGTGCCTGACCGCCGACCATGCCGCGGGCACCTGCTGCAAGCGCCAGTTCACGGATAATCCTCAGAATGGCTGACGGCTGAAGGCTCAAGGCTGAAGACCGATTGTTTGCAATTATATAAAATGCCTCTGTCAGCAGGGCATCTCCTGCGAGGATAGCCATGCCCTCTCCGAAGACCTTGTGGTTTGTAGGTTTGCCGCGCCTCAGGTCGTCATTATCCATTGCAGGCAGGTCATCATGGATTAACGAGTATGTATGAATAAACTCAAGCGCAGAGGCATAAGGGATTATCTCATCAGCTCTTCCGCCGCATGCCTCATAAGATGCAAGACATAAAATCGGTCTTATCCTTTTTCCGCCTGCAGTCAGGGAATAACGCATTGAATCATGCAGATTCTCAGGAGTGACATGCGAAGAGAAATAAGATTCAAGAAATGAATCTATCATTTCTTTCTTTTCATTAAGGTAAGCTTTTATATCCATCATGTGCAATTGATGATTGGTGATTTGTGATTTTTGGTTTTCAAAATCAACAATCTACAATCATAAATCTAAAATTAAATCATTCCCATTCAATCGTGCCCGGCGGCTTGGATGTTATATCATAAACCACCCTGTTAACACCCTTCACTTCATTTATTATTCTGTTT
>PNNP01000029.1 GCA_013824325.1 Thermodesulfovibrio sp. | reverse complement strand
CTGCTGCAAGGCTTGCTGTTGTCGCATGTGCCGACCTGAAGGAGGGCAATTTTTCCTTTCATCTTGTATTTGGTCTCTTCTTTTAATTCCGACAGCTTAATTCTCTGGAGTTGTGCGTCGCTGCCTTGCACGGATGACTGGCTTATAATCAACAGGGTCTCCATTGTTTCTGCTTTCTTGAATTCCATCACAACCGCCTTGTAGGGTTTCTTCTGCGCAAGGATAAGAGACGGCGGCCAGGAGATGCCTTCTGGAAAATACGCAGGGACCATTACATTGTCAAGCCCGAGCGAACGTTTAGCCTCCTCGATGCTGCTGTACTGCCTTATAAAACCCTTCTCCATCAGGGATGGCAGCCAGTTCATCGCTGCCAAGAGCGCAACAACCGCCCCTGCCATTGCGAGAATCAAAAGCAGACTGCGCACTGTTTTGCCTATCCTATTTTTCCGCATTTTTATATTCATACAACAAAGTAGTTTATGCTGACAATGAGTGCAAGAGTCACGCAGTACGGGACGCCCCAGCGGATGTTGTCCTCACTGCGCTGTCCAATTCTAAGAATCCTGCTTTTCAGAAGGACATCGTGGCTATATTGTTCAAGCGTCGACGCAATGCTTTTAATCCCTTTGGGACTTGCGCCAGTGTTGTAGTCATCGGGTTCAGGCCTGAGCATTTCAATCGCTTCAGATAGCGCCTCTGGCTTGCCGGTCAGGGCAACTGCAATATCGTCGCAGACCCTTTCCTCCTCCTGAGCAATTCTTCTGAATTCGATCATGGCGATAGGATTATAAAACATAAGCACCCTGAGGATATAGGCAAGGATAAGGAACGGTCTTCTGCTCCTCTGGATATGCCCGATTTCATGAGCAAAGGACACCTGCAGATGTTCAACACTAAAAGACTTTATCAGACCTGACGAAACATAAATCCTTGGGTTCAATCCGGTAGAGGAAAAAAGGGTAAGGTCATTGTCATTCAGAATCTCAACAAACTTCTCATCAAACGGCAAGCCCTCCAGCGCCTTTGATACTTTCCATGACATGGTCTCCTCCATCGCCTCGGCAGCCGGCTCATCATCCCTGCGCAGCGGCTCCAGCAAGTTGAGGACTATGGGCACAAGCTCCTGTATGAGGAATATGACGGAGGTGACCGCCAGTACGGCAACCACCACTGTGAACACCGAGATGCCGCCCCACAGTTCGAGGAAAAACCATTTATTGCTGTCCAGCAGGCTTTCAAGCCTGAAATACACGTCGCCCCTGCGCGGGAATATAAGCTGGTAAAGGGGAAACGATGCAACCGGCAAAAAAATGACCATAGAGCGAAACCACTGCTTCACGTAGGGTGTTTTCATATTCCAGGCGAGGAATGCGCACTCAACAAGCACAGAGGCAATTATTGAATGAAGCACGATTTGAACAGCATACATGCCCCAATACGAGGAGATGAAAAAATCCATGTGAGCAATCATATCTTATAATAGGATGCTATTTATCTTTTATTTTACACTCGTTGAATTGAACTGCTATATCTGTTACCTTAACTTTTTCAGAAGTAAATATCAACTTTTTATTCCTTTTAATCCGCTCATTCATATCTTTAATATCAAGCAGTATTCTCCTGCCATAACGGGTAAATTGAAAAAATGAAAAATCTATTTCTATCATATTATAATATGGCGGAAAGAGGCTCTAATCGTATAAGCTGAAAGATAAAAATTACAGGAGGTGCTTTAGTGGCTAAGAAAAGGATAGCAGTAATAGCATGTCAGAACATTAAAGGCATAAGCTGTGTTGGCGGCTGTTTGAAGTGCTTTAAGGGGATTGCAGAAAAAGCCGGCGAATATGAACGTTGGAAGGATTATGAAATTGAAGTTATTGGTATGGATGATTGCGGAGGATGTCCCGGCGTTATAATGCCGAAGGTTGTTCTCATGATGGACATGTGCAAATTATATGACAGGGATGTGGATGCCTTTCACATGGGAACCTGTTTAATGAAAGCTGTTCAGACTGCCAAATGTCCGATTGACGTCGAAGACCTAAAAAAGAAGATTGAGACAAAGTTCCAGAAAGAAGTCGTGCTGGGCACGCATCCTTATTAGGAAGGGAATGAAGATATGAAAGACTTAATTGCAATATTAACTATTCTAACCTTTTCACTTATTGTGACTCCTGATTCTTTCTCCATGGATAGCCTTTGAAAACAGAGCTGGCTAAAGAAGGTGAGATTTCAGGGACATTTTCACTTATCCTTTATGGCAGCAGGCATATAGAAGATGTCGAAACCGTCGCCATTCTTGATAAAGAAGGAGACGGTTATACATTTGAGCCGTTTGCGCCTGAATTCAACTATAAGATAATGAAAAATGTTCCTGCAAAAGAGGCATTTAAAACAGCAATAGAATTTGTTAGCTGGCACAGTTCATTCCGCCGCGTTCAATTAAGCAGGATTTTTGATTATAAAGGCAATACGCTGGGCTATGAATTGAGGCCATTGTATTTTCCCCTTACCTTCGGGGTGTCTGAAACTATTGAAGTTGATTATTGGGCTAAGGGCAATAAAGTTATAGTTAGAATAAAGCTTTTACCATCGGTAGAAGAGAAACTTCGGGGCGGTGTAACAAAAGATCAGGATTAGACAGGGCTGTCTGCCGTCAAAAATCCTGCTTAAATAATAAAAGAGGCATTCGGCTTTCATAAAGATAAATAAGCCCTTTTGTGTCAAATCCAAAGTTCATGCAGATAAGCAAACTTGTTTTCTAAATTCTTGTTATCCTTTATGTTTTAATGTGTTAAAATATCTTCTTATTAGAAAAGAGGAAGATTTATGTCAAAAGTTGCTATAAGCATAGAAGAGGAGATGAAGGTCAGCTACCTTGATTACGCCATGAGCGTAATCATCGGCAGGGCTCTGCCTGACGTGAGGGACGGGCTCAAGCCTGTTCAGAGAAGGATTCTTTACGCAATGTTCAGGGAAGGGCTGCTTCCTGGCAAGAAATATTCAAAATGCGCCGGTGTAGTGGGCGAGGTGTTAAAGAAATATCATCCCCACGGCGATACTGCAGTCTATGACGCCCTTGTACGGCTGGCGCAGGATTTCAATATGAGATATCTTCTTGTTGACGGACAGGGGAATTTCGGCTCTCTTGACGGCGACCCACCTGCTGCATACAGATATACGGAGGCAAGACTGGCAAAGATAGCTGAAGAACTGCTGGTTGATATAGACAAAGAGACAGTTGATTTTATCCCAAATTTTGACGAGTCAACTGAAGAGCCTGCTGTTCTGCCCTCAAAGATACCAAATCTTCTCATTAATGGCTCATCAGGAATCGCAGTTGGGATGGCAACAAACATTCCTCCCCACAATCTCGGAGAGATAGTGGATGGCCTTGTAATGCTCCTTGAAAATTCCGATGTCGCAATTAATGATTTGATGGCAGCAATAAAGGGTCCTGATTTTCCGACAGGCGCTGTAATCCACGGGACAAACGGAATAATTGATGCCTATACCAGCGGCAGGGGCCTGATAAAGGTGAGGGCACGGGCAAGGATAGAGAAAGAGGCAAAAGGCGGCGAAAACATAATCATAAGCGAGCTTCCCTATCAGGTCAATAAAGCAAGATTGATAGAAAAGATTGCAGAGCTTGTCCGGGAGAAGCGTATAGAAGGCGTCTCTGACGTCAGGGATGAATCTGACAGGGACGGCGTAAGGATTGTTATCGAATTGAAGCGCGGAGAGTTTTCGCAGGTTATCCTGAATAACCTCTACAAGCATACTCAGATGGAATCCACTTTCGGGATCATAATGCTTGCAATTATTGGAGGCCAGCCGCAGATTCTTAATCTTAAAAGGATGCTCAGATATTTCCTGCAGCACAAACGTGATGTAATACTGCGCCGGACAAGATTTGAACTAAGAAAGGCAGAGGAAAAAGCACATATCCTTGAAGGCTTAAAGATAGCCCTTGATTATCTTGACGAGATTATCGCCCTTATTAGAAATTCAAGGACTCCTGAAGAGGCAAAAAACGGTCTCATAACAAAGTATCCGCTAACAGAGATTCAGGCGCAGGCAATACTCGATCTGAAACTCCAGAGACTGACAGGACTGGAAAGGGAAAAAATAGCAAAGGACTATGAGGAGACCATAAAAGAGATAGAAAGACTGAAAGCCATTTTAGGGAGCGAGGCGCTTGTGTCCCGGATAATAAAAGATGAGCTTCTGGAAATTAAAAATAAATACGGGGATGAAAGAAGAACAGAAATTGTTACAGATACAACAGAACTGACAATAGAAGACCTCATTACAGAAGAAGAAATGGTGGTCGCAATCTCGCATCACGGCTACATAAAAAGAAATCCCCTGTCTTTATACAGAAGCCAGCACAGGGGCGGCAAAGGCTTGACAGGAATGGAAACGAGGGAAGAGGATTATGTGGAGCAGCTTTTTATTGTTTCCACCCACGATTACATGCTCTTTTTCAGCAATCTCGGCAGGCTGTACTGGCTGAAAACATACCAGATACCCGAGGCAGGCAGGACAGCAAAAGGAAAGGCGTTTATAAATCTGCTTTCTTTAACAGAAGGAGAAAGGATAACCACAGCGATAAATGTTAAGAACTTTGATAAAGGATACCTTATGATGTTTACAAAGAAAGGCATTGTTAAAAAGACCGCGCTTGAAGATTACAGCAATCCAAGACAGAAAGGCATAATAGCAGTTACCCTTGATGAAGGCGACGAGCTGATTGCTGTTGAAAGGACAACAGGAAATGATGACCTTATAATAGGCACAAAAAGCGGTCTTGCCGCAAGATTTAAAGAGGATGATGTGAGGGCTGTGGGAAGAACAGCAAGGGGAGTTATTGGCATAAGGCTTTCAAAGGGAGATGAAGCGGTTTCTACCAATATTGCAGTGGAAAGGACAAGTCTCCTGACCGTTACTGAAAAGGGCATCGGCAAGAGGACAAAGATTGAGGAGTATCCTGTTCATGGCAGAGGGGGCAAAGGCGTCATTTCAATAAAGCTTACCGAAAAAGGGGGCAATGCCGTAGGTCTGCTTCAGGTCAGAGATGAAAACGAGGTTGTCTTGCTAACGAGCAGCGGCAAGCTGATAAGGATGTTAGCAGGTAATATCCCTGTTCACGGCAGAAATACGCAGGGCGTTAAGCTTATGGATCTGGATGCTGATGACAGAATAGTGAGCATTGGAAGAGTTGCAGAAGATTGACAGGAGCCGATTATGTCTATAAAAAATCTGGAGTTGTTGTTTAATCCCCGAAGAATTGCGGTTCTTGGAGCGAGTGAGGACCCTAAATCTTTAGGTTACTCTGTCTTCAGAAACCTTATTGGAGAGGGATTTAAGGGCGCTGTTTACCCTGTTAATCCCAATTTGGAAGCAGTTCAGGGAGTAGAAGCCTACCGTAAGATTACGGATATTCATCGGGAGATAGACCTTGCAATCCTTGCTAATCCCTGCGAGGAAATACTTACAGCTCTTGAAGAATGCGGACAGAAGGAAGTCAAGAGCGTGGTTATTTTATGCCCTGACTTTAATGCCCGTGCAAAAGACCCCCAGCTTCTTGAGACAAAGATTATTAATACTGCAATTAAGTATGGATTCAGAATACTGGGCCCTAATTCTTTAGGATTTATAAGGCCCGGAATAAAACTAAATGCAAGCCTGTTCCCTAAAATGCCGCAAAAAGGAAACATAGCATTTATTTCTCAGAGCTCTACTCTTTCAACAGCCCTTCTTGACAGGGCTGTAAGCAAAAAGGTCGGCTTCAGTTATTTTGCGTCGCTTGGAGCTAAATTCGATATCGATTTCGCTGACATGATAGATTTTTTAGGCGTAGACCCTGAGACAAAGGCAATTATCCTTTATGTTGAGTCTATAAAGAATGGCCGCAGCTTTATGACAGCAGTCAGGTCGTTTGCCTGCAGCAAGCCCATTGTTGTTGTTAAGTCAGGGAAATTTGATGTATCTGCACAGGTAGCCCTGACTCATTCCGGCATTCTTGCTGGAGAGGACAAAGTCTATGACGCAGCATTCAAGAGGGCTGGAGCAATAAGGGTTGACGAGATGCTCGATCTGTTTTATCTTGCTGAAACCCTTGCCAAACAGCGCAGGCCCAAAGGAAACAGGCTTGCCATTATTTCCAATGCAGGCGGTCCGGCTATAATAGCCGTTGACACTCTTTTGAAAACAGGCGGCGAGTTAGCTGCTCTTGATCAGGAAACAATAGATAGCCTTAAAGGGCACCTGCCCACAAATAAACAGATTAAAAACCCCATAGACCTCCTCTCCGATGCGCCGCCAAAGGCTTATGAAATAGCGGTCGAGAGTTGTATGAAAGACAATGGTGTGGACGGTGTGCTTGTAATTCAGACCCCCTCTTTTGGCTCCAATCCTAAAGAAACAGCAGAAATAGTGGCATCGGCTGTACAGGCGTATTCTCACAAACCCGTATTTACTACATGGATGGGAGAAGAGCAGGTGGCGGCTGCAAGGGAAATCCTTAATAACAAAGGAATACCCACATTTGTGACCCCTGAACAGGCTGTCAGAACATTTATCTATATGTATCGTTATGATTCTAACCTGAGACTTCTTCTTGAGACTCCGGAGGCAATATTGAAGGACTTTTCCCCTGACAAGGATAGCGCTGAAAAAATTATCCGCAAGGCGTCAGATGAGAAAAGGCTTGTTCTGACCTTTTATGAGGTAAAGGAAATACTTCTTGCTTACGGCATACCGGCTATTCCCACTATGAAGGCTCAAAATGAGGAAGAGGTTCTGAAGGTGTCTGAAGAGATAGGGTATCCTGTGGTTTTGAAGATTGATACACCCAAGATTTTTCATAAACTGAAAAAAGGAGGGGTAATATTGAACATTAAAGACAGGGAGTCAGTGATAGAAGCATTCAGAACACTTATAGATGTTGCCAAATCCAGCGGCGATTCTCATGCGCAGGTAGTGGTTCAGCCGATGATTATAAAACATGGATACGAGCTTGTCCTCGGCGCCAGGAAAAACCCCACCTTCGGGTCAGCTATAGTCTTCGGCACAGGCGGAGAACTACTTGAAGCCCTTGAAGACTATTCTATCGGACTCCCGCCGCTTAACCAGACATTGGCAAGGCGGGTGATGAAGGAGACCAAAATTTACCGGTATCTTCAGAATCAGCCGTCATATAAAAATACATTGAGATATCTTGAAGAGGTGATGGTAAGATTTTCACAGTTGATTATTGATTTCCCGCAGATTTACGAGATTGACATCAATCCATTTTTTGTCACGGATAAGGAGAGATTTGCCTTTGATGCAGGCATTTTGCTTGAAGAGAATGTACTGGAGGGCTTTAAGAGCTTTGCCGGGGAATTCTGTCCGCCGCATCTGTCCATATGCCCGTATCCTGTCCATTTTGTTACAGAGTTTATTCTGAAAAACGGCACGCCTGCTGTCATTAGACCAATACGTCCTGAGGATGAGCCCATGATAGACGAGCTTTTTAAGAGCTTTTCAGAGCGGAGCATGAGCATGAGGTTTTTCCAGCGCCTCATTGGTTTACGACATGAACAACTGGTCAGGTACTGTCAGGTTGATTATGACAGGGCAATGGCTTTTGTATGCGCCATTCAAGACGGTAACCGCGAAAGAATCATAGGAGATGTCAGGCTTATAAAACAGCCCGACCTCGAAATTGCAGAAATGGCTATCATGGTTGGCGACCCGTGGCAGGGGCAGGGCGTCGGCAAAAACCTCTGCAATTACTGTATCAAGGTTGCGAAAGAGACCGGAGTCAAAAAGATATGGATGGAAATTTTAAGGGCAAATAGCTATATGTTAAATCTGTCCGAGAGGTTGGGATTTAAACAGGTTTCAGGCAATGATGAAAATATCAGGGTCGTTCTGGATATTTAGGAAAATGATTTAAAGGAACTGCAATGGATGAAAGAATACTCATAGTTGACAATGACGAGACGCTCTGCGAATCCCTTAAAGGTGTATTTTCAAGGGAAGGATATGCGGTTGAGAGCACCGGCACTGCTGAATCTGCATTAAAACTTATTGAGGAAATGCCCTGCGACCTTATCATAACTGAAATAATGCTCTATGGCATTGACGGTATAGAGCTTTTGAAAAGGGCAAGGGAAAGATACCCTGAACAGATAGTGATATTGATGACAGCAAATGCATCTCTGGACACAGCAATCAAGGCGTTAAAGGCAGGGGCGTATGATTACTTGTTAAAGCCGTTAATGTATGAAGAGATAAAACAGAGCGCTAAAAATGCTCTGATGGAAAAATCACTGAGAACAGAAAACATAATACTTAAAAAAGAAATAATCGGAAAACGGAGTGATTTCGAGAAAATAGTAGGGGAGAGCGATGAAATTATAACATTAATTAATGAAGTGAAAAAAATAGCCGATTCCAAAAGCAATGTGCTTCTGCTTGGAGAAACAGGCACAGGCAAAGAGCTATTTGCAAAGGCGATACATTACAGCAGCTCAAGGGCAGATAAGCTTTTTATCCCCATAAATTGCAGTGCGATACCCGAGAACCTCCTTGAATCAGAGCTTTTTGGGTATGCAAAGGGTGCATTCACAGGCGCTTCAGCCCCGAAGAAAGGGCTTTTTGAGGCAGCTGACGGTGGCACCCTTTTTCTCGATGAAATAGGTGACCTCAGCCATACATTACAGGCAAAACTGCTTCGCGTAATGGATGACCGCGAAATAAGACCCCTCGGCAGCATCCAGACCAGAAAGATTGATATACGCTTTATTACAGCAACGAACAGGGATATTATAAAGGAGGTAAAGGAGGGGAGGTTCAGAGAGGACCTTTTTTACAGGATAAATGTCGTTACCCTCAAACTCCCGCCCTTAAGGGAACGGAGGGGCGATGTGAAAATCCTTGCAGAATATTTTCTTTACAGGTATTCCCCTGAAATAGGGAAACCCTTAAAATTTATTGATGAAACAGCAATGAGGCTTCTTATAGAGTATCATTGGCCAGGCAATGTAAGAGAGCTCCGGAACATTATTGAGAGGGCAGTGCTTCTTGCAGACGGTGACACAATTTTACCCGAACATCTCCCTGAAGAGCTCAGAACAAAAGGACATTTTGCACCTGAAGCCATCAATACAACACTTTCAATAGAAGATTATACTAAGGAAGTTATTCTGAAGCATCAATCAATGAGCGAGCAAAAACTTGCTGAAATGCTTGGAATTACCAGAAAAGCATTATGGGAAAAGAGAAAGAAGTGGGGCATTAAAAAGGAGTGAGGGCTACTTTTTTTCACAACCAAAGGCTGCACGTAACCTTTTGTAACATAAATTGACTATCTCCCTTGGAAAAATTCAACAAAGACCACATAACTAATTCCTCACCTAAATATTGGCTCCCCTTTCTCTTCCATTTAAAGTAACAATGCATAAATTTGCGGCAATGTGTGAGGCGTCCGTGTCCAAAAGCAATCCTCATCTACGGCATTTTGCATTATATTAATTTTTCATAGAATAATTTTATTCAGGCATAATAATTGCAAATTATAGAAGAATATTTGAAAGGGGGGATTTTATGATTATTGAAGAAGTAATGGAATTTCTTAAAAAAGTGCCACCTTTCCAGTTCCTTGATGATGATGCTATAACAAACTTAGCATTCGGTGTTTCCATAGAATTTTATCCAAAAGGGACAACAGTTTTACAACAAGGGGGTCCCCCGAGCAAATATCTTCATATCATCAAAAAAGGTGGAGTAAAGGTTTTCAGAAAATCAAGTGATGAAGAAGAAGCAATTATTGATTACAGGAGCGAGGGAGATATATTCGGATACCTGTCATTAATCGGCGGTGATAAATCAAGGGTTAATGTTTTGACCGTGGAGGATACCATATGTTATTTGCTGAACAGGGAAACGGTAAAAAATCTTTTAGATACGAATCCTGCTGTCAGGGAATTTTTTATGAAGTCCTTCCTCAATATATATATAGACAAGACCTATAAAGAAATGCAAAGCAAGAGTCTGGTCTACTCAGGAGGGGATAAAGTCCTTTTCACAACATCCGTAGGAGAGATTGCCACCAAGGAAGTTATAACAGCCCCCCATGAAATAACCATACAGGAAGCGGCTAAATTAATGTGTCACAACAAAATAAGTGCACTTGTCGTCATTGATTCAGGAGGGCTTCCTGTAGGAATAATTACAGACAGAGACCTCAGGGGCAAGGTAGTTGCAAAGGGCAGGGATGTAAATGAACCCGTCAAAAACATTATGAGCATTCCTATCATACGGGTGGACGCCAGGGATTATTGTTTCGAAGCTATTTTAAAGATGATCAAATACAACATTCACCATCTGCCCGTAGTCAAAGAAGGTGAATTAAAAGGCATTATTACTAACCACGACTTCATGCTTCTTCAGGGAACATCTCCGATATCAATCGCAAGGGATATAGAGAGCCAGCAGAACATAGAGGGACTGGAACCTGTTTCAAAACAGATAAACAACATAGTGTGCTTGCTCCTGAAGGAAGGTGCAAAGGCGAGCAACATTATAAGGATTATCACCGAAATAAATGACAGGCTCGTCAGAAAGGTTTTAGAAATTGCTGAAAGAAAGTTCGGACAGCCGCCTGTCCAGTACTGCTGGATAGGCTTCGGCAGCGAGGGTCGCAAGGAGCAGACATTTAAAACAGACCAGGATAATGCAATAATCTATGCAGACCCGGCAACAACATACGAGGCTGAGGAATCAAAAAAATATTTTTCGAAATTTGCAGAGTTTGTCAGGGACAGCCTCATACAATGCGGATTCCCCCTGTGTCCTGCTGATTTTATGGCAAGCAATCCCAAATGGTGTCAGCCGCTTAAGACATGGAAAAAATATTTTTCAAACTGGATATCTACACCAACATCAGATGCTGTGCTGAACTCGGTAACGTTTTTTGATTTCAGGCCGGTTTATGGTGAGACTTCCCTTGCTGAAGAATTGAGGGATTCCCTTATATCAATGTTAAAAGACCAGAAGGTCTTTCTCGGTTATATAGCGAACATGGCTATAAAAAACAGGCCTCCTATAGGTTTTCTGAAGACCTTTGTTGTGGAAAAGAGTGGAGAACATAAAGACAAACTGAATTTGAAGGTAAAAGGCATAGCGCCGATTGTTGACATGGTGCGTCTTTTTTCTCTTGAGAAGACAATTAAAGAAACCGGTACGCTCGAACGAATTAATGCCCTGAAAGACAAGCACGGCATTGTCAAAGAATATAGAGAAGAGCTTGCCCATGCTTTCGAATTCATCATGCTTTTGAGAATACAGCATCAATTTGAACAGGTAAACAGCGGCAAGGAGGCAGATAACTTTATAAACCCAAATAATCTGAGCAACCTGGAGAAAAGGACAGCTAAAGAGGCATTCAACCTGATATCAAAAATTCAGGACATGGTTATTGAAAGATATAAGCACATGATTTTTTAACGATGATGTTTAACATTTTATGGCATAAAAGAAAGCTGAGCGGTTCCGGCCTGTTGGCGAAATGAGTTACCTTTGAAAACGGAAATGGAGGTTTTATATGGAAGGTAAAGTAACAAAACAAGATATTCTTAATGACAGTGATTTCAAAGAACTGACACAGCAGAAAAAAACAATTTCAGTGATGCTCACTATAATAGAGTTAATTCTTTATTTTGGTTTCATTGCGCTTATTGCGTTCAATAAGCCTTTCTTGGCATCTAAGATCACTTCGACAATTACCATAGGTATTCCAATCGCTATCGGCACAATCATTCTCTCATGGGTTCTGACAGGGATTTATGTGCGCTGGGCGAACAATAAATATGATGCCCTGGTTTCAAAAGTGAAAGAGAAATTCGGAGGTTAGTATGCAAGAGACCATAATCGGACAGACTAATCCATTGGCAATAGCCTTTTTTCTTTTATTTGTTATCAGTACGCTGGCAATAACATACTGGGCAGCTAATAAGAGGACAAGGACAACAAAAGAATTTTATGCTGCGGGCAGGAGCATTACAGGGTTTCAAAATGGATTGGCTTTAGCCGGAGATTACATGAGCGCAGCTTCGTTTCTTGGTATAGCAGGACTGGTTTCAACAAGAGGATATGACGGTCTTATATACTCAGTTGGATGGCTTGTTGGATGGCCGATTATAATGTTTCTTATTTCAGAGCCTCTAAGAAATCTCGGCAAATATACCTTTGCGGATGTTGTTGCATACAGACTACAGCAAAGGCCGATAAGGGCAGCAGCTGCCACAGGGTCGCTTGTCACCGTTCTCTTTTATCTTGTCGCTCAGATGGTGGGAGCTGGAACTCTCATAAAACTTATGTTCGGCTTTCCGTTTGAAGTGGCGATCATCGTCGTCGGCACATTGATGATATCATATGTTCTTTTTGGCGGAATGCTGGCAACTACATGGGTTCAGATTATAAAGGCAGTAATGCTTCTTGGAGGTGCAACTCTGCTTGTTATTCTTACTCTTGCACAATTTGGTTTTGAGTATGGCACGCTCTTTGGCGCTGCCGCCAAACAGTACGGGGACAAATTCCTTGAACCCGGCGGACTTGTAACCAATCCAATAGATGCATTTTCTCTGGGAATTGCTCTTATGTTTGGAACTGCTGGGCTCCCACATATTCTTATGAGGTTTTATACTGTTCCTGATGCAAAAGAGGCACGAAAGTCCGTCTTTTATGCCACAGGATTTATAGGCTATTTTTACATATTGACGGTTACCATTGGCTTTGGTGCCGCGGTGCTCGTCGGACAGAAAGTTATTATGGGTATTGACAAGGGTGGCAATATGGCAGCACCTCTTTTGGCTGAGGTGCTTGGAGGAACCGTTTTCCTTGGATTCCTTGCAGCTGTCGCATTTGCCACAATTCTTGCGGTGGTCACCGGATTAACACTTGCCGGTGCATCTGCCCTGTCCCATGATTTATATGTCGGAGTGTTAAGGCGTGGTGTTGCGAATGAGAAGGAGGAGGTTAAGGTTGCCAAGGCAGCTATGATATGCCTCGGCATTGCAGCAATACTTTTAGGAATTCTTTTTAAGGGGGAGAATGTTGCCTTTATGGTTGGACTTGCATTTGCTGTTGCAGCAAGTGCCAATTTTCCTGCACTGCTGATGTCGATCATGTGGAAGAAATTTACCACAAAAGGAGCAGTTGCAAGTATATATACAGGTCTTACACTTGCTGTTGTTCTTATTGTCCTCAGCCCAACCGTATGGGTTGATATCATACATGGAAAAGAAAAGAAAGCTATAGAAACGCAGATAAAAGATCTTGACGTACAGTCAAAACAGAGAATCGAGATGTTGCAGAGACAAGGCGGTTTATCTGAGACAGCAATTGCGGCTGAGAAAGCGCAAGTAGAGGCTAAAACAGAGGAGCTGAACGCACAAATGCCGAAAGCCATATTTCCGCTGAAAAACCCCGGACTTATATCAATGGCAGCAGCATTTCTTGTGGGGATATTTGTTTCCCTTCTGTCTTCTGAAAAGACAGCCGAGGAAAAGTTTGAAGAAGAAAAGCTCAGGTCTTACATAGGCATAGGAGCAGAGTAATAAAAAGAAAGGAGGAAGTTGCGATGGGGAAAAAAGCAAAAATGCTAAGTCCTGAAGGAGGAATATATGTCAGAACACACTGATGGGGTCCCAGGGAAAGCGTGGGTTGTTGTCTTTGCAGGAATGGCAGTTAACCTGTGCCTTGGGATTCTTTATGCGTGGAGTGTCTGGAAGGGGGTGTTAGTCAATAAGGCAAAGGCTGATGCAGGAGAGATAATGACGGGCATTAATGCCGGCTGGCCTTATCTCACCGATGCGCAGGGAACCGTTGCCTATTTTCTGTGCGGTCTTATATTCGCCCTTTTTATGATTCCCGGGGGCAGAATCCAGGACAAATTTGGCCCTAAGGTGGGCGCTACGATGGGAGGTCTCTTCCTTGCCGCTGGTTGTATCATTGCAGGGCTTATGAAAAGTTATACCGGCCTTATTATCGGTTTCGGCATCTTTGGCGGTATTGGTATGGGTATTGGCTATGCCGCTCCGACGCCGGCTGCATTAAAATGGTTTGGTCCTCATAAAAGGGGACTGATTGCCGGTCTTGTGGTTGGAGGGTATGGAGGCGCAGCGCTTTATATTGCACCTTTGGCGAAATACCTTATAGAGGATTATGGTATTTCAGGAAGCTTCATTGGGTTAGGAATCTTTTTTGCCGTGGTTGTTATCATTGCCGGACAGTTGCTTGCATGGCCGCCTGCTGGTTATGTGGCTCCTGCCCCTAAACTGAGCGCAGCATCTGCTGCGGCAACAGCAAAGAAACAGACTGCTCATGACTGGTCTGCGTCAGAAATGACCAAAACATGGCAATTCTACGCCCTTGTCCTTATGTTTGTTGGTTCTGCTCAGTCTGGTCTTTTAGTTATTGCGAATGCAGCGCCTATGCTGTCAAAAACAGCAGGCAAGCTTGAATTTTTTATAGCAAATGCGTGGCTTTTAGCATCGTTTGGAGGCGCGGTCAATGCCTTGGGACGAGTTGGCACCGGCCTGTATTCGGATAAAATAGGCAGGGCAAACGCATATATGGTTAACGGACTTATTGCGGCTTTGTTCTTGCTGGCTACTCCTTATATTATGCAGACCGGAAATGTGCCTCTGTTATTCCTCGCAGTCGGAATCGCTTTTTGGCAGTATGGCGGCAGTCTGGCAATGTTGCCGGCCTTTACTGCTGATTTTTATGGGGCAAAGAACCTCGGTTTTAATTACGGACTGGTATTTCTCGGCTGGGGCCTGGGTTTTTTAATGCCGTTGATCGGAGGATATATCAAGGATGCAACGGGTTCCTATGACCTGGCATTCTATATATCGGCAACGGTACTGATTATCGCAGTTATTCTTTGCAGGGTCACAAAAAGACCGAAATAGGCAACAGCATAGGAGAATTTATAATAAATGAATAAAAGAAGATCTGAAGGAATTTAAAATGTTCAAGGATACAGGGGAAAAGTTTAGCGATAGTAGTAGTAGAACAACAAATCAAAAACAACGAAAAAAGGAGGAAATCATATGACAAACGAGAAGAGCATCGAGGTTTTAATGGCGGAGAAAAGAACATTTCCGCCGTCAAAGGAGTTCAGCGAAAAGGCACATATAAAAAGCATGGCTGAGTATGAAAAGATTTACAAAAGGTCAATAGAAGACCCTGAAGGATTCTGGGCAGAAATGGCAGAAAAGCAAATCACATGGTTCAAGAAATGGGATAAGGTGCTTGAATGGGACTTTGAGAAACCGGAAATAAAGTGGTTTATCGGCGGGAAGCTGAACGCATCATATAACTGCCTGGACAGATTCATGAACACTCCTGTAAAGAACAAGGCTGCACTAATATGGGAATCGGATGACGGCAGTTACAAGACATATACATATCAGCAGCTCTATCGTGAGGTAAACAAATTTGCCAATGTACTTAAGAAGTACGGTATAAAAAAAGGAGACAGGGTAACAATATATCTGCCTATGATACCCGAACTGCCTATTTCCATGCTCGCCTGTGCGAGAATAGGAGCGATTCACAGTGTGGTTTTCGGCGGATTCAGCGCACAGGCATTGAGAGACAGGATTCAGGACTGTAGGGCAAAACTACTCATCACAGCAGACAGGGGAGTGAGAGGAGGTAGATTTGTACGCCTGAAGGCAAATGCTGATCAGGCACTTCAGGAGTGCCCGACGGTTGAAAGAATGATTGTGGTAAAAAGGACAATTGAAGTTGATATGGAACCTGAGAGGGACTCCTGGTGGCATGATGAGATGGCTGATTCGGATATTCCAAGTTACTGTGAGCCTGAATGGATGGATGCAGAAGACCCTCTATTCATACTTTATACATCAGGGTCAACAGGCAAGCCCAAAGGGGTATTGCATACAACAGGCGGCTATATGGTCTTTACCAACCTTACATTTGAATGGATATTCGATTATCAGCCTGAAGACATCCATTTCTGTACTGCGGATATAGGATGGGTGACAGGCCACAGCTATATACTCTATGGGCCGTTAAGCAGTGGTGCAACCAGCCTCATGTTCGAAGGTATTCCTACATTTCCCAACCCGGGAAGATTCTGGGAGATAATAGATAAATTCGGTGTCAGCATATTTTACACAGCACCAACAGCCATAAGGGCTCTCATGAGGGAGGGAACGGAATGGGTTAAAAAATATGACCTGTCTTCATTGAAGATGCTCGGAACAGTTGGAGAGCCGATAAACCCGGAGGCATGGATGTGGTACCACACGCATGTAGGGAGGGGCAAGCTGCCAATAGTTGATACATGGTGGCAGACAGAGACAGGAGGAATCCTGATAACTTCCCTGCCCGGTGCAATGACGACAAAACCAGGCTCGGCAAACAAGCCTTTCCCCGGAGTGGTTCCGAAGATTCTGAAAGAAGACGGTTCCCCGACAGGCATTAATGAGGGCGGGTATCTCGTAATTGAGAAACCGTGGCCCGGCATATTAAGGGGAACATATGGAGACCCCGATAACAAGCGAATAAAAGAGGTCTATTACACAAGATTCCCCGGAAAATATTTCACAGGTGACGGAGCAAGATTTGATGAAAACGGCGATTACTGGTTGATGGGCAGAATAGATGATGTTATCAACATTTCAGGTCACAGGCTCGGAACAGCAGAGGTGGAGTCCGCGCTTGTCAGTCATGAAACTGTGGCAGAAGCTGCTGTTGTCGGCTACCCGCATGAGATTAAGGGTGAAGGCATATATGTTTATGTGACTCTGAAAGCGGGATTTGAACCGTCAAAAGAGCTTGTGAAAATGCTCGTCGGTCATGTAAGACAGGTTATAGGTGCCATTGCAAGTCCTGATAAAATTCAGTTTGCGCCAGGCCTGCCCAAGACAAGAAGCGGTAAAATCATGAGAAGAATCCTGAGGAAGATTGCAAGGGGAGATGTATCAGACCTTGGAGATACGAGCACACTTGCAGACCCGACTGTAGTAGATGACCTTGTAAAGGGCAGATTGTAAAGGCATTTCCCTGTTATAAGATTTCAGGGGATTTGAATACTGACAAGACAGAAGCCGTGCAGTTTGCTTAACTGCACGGCTTCTGTTATTAAATTATTGTTTTTCTTTTTTGTATGTCTGAGAAGGATGTCCAATTTTTCAATTACTCCACCGCATCAATAATTTTTCTCAAAATCAACGAATGCCTTCTCCAATTCCCATTGCAGTTTCGCTTTTTCATTGCTCTCTAAGAATTGACGGCAGTCATCCGAAAGGTTCCATTTATCCGGTTTCTCGGTCGCACACGGTTGAACAAAGACAAATCGTTTCGCATCTTTCCAAACACTTGCTCCAGCTATGAATGCATGCTCGAGACTTGTGCGCGCCATCGTCTTTAGCTGAAGATACGTCAATGCATGCTCCTCTACTGCTTTAACATATTCTTGTGTCATATCCGATCGCGAAACCCCCTCGTCATCAGTGGCAAGGGCGACTGGCACACCGTATTTCAAGTATGTCGCCAGTGGATGCTTTTTCCCGCGCACCCCCAGGATTAAATCGTTGCTCGACAAACAGATCTCCACCATAATATTTTTCTCAGCCATTTCCTGAAGCAGCGCAAACGGATAATCCTCATACATCACGTCCACCCCGTGTCCAATCCGTTCTGCATGCCCTTTCCGAACTGAATCACGAATATGAAACCGCAGTCCTTCAGGAGGTACGAGCCCGTGGGTGAGCTCGCCTGCATGCAATGTGATATGGACCTTCGGATATATAGTGTGTAGATAATCGAGCATGCGCATCTGTAGCGAAAAATTATTCATTGCAAGCAGACTATCTTCCGCCTGTACAAGATTCAGTGCAACGACGCGAGGATCGATACTTGCCAGCTCCATCGCTGCTATTAACTGAGCAAAAGTCTGCTCCGGGGGAGTGGCGCGTCCAATCTGAAAGATATAGCGGATGGAGATACTGCACCCGGAATCAGCCTGCCCTGTATTGCACTTCAGCAGTTGACGTTTTCTATCCTCTGCACTGTTGAGCGAGCGCCTACCTTCCTCAACCGCTTGCGAGATGCCCTGCCTCAGTAATTCTTCACGCATCTTTCCAAAGTCATCGCTCCACTTTAGTTGTTTGCCGATGTCCATGGATTTTCCCTTGTCAGGCGTTAGCATCAGCTCCAGATAATTCACGCGGTTAGCTGCCGCGCGTGAAGTCACCTCAGCGATCATATCGCCAAGCTTGTCATCCGTTGCCATGCCAAATTTTCCAAAGGTGTCAAAGAACTGATTATGCCCGCTCTGCCTTGAGTATTGCCAGTTCCGCATCGACCAAGCATCCACGATTTGTCGATAAAGTACAGTATCGGTAAGTGCTTTGCTTGCTTTTGGACGCCCTGATGACTCATCACACGGAGTCTCTGACAGGAGGAATGTCCTCTGGTCCACACATAGGTCTTTCTGTGCAGCCCACTGGATATAAGTTTCTGCGTAAACCGCACCCGACAAGTGGGTGTGCAAATCACCGCCCTTTGGCATTTGTCTTAGAAATGCCTGATATTCGAAAGGTTCCGTCTTTATTGACTCGAAATGCTTTGCAGTCCTTTCCTCGGGGAGCTGGCGTTCGTTGCCGTGGACTATAGGCGGAATAGCGGTAAAGAGGATAAACACCAAAAGACATCCAAGAAACCGTGAATGCGATCCACTTAGTAACCGCCCCGCTGATTTGCTGAGAAACCCCTCGAATGAATGTACAAAATTCGATTTGATCATAAATCAACCCCCTTATATCTTCTAACTCCGGACGAATCCAGAGATTGTTCCTTAAACCGGTTCCATGAACAAAATCCTATCAAAACACCTGACTGCTGTCAAGT
>PNNP01000028.1 GCA_013824325.1 Thermodesulfovibrio sp. | reverse complement strand
TCGATAAAGACATATACCGTCACCCTTGTGGATGGCGCGAACACCTTCAGGGCAACTGCATTCAGCAAGGACAGGACAGAATCAAACCCTTATGAGCTCATCGTCAAACTAACTGCGCCGCAAAAGGATGTATCTCTGTATATACTTGCAGTAGGGATAAACAAATACAAAAATCCATCTTTAAATCTTAACTACGCAGAGCCTGATGCAAAAGGTATAGTTGAATTTTTCAGACTGAAAGGTAAAGGGCTTTTCAAGAGAATTGAGGCAATAGACATATACAACGAACAGGCGACAAAAGAAACAATAATTTCAAAATTAAGGCAATTGCAGAACACAAGCCCGCAGGATGCAGTATTGATTTACCTTGCAGGGCATGGAGAGAATATAAATGACAAATGGTATTTCATACCCCATGAGCTTACATATCCTGAAAGGGAAGAAGAAGTGAAGACAAAAGGTATTTCATCGGATGAACTTTCAGGGCTTATAAAGAACATAAGAGCACAGAAGATACTGGTGCTTGTGGATGCGTGCAAGTCAGGGGCAGTGCTTATAGCATTCAGGGGATTTGAAGACAGAAAGGCGTTATCACAGCTTTCCCGCTCAACAGGGGTGCACATAATAGCAGCATCCACAAAAGACCAGTTTGCAGCAGAAGTTAAAGAACTCGGTCATGGAGTATTCACATATACACTCTTGGAAGGATTAAAGGGCAAAGCATCAGGCGGAGGTGAAACCGTTACTGTAAGAAAACTTATGAGTTACATAGAAGAACAACTGCCTGATGTAACAAAGAAGTACAAACAGGAAGCTCAATATCCTGTGGTGGATTCACGGGGAATGGATTTTCCGCTGGCAACAACAAAATAAATCGGTTTCCTATATAACAACATGAAATACCGGATTTCAAAATAATGAGATAAAATATTAAACTTAAAAGTTAACCCATGACAAACACTAACAAACCGCCCGGTTTTTTCTCAATAGCATTTCATAAAGACTTTTTCCCTGCGTTATTATGGCGGCAGTTGCGCCAAAAGAGAGATGAATATCAATCGCCATTTTCAAATCATATCCCGATAGAATTTACAATCCTTACCGTTCTTTCTGTATTCTCAAGCGCCTTTGGATTTGCATCGGCTTTAAGTTCCGGCTCTACAGTCGGATGGATATTCGGTATTTTGGGACTAAGTGTATTTTTGATGCTGCTGATAAAAAGCATTCATTCAGAAAAAGGGCATCGTCCTTCTTTTGAATATTTCCGCACAGCCATATTTTTATTTTTTGTATTTCTGGGAATTACTCTCGGTTTAACAACAGGCATAATTTATCACTTAACATTCTGGCAAAAGGTCTTAACAGGCGCAGCAGGTTTTTTTGCAGGATACACAGCAGGTATATTTGCAGGACTTTATATTCAGCGCTTGGGCTGGATAGGTGCTTTGTTTGATATGTTAGCATTTGCGGCTATTGCAGGGATGGTGATTCTCGATATTATAATGCTAATATGATATGTTTTTTGTTAGATTAATGAAGAAGAATTCAGGAGGAAGGGATGGTAGAAGTTCTTATTGAATCTGATTTGAAAGATGTCAAACTAATCAAGCGAGGCAAGGTGAGGGATGTTTATGAGCTTGATGACTACCTGTTAATTGTTACCACTGACAGAATCTCTGCTTTTGATGTTGTGCTGCCCAACGGCATCCCGGGGAAAGGGAATGTTTTAACCCGGATATCTATTTTCTGGTTTAATCATATGAAGGACATTATTGAAAATCATATCATTGCTACAGATGTAAAAAATTATCCTAAAATATTGCATAAGTATAAGGACATGCTTGAAGGAAGAAGCATGCTTGTCAGAAAGGCAAAACCATTGCCGATTGAATGCATTGTTAGGGGTTATCTCTCCGGTTCGGGATGGAAGGAATATAACGAAAAGGGAACAGTCTGCGGCATCAAACTTCCCGCAGGTCTTGTGGAATCATCGAGGATTGATGAGCCGATATTCACACCAAGCACAAAGGCAGAACAGGGACATGACATAAATATAAGTTTTAATGAAACGAAAAAGATTGTCGGCAACTCTGTTGCTGAAAGGGCAAGGGACATCGCCCTGAATGTCTATAAGAGGGCTCGCTCGATAGCAGAAAAGAAAGGGATAATAATAGCAGATACAAAGATGGAAATCGGCAGTTACAATAATGAGCTTATTCTTATTGATGAGCTTTTGACGCCCGATTCCTCAAGGTTCTGGTCAATTAAGGATTATAAGCCCGGCAGGGGGCAGGACAGTTTTGACAAGCAGATTGTGAGAGATTATCTGCTTACACTTGACTGGGATATGAAATACCCGGGACCAAAATTGCCTGATGATATTGTGCGGAAGATGGCGGAGAGATATAGAGAAATACTGAAGATATTGACGAAATAGCTTCATTTTAGCACTCCTTTTAAAATTACAAGTCAGTTTTAATAGTTTATTATTCTTATTATTAAAGATAAACTATATTATTGATATTTTATTCTAATTTTGCTATTCTTAACTAAGGTTCAAAAATCAAGGAGTTTACATACATGAATACTATTACTCTGGAAAAGCTTGAGGCTCATTTATGGGAAGCTGCCAATATCCTTAGAGGGAGTATAGATGCGTCTGATTACAAGAACTACATCTTTGGGCTTTTATTTCTCAAGCGTCTTTCAGATGTTTTTGATGAAGAGGGTGAAAGGATTGAGAGGGAAACCGGTGATAAGGAATTGGCATGGAAAACACCTGATGAGCATGAGTTCTTTGTCCCTATAGAGGCGCACTGGAATTCTATAAAAACCAAAACACAGAATCTTGGAGAAGTCCTTAATAAGGCCAACGAGACTCTTGAAGAAGCAAATGTTGGAAAATTGGAGGGCGTTCTTTCTACCACTGATTTTAATGACAAAGACAGACTCCCAGATGAAATATTGTCGAAACTAATAGCCCATTTTTCAAAAATCTCTTTGAGAAATGATAATCTTTCCGACCCTGATATCCTTGGTCGTGCTTATGAATATCTCATAGCGCAGTTTGCAGATGATGCAGGCAAAAAAGGAGGGGAATTTTACACTCCGAAAGAGGTAGTTAAACTCCTTGTAGGGTTGCTCGACCCTCAAGAAAGAATAAGGATATGCGATCCAACATGCGGTTCCGGCGGTATGCTGATTCAGGCGGCATATTATCTCAGAGAAAACAAACAGAACTGGAAGAATATTTCACTTTACGGCCAGGAAAGAAATATCGGAACGTGGGCCATTTGTAAAATGAACATGCTCCTACACGGCATAACAGCTGCGCTTGAAAAAGGAGATACACTAAGAAAACCAAGGCTTCTGAGAGAAGACGGCAAACTCATGGAATTCGATATTGTTATAGCGAATCCGCCTTTTTCGCTTAAAAATTGGGGATATGAAGAAGCACAGCACGATCCTTACAGACGTTTTCACTTCGGCATACCGCCTAAAGGTTACGGTGATTATGCATTTGTTCAACATATGATAGCAACTTTAAATTATACAGGGAGAGCTGGTGTTGTGCTTCCCCATGGCGCACTCTTCCGCGGAGGGGCAGAGGGGAAAATAAGACGGGGAATTCTGGAAGAGGATTTGGTTGAAGCTGTGATAGGACTTCCTTCAAACCTGTTTTATGGTGCTGGCATCCCTGCCTGCCTGTTCATTATCAATAAGAATAAGCTGAAAGAACATAAAGGAAAAGTTTTCTTCCTATACGGCGCAAACGATTATCTTGAGGGGAAAAACCAGAACAAGCTCAGAGAGCAGGACATCAAAAAAATAGTTGATGCATACAGGGGATATAAGACAATAGACAAATACTGCAGTCCTGTTTCTTTGGATGAAATCCGTTCCAATGACTATAACCTGAACATCGCACGGTACATCGATGTAACCGAAGAGGAAGAGGCTATTGATGTGCAGAGTGTGATTGATGAATTAAAAGAATTAAAAAAGAGGCGGAGCACTACAGAAGAAAGAATGAATGAGTTTTTAAAAGAACTGGGATACAGAATTTAGCCATGTTTCAGGATAAGAAGGAGATAGAAAAAATCTTGACTGCACTGGGTGAACAGTTGGACGCAAACAGTGCAATTGTGCCTGAGTTGGTTGTATGCGGCGGTTCTGCCCTCAATATTCTCGGATATGTCAGCAGAACAACTAAAGATGTTGATGTCGTTGCGTTTGCTGAGAAACTTGGAGACGGACAAATTCATCTTATAAAGGCAGAACCATTGCCTCCAAGACTTGTGGAAGCAGTAAAAAAAGTGGGCAGGGATTTTGATCTGCCGGAAAACTGGCTCAATACCGGTCCCACGTCTGCGGTTGATTTCGGCCTTCCTGAAGGTCTTGTGAACAGAGCCGAGACAAAGCGATACGGCAATAAACTGATAATATATTTTCTCAACAGATATGACCAGATTTGCTTCAAACTCTATGCTGCTGTAGATCAAGGGATAGGGAAACATTACAACGACCTGCTCTTATTAGAACCTAATGCTACAGAACTTGAAGAGGCTGCACGATGGAGCATGACGCATGATATTTCAGAAAGTTTCAGGCAGAGCATTAAAGATTTGTTAAAGCATATGGGGCATGAGGATGTCGCAAAAAGACTTTAGAGATACATTTCTTGATAACATCCTTGGTTTTCTATGGAGGCAGTGGTCTGCAATCGGTGTTCTCGGCGAGGCAAGAGCAAGAGAGCCGTGGGCAATAGATCCCGAGGCGCTTCTTGTATTTACTCTTGAAACAGGGCGCTATGACCCGAGACTTTTTGATGAGGTCATGGACTGGCTCATTACAAACGGGCAGTGGATTGATATACAAAGATTAAGAGGAATTCTTAGAGAGAGTTCAGATGAAGCTTGCCGTCTTATGGGTGCGGTATCGGAATTTCTGTCAGTGCAGGGGCAGGAAAGAAAGTGGAAAAATCTGGCGAAGCTTTTCTTCAAAAATATACAGGAAGAGCCAGAGCCTCTATTTCCGGGGAGATATGAAAAAGATGTAGTGTTGATGATAGGTATTCCGGTTGACGAAATATTTTCCAAGTATGGTTTCTTTCGAGCACCATTAAGTCCCAGCAAAAAATCAAGAGAAGTAATACCGACTGCTGAATCAAATATCAGGTTTATGCTCCGAGCGCTTTTTGGAGTCGGAAGCAGGGCTGAATGTATTCTTTACCTGTTAACCCATGATGCAGGGCATCCCTCAGAAGTTGCAAAGGCAATTGGCCTTTCTGTAAGGGGAACACAGGATGCATTGATTGAACTTTCAAAGTCAGGGCTTGTGCTTACACGTATAAGAGGGAAAAGGAAAATAGAATACTGGCTTTCGCAAGAAAGATGGTGGGAATTTTTGTCAAAGAGCAGCTTTGAGGAAAGCAAAAGACCTGTTTGGATTGACTGGATATCCCTCTTTGAAGCCTTGCTGACAGTGTGGGCTGCACTATTGGAAATCGGGGAGACAACATCAGAATACATTAAAAGTTCAAAGCTCAGGGATGCAATGGAACTTGTCGGGAATGAGTTCGCACAAAGCGGCATTGATATTCCGCCGATTCCGGGGCGAGGTGTACGACCGGAAAACTATGCAAAGGCTTTTGAAGATTTTATAATCAGGGTGTTTGGGGCGGAGGCATAGAGTTATGACCCAGATAAAGAGTTTAAGAACAGGGATTAAATTTAAAGACACGCCGATAGGGAAGATACCGGTGGATTGGGAAGTTGCGACCATTGAACAAATTTCTGCGCCAAATAAAAATGCAATTAAAATTGGCCCATTCGGCAGTCAATTAAAAAGGAACGAACTAGTTGCCATTGGAACAAAAGTCTATGGGCAAGAGAATGTTATGAAGAAGGATTTCCAGATTGGAACACGGTACATTTCTCAGGAAAAGTTTGAGTCGTTGAAGAGTGTAGAGATTTTTCCTGGAGATGTTCTTATAACAATGATGGGATCAATTGGGAGTTGTGCCGTTTTGCCGCCAAATGCTGCCAAAGGGATAATGGATTCGCACCTGCTACGCATACAACCTCACCATAACAGGGTTTTGTCAGAGTATCTATCAAAGCTCATTCAAGATTCAGATATTGTTAAACAGCAAATTGGTAAGCTCAGTCAAGGTGGCATAATGAGCGGACTCAATTCAAAGATTATCCGTTCACTGCTAATGCCTCTCCCCCCCCTTTCTGAACAAAAAAAAATCTCTGAGATTTTCACGACTGTTGATAACGCCATTGAGGAGACGGAAAATATTATTGAGAAAACAAAAGAACTCAAGAAAGGACTGATGCAGAAACTCCTCACCCGCGGCATCGGCCACAAGAAGTTCAAGAATACTGAGATTGGCGAGATGCCGGTGGAGTGGGAGGTAGGTAGAATCTCAGATTATGGTGAGATAGTGACAGGGAGTACGCCAAGCACATTGGTAAAGGAATATTACGGGAGTGATTTTCCCTTTGTTTCTCCCTTTGATTTAGGGAAAGTAAAGGTGATCACAAAGACAGAAAAATATTTGAGTAAAGAAGGTGCGTCAGTTGCAAGAATGCTTCCTGTGAATACTATTCTTTATGTATGCATCGGCTCAACGATAGGAAAGGTTGGAATCGCAGGAGTAGAACTGGCAACTAATCAGCAGATAAATTCAATTATTTGCAAGAAAAATGACTTTAATTTCGTTTATTATTACCTCGATTTTATAAGAGATAAGATTAAGCAAATGGCAGGAACACAGGCGGTCCCCATAGTTAATAAAAGTCTTTTCAGTAATGTCACAGTTGCTTTACCTGAACTAAAAGAGCAGAAGGAAATAGGCAACATATTGTCATCTATTGACGAAGACATTGAAGAGGCAGAGCTTCATAAGCAAACCCTCGAATCCCTGAAAAAATCCCTCATGCAGGTTTTATTAACGGGCAGGGTTAGGGTAAAATTGCATTAATATGAAAACTGGAAGAAATGACCCTTGTCCCTGCGGGAGCGGCAAGAAGTATAAAAGGTGTTGTCTCAGCACGTCATATATTGAAACAGGGAAAGAAGAGTCTATTAGGGCAAGGCTTGTTCAAGAACTGCTGAGATTTTTCAAGAAGAACTTTGCAGACAGATTGAATGACGCACATTCTATTTTCTGGGGCGACTTTGAGCCTGAAAAATATCTTGATAAAGAAACCCTTTATCTGGCAGACATAAACTTTTGGGAATGGATTGTATATGATTTCATCATTGATGAGGGGAATGACAAAACCCTGATTGACCTCTATATGGAAAACAACAGAAAACTGTCATCAGATGAGCACAGGATTCTGACTATGATGAAGAACTCCGTAATCAGCCTGTATGAGGTTCAGGAAGTGTTCCCTGAGAAAGGATTGCTGCTGAAAGACCTTTTGCTTGGCGGGGAATACGATGTGAGTGAAAAGGCTGCTACAAGAAGCCTGAGAAAATGGGACATCTTTGCAGCAAGGGTTCTGCCTGTTGACGGCATGTATATCATGAGCGGCTCTGTTTATCCGTATCCTCTAAAGCAGAAAGAGAGAATTCTCGCAGACATATATTCAGAATATGAAGAATATAAACAGGATTTCCCTGATGCCACGATAGATGACTTTCTGAAGAAGAACAGCGATATTTTCAACTTCTACTGGTATGATCTTATTCAAAACCCGCCTCCCATGAAATTTTCAACAACAAGCGGCGAGCCTTTACTTTTTTCAAAGGCAATATTTGAAATCAAAGACAAAGAGGATGTCATAAACGGATTAAAACAGATAGAGGGATTTGAGCAGGATAAAAATGGTTTTGGCTGGTTCGACAAGCGCGATAAGGACGGAAGCGCCACGATATTCGGCAATATTGAGATAAAAGGTGATACGTTGACCCTTGAGTGCAATTCAAAAGAGCGGCTTGAACGGGGAAAGAAGCTCATTCTTGAGAATACCTCCGGAGCAATTAGCCATAAAATAGATTCGTTTCAAGACCCGATGCAGGCTTTGAAGTCTCACGAGGGCAAATCTGAAAAGAAAAAAGAAAATGAAATCCCGATGGAGATAAAGCAGCAGCTTTATACACAATTCATGCAGAAACATTCCGAAAAATGGCTGAAGGAAAAAATCCCTGCCCTTGAAGGCAAAACACCTGCACAGGCTGTTAAAACCAAGGCAGGCAAGAAAAAAGTCATTGATTTGCTGAAATTATTCGAAAATGGTGAGGAACATAATAGGAAAGAAGGCAGGCCGTATTATGATCTTTCATGGATGTGGGACAGGCTTGGACTCAAAAAAGAAGAATGAGAAAAGCTGATGACTAAGTCGGTTTTTAATGAGGATTACCTTTCTGAAAAGCCTGCCATCGAGCAGTTGAAGAGACTGGGATATGATTATATTCATGGCGATGAACTTGATCCCGAACTAAAGGAAAAATGTGAACGTGCAAGCAGGCGCGAGGTTGTTCTTGTATCAAGGCTGAAAAAGAAGCTCAAAGAGATAAATAAAGACGTCACAGAGCAGCCCATTCAAAAAGCGATCAGGCGTGTAACCCACATTCAGGCAGAAGGTCTTATTGAGGCAGACCAGAAATTTCACAAAGACCTTATTGCCGGAGTATCCATTGATCAGGATACAGGCGGAAAAAGGCAGAAAAAGACAATCCGTTTCATTGATTTTGATAATCCCGAAAAGAACGAGTTTCTTGTCGTTAACCAGTTCTGGGTAAAAGGCCCATCTGAGACAGACAGGCCGGACATAGTTATTTTTATAAACGGCATTCCATTAGTTGTCATTGAATGCAAAAGCCCTGTTGCAAAACAGACAGGCTTAGGCAAAGCTCTGACCCAGCTTATCCGCTATCAAAATGAAATCCCGCAATTGTTCCACACTAACCAGTTTCTTGTCGGACTGAATCTTTTCTGTGCAAAATACGGCTCTATCGGTGCAGAGCCTGAGCAGTTCCATGAATGGAAAGATAGGAACGGCGAAAAACTTTCGAACATGGCTGACCATCCAAGCGTAAAAGAGATGATTGAGAGCGGGCTTATCAAAAAAGAAGACTTGTCCGATAAGCCGACAGCACAGGAAATCCTGATAGCCGGAGTGCTGAATAAAAAGAACCTTCTCGACATTATCCGAAATTTTATCGTCTATGAATACGACAGGGGAAGGATAATCAAGAAGATTTGCAGGTATCAGCAGTTCAGAGCAGTAAATAAAATAATGAGGCGTGTGACTGAAGAGGATGATAAACGGGGCATTGTCTGGCACTGGCAGGGCTCAGGCAAATCCCTCACAATGTTGTTTGCAGCAGTCAAATTGAGACGCGAGGAAAAGAAACTCAAGAACCCGACGATTATCATTGTTACAGACCGTATTGACCTTGACGAGCAGATAAGCAAGACATTCAGGAACTGCAATTTTCCGAATCCTGTACAGATAAAGGAAAAAGGCGGAACGCACAAAAAGCTGTATGAACTGCTCAGCCATAATGTTGGGCAGACGATCTTAACCACAGTTTTTCTTTTCAGAAAGGAATTAAAAGAGCCTGTATCTACATCAGAAAATATTATCGTAATGACAGATGAAGCGCACAGAAGCCAGTATGGCTTTTATGCGTTGAATATGAGGAATGCGTTGCCCAATGCCTCCTTCTTTGCATTCACGGGCACACCACTTGATAAGAGGGACAGGAATACCTATCGCCATTTCAGCCCGGTGGGTGAGAAATATCTTGATGCTTATACAATCAAAAATGCGGAAGAAGATGAAGAGATAGTACCTGTCAAATATGCAAGCAGAATGGCGCAGCTTCAAGTTGTTGGGAAATCCCTCGACCAGCTTTTTGATGAACTATTTCATGACAAGACATCAGATGAAAAAGCGAGGCTGAAGAAGAAATATGCAACGCTTGACACACTTGTCAAAGCAGACAGGCGCATTGCGAGAATCGCCATGGATATAGTTGAGCATTATACAGTGCATATACAGCCTAATGGCTTTAAAGCACAGATAGTTGCTCCTGACAGAGAGGGAGCAGTCATGTATAAAAATGCACTTGATAAACTCATTGGTCCCGAACGCTCGGTGGTTGTTATAACGGTAAATAATGACGACTCTAAAGAATGGAAAGAAAAATACAAGCTTACCCCGGCAAAAGAGAAAAGCATAAAAGAGGCTTTCATTGATCCAAAGAATTCACTTATGTTTATGATTGTATGCGATAAACTCTTGACCGGCTTTGATGCGCCTGTTGAACAGGTGATGTATCTCGATCAGAGGTTAAGGGAACATACCTTATTGCAGGCAATTGCCCGTACCAACCGCACATTTCCGAGAAAGAATTTCGGCCTTGTTGTAGATTATGCCGGTGTCGGCAAAGAACTCGCCGAGGCCCTCGTGATGTTTGACAAAGAAGACCTTGAGGGGATCTTTGGCACCGAGGATATCAAGAAAGAATCAGCCAATCTTGCCCACTGGCACAAAGAGACAATGAAATACTTTGAAAAGGTAAACCGATCAGGCGCTAAACCTGAAGATATATTGCAGAGCTGTATGGAGATTCTTGAACCTGAGGATGTGAGAGCCCAGTTTGACATGGCATTCCGTGAATTTGCAAGAAGCATGGACTTCCTGATTCCTGATCCTCTGGTCAATCCATATGTGGACGATTTTAAATTTCTTGGTGCAATACGCGAAGGGGCTAAGAATTTATATCGTGATGAGCGTTTGAGTCTTGAAGATTGCAGCAAAAAAGTTGAAGCTCTGATTCATGCTCATATAATGGATACAGGGATAGAAGAAATTCTTGAGCCCATAAATATCACTGCGCCTGATTTCAAAGAAAAGCTGGAAGTCAAAGGCAGTACGCGTGCAAAGGCAAGTCATATTGAATATGCAATAAGAGAGACTGTCGCAGAAAAGATTTCAGATGACCCTGTCTTCTACGGTTCGCTTAAAGAGCAGCTTGAAAGCCTGATAGCAGAAAACAAGAAAGAGAGAAAAGATGAGGCTGAGTATCTTAAGAATCTTCTGGAAATCAAAGAGCAGGAAAAAAGAAGAGAATCTTACGCCAAATTTCTTGGGCTAAACGATACTAAAGAATTAGCCTTCTATGGCTTGTTCAGCCCGTTTAAAGAAAGTCTTTTTCATAACTCCGACGGGGAACAGGTAGCATTCGCAAAAGAGATTGTCGGGATAATTAAAGATAAAAGGGTCATTGACTGGATAGAGAAAGAAGACATCAAGCGTGAGATGAGAAGTTTAATCAGAAGAAAACTTAAAGCAAAGGGCTGTCCCAAGGATGAGACTGAACCCCTAATTTACGGAATCATGTCGCTTGCAAGCAGTCAACTGAAAGACATTTAAATGGAACACATAACATACGGCAACAGAAAGATAAAGTTTAATATTAAAAGGGGCAAGCGAAAGAAAACAGTCGCTCTGCAGATACAGCCGAATTCTACAGTCGTGGTTCTGTCCCCTTATTTTCTGGATAAAGACAAGATTAAGGAGATTGTACGGAAGCGGGCGAGATGGATTATCCAGAAACAGGAGAAGATTAAAAAACTAAATGCTGAAATGCCTAAAAAGGAATTTGTAAGCGGAGAGTCTTTCCCATATTTAGGCAGAGAATATCGGCTTAAGGTAATAAAATCAGAAGATGAAAAATGCGGCCACTGCAAACTTATGTCAGGCAGATTCTATGTTGAGATTAATAATAAATTCTCAGGCAGGGTTGCATCTAAGATTGTAAAAGAAAATTTGCTTGAATGGTATATCGAACGCGCAAAAGAAAAGATTAATGAGCGTGTACAAAGATATTCCAAACTGATAGGCATAATACCTCAAAAAATAATAATACGGAATCAGGAAAAACGCTGGGGAAGCTGCTCTCATTCAGGAGTTTTGAGATTTAACTGGAAAGCAATTATGGCGCCATTATCCGTGCTGGATTATGTGATTGTACACGAGCTTTGTCATCTTATTCACCAAAATCATTCGCCTGACTTCTGGGGGAAAGTGGAGTCAATAATTTCTTCTTATAAGGACAAACGCAGCTGGTTAAAAGAAAATAGTTTCTTATTAGCCGAACTGTTAAATTAACATTGTTTTTTAGATTACGGGAGATATAATCATGAGCAGTTTTCAAAAACTATTGAACATAATGGCAGTGCTGCGTTCGGAGAACGGATGCCCGTGGGATAAGAAACAAACAGCAGAAACACTCAAGCCATATCTTATAGAAGAAACCTATGAACTTCTTGAGGCGCTTGATGAAGGAAATCCCAAAAGCATAAAGGAAGAGCTCGGCGACCTTTTATTCCAGATAGTGTTTCACTGCCAACTGGCTAAAGAGCGCGGTGAATTTGATATGAATGATGTCATTGAAAAAATCAGCGACAAAATGATTTCAAGGCATCCCCATGTCTTTGGAGATTCAAAATTTGAGACCTCTGATGAAGTTGTCGAACAGTGGCAGGAACGGAAAAAAGAGGAAGGCAAACTAAAGGAATCAATCCTTGAAGGTGTGCCGAAAGAACTGCCTTCTCTTCTCAGAGCGCACAGGCTTCAGTCAAGGGCAGCAAAGGCGGGCTTTGACTGGGAAAAGGCGGAAGACGTGCTTGAGAAACTTGATGAGGAACTGACAGAGTTAAGGTCAGCCCTTAAAGGCGAAGACCGTAAAAAGATTGAGGATGAACTTGGGGACATATTTTTTGTTCTTGTAAATATTTCCCGATTTGTTGGTGTAAATGCTGAAGAAGCCCTCAGAAAAACAATCAGCAAATTCATTTCCCGTTTCAGATATATAGAGATGAAGGCTGCCGATGCAGGAAGGGAACTCTCTGACATGACACTCGAAGAAATGGATGCATTATGGAATGAAGCTAAAGGTTCAGAAAAAATACGTTAAAATTCCCAAAAGATTTTTCTTTGACATTTGACATTATTGCATGTTATAAAATTCCGTTCCCCGATTCTTTGTTTCGGGATAATATGTCTGTCAGGGCAAAAGGAGGTTTTAGCAGTATGGCTTTACAAGGAACAATTAAGTGGTTTAACGAGTCCAAGGGGTATGGTTTCATCCAGCAGGATAACGGACCCGATGTCTTTGTGCATTATTCATCTATTCAAGGGGATGGTTTTAAGACATTGGCAAAGGGCCAGAAGGTTCAATTTGAGATTACAAATGATGAACGAGGACCGAAAGCTATCAATGTAGTAAAAATTTGACAAAATCAGGGGCCCATAAATGGCCCTTCAAATATCAGTCTGCAATTTATATTCTGAGAACTTAAATATTTCTCACCAGCTTGTATCTTGTCCTGTTTTTCCTGTATTTTATTTTATGAGCCGTTTGCCCGAATGGATTAAATCACAGCTTAAATCCCACAGTTTGATTCTTGACGATAAAGGCTGTTCTGACCCGAAAATCCTGAACTACAAACTACATTCTACAAAAAGTCTTTTGAGGAATCATAAGCTTTCAACAGTCTGCGAAGAAGCAAGATGCCCGAACACTGTTTTCTGCTTTTCAAAGCCGACCGCTACATTCATGATACTGGGCGACGTATGCACCAGAAACTGTGCCTTCTGTTCTGTGAAATCAGGGATGCCATCAGGGGTTGATATTGAAGAACCCGAAAAGATTGCAGAGGCGGCGCTGGAAATGGGATTAAGATATATCGTCATCACATCTGTTACAAGAGACGACCTTCCTGACGGCGGTGCTTCTCAATTTGCAGCAGCAGTAAAGGCAGTTAAAAATAAACTGCCGGAAGCAAAAGTTGAAGTATTGATACCAGATTTTAGAGGAGACATTGATGCATTGAGAGTTGTTGTTGAATCTGCTCCTGATGTATTTAACCATAATATCGAGACCGTTAAAAGACTTTATGAAAAGATAAGGCCTCAGGCTGACTATAAGCGCTCATTGAATGTGCTGTATAATGCCAGAAAGATTAACCCCGGCATGAGGACAAAATCAGGACTGATGCTCGGATTTGGTGAGACACGGGATGAAGTTCTGGAATTGTTCAACGACCTGAGAAGCGCCGGATGCAAGTATCTTACCATAGGACAGTATTTGAGACCTGCAAAAAAGAATCTGCCTGTTGTAGAATACATTAAGCCTGATGTTTTTGAAGACCTTAAAGAGACGGCTGTAGATTTAGGCTTTGAATATGTTGCAGCAGGGCCGCTGGTAAGGAGTTCAATGAACGCAGAAGAAATGTATACAGGAGGAAATAAAAGTGTTTGAGTTCAACAGAATCAAAAGGCTGCCGCCTTATGTGTTTGCTATCGTAAATCATTTAAAGATGGAATACAGGCACAAAGGCGAGGATATAATTGACCTCGGCATGGGCAATCCTGATCTTCCAACACCAAAACATATTGTAGCAAAATTGTGTGAAGCTGCTAATAATCCGAGGAATCACAGATATTCAGCATCAAAGGGAATAACACAGCTCAGGGTGGCAATCTCCGAATGGTATAAGAGGCGTTATAATGTAGACATAGACCCAGAGTCAGAGGCAGTGGTTACAATCGGCTGCAAGGAAGGACTTTCTCATCTCGCCCTTGCCACTGTTCAGCCAGGAGATGTAGTCATGACACCGACCCCTGCATATCCGATACATCCTTACTCTGTAATAATTGCAGGCGGTGAAGTGTCGAGCATACCAATAGGACCCGGTATTGATTTCTTCACAGAAATGGAAAGGACATATAAAAAGACCTGGCCAAGGCCAAAGATGTTGATAATAAATTTTCCGCATAATCCTACAACTGCAGTTCTTGAAGGACTGGATTTCTTCAGGAAGGTTGTGGACTTTGCAAAGGAAAATAATATCATCGTAATCCATGACCTTGCGTATGCAGACCTTGTGTTTGATGATTATAAAGCGCCGAGCTTTCTTCAGATACCCGGCGCCAAGGATGTCGGCGTTGAATTTTTCTCAATGACAAAAAGCTACTCAATGGCTGGCTGGAGAGTCGGCTACTGTGTAGGCAATAAGGACATAGTCGGTGCCTTGATAAAGATAAAGAGCTATCTTGATTACGGCATGTTTCAGCCGATACAGATTGCAAGCATAGTCGCACTCAGGGGACCTCAGGATTGCGTTGAAGAGATGAGAAAGACATATGAATTCAGAAGGAATGTTTTAATTAAAGGACTGAACAATGCAGGATGGTGTATTGAAGCTCCCAAAGCAACGATGTTTGTCTGGGCAGAGATGCCCGAGCCTTTTAAGAAAATGGGCTCGCTCGAATTTTCAAAATATCTTATTAGAGAAGCAAAGGTTGCTGTATCTCCTGGCATCGGTTTTGGAGAAGGCGGAGATAATTACGTTAGGTTCGCACTTGTAGAAAATGAGCATAGAATCAAACAGGCAATTAAAGGCATTAAGAAGGCAATCAATAAATAAATATCAGGAGTAAAAAAGAGATGAAGAAGGAGAAGATTTCTGTCGGCATAATTGGATTCGGAATAGTTGGAACCGGCACAGCAAGGATTCTGCTTGAGAACAAAAATGTTATAAGGAAAAGAACAGGCTTTGATGTTGTACTGAAACGGGTTGCAGACCTTGACATAAAAAGGGACAGAGGCATCAAGGTTCCTAATGGCATACTCACGACCGATGCAAGAGCCGTTATTAATGACCCGGAGATTGATATAGTTGTTGAGCTTATGGGCGGGATTCATCCTGCAAAGGATTTTATCATTCAGGCAATTCAGAACAAAAAGCACGCAGTGACTGCCAATAAGGCACTTCTTGCAACAGAGGGTAATGATATTTTTGCCGAGGCACATAAAAACGGCGTTGAGATTGGTTTTGAGGCATCTGTTGCAGGGGGAATACCAATAATAAAGGTAATAAGAGAGGGTCTTGTTGCAAATAATATACTTGCAATATACGGGATTATAAACGGCACCTCAAATTATATCCTCACAAAGATGACGAATGAGAAAGTAGAATTCTCCGATGCCTTAAAAGAAGCACAGAGACTCGGTTATGCAGAGGCTGACCCGACATTTGACATTGAAGGGATAGACACTGCCCATAAATTAACAATACTCTCGTCACTCGCTTATGGAATTCCCCTTTCCTACGGAGAGGTTTATAAAGAAGGTATTACAAAGTTGACCGCACAGGACATCGAGTTTGCTTCAGAGCTTGGATATAAAATGAAACTTCTTGCAATTGCGAAATCAGAAAACGGTGAGATAGAAATGAGGGTTCATCCCACAATGGTGCCGAATGAGTATTTGATTTCCAAGGTTGACGGTGTATTTAATGCAATTTATGTTGAAGGTGATGCAGTCGGCTCAACTCTCTATTACGGCAGGGGTGCAGGTGATATGCCCACCGGCAGTGCTGTTGTTGCAGATATTGTGGATATAGGAAGAAAGATAATCACCGGCTGCGTGACTTCAGAATTCAGGATTCAGGATGCAGGAGGGTATAGGATTAAGAAAATGGAGGACATAGAGAGCATGTATTACTTCAGATTTTCTGCGCTGGACAAACCGGGAGTTCTGTCAAAAATCTCAGGGATACTCGGCAATTACAATATAAGCATTGCTTCAGTAATTCAAAAAGGAAGAAGGATTGGCGGCTCTGTTCCTCTCGTTGTTCTCTCACACATGGCAAGAGAAAGAGATGTTTTAAAAGCAGTTAAAGAGATAGATGACCTGCCTGTTGTTTCTGATAAGACAATATTCGTAAGGGTTGAAGGCAAGGGGGAATAATTCAGCAAATGATGGAATTTACGGATGAGCAGTTACAGAGGTACGCACGGCATATAATACTGCCTGAAGTTGGTATAGAAGGACAGAAGAAACTGTTACAGGCAAAGGTGTTTGTAGTAGGAGCCGGTGGGCTCGGATGCCCTGTCGGTTTCTACCTTGCCGCCGCCGGGGTCGGCACCATCGGTATTGTGGACAGCGATACCGTTGAGATGAGCAACCTCCAGAGACAGATAGCACACAGCACTAAAACAATCGGAATTGCAAAGACAGAATCAGCAAGAGCGACATTTGAAGCATTAAATCCCGATGCAAAGATAGTTGGCGTGAGAGAAAGGCTTACAGATAAAAATATTACTGGTCTGATAAAAGATTATGATATAGTCGTTGATTGCAGTGACAATTTTCCAACCAGATACCTTGTCAACGATGCATGTGTGCTGACTAAAAAACCACTTGTCAGCGGTGCGATACTGAGATTTGAAGGACAGGTTACCACCATTATTCCCGGAGAGGGGCACTGTTACAGATGCCTCTTTGAAGAGATGCCGCCTAAAGAACTCATGAATACTCTTCAGGTGTCAGGCATAATCGGTGCTGTTCCCGGAGTAATAGGCGCAATTCAGGCAATGGAAGTGCTGAAATTGATACTTGGTGAAGGCGATGTTTTAAAGGGAAGACTCTTGATATACGACGCATTAAAGACAAAATTCAGGCGTGTCAAGGTGCCGAGGAATCCTGAATGCGCTGTATGTGGAAATAATCCGACAATTACTGAAGTAAAGGATTATGAAGTTAATCCTTCCTGAACAGATTCTCAAAGAAATGCTTGTTCATTGTAAAGAGGGCTATCCGAATGAAGTGTGCGGTATTTTTGCAGGCAAAGAAAATGAGGTCTCAAAGATTTATAAAATGACTAATATCGAAAGCTCGCCTGTCAGTTACTTCATGGATTCCAGAGAGCAATTTAAGGTCATGAAAGATATGCGTGAGAATAATCTCTCAATGCTGGCTATTTACCACTCCCATCCCTCCTCACCGCCATATCCATCAGGCAGGGATATCAGCCTTGCGTTTTACGAAGATGCTGTTTATGTGATTGTCGGGCTTTTAGAAAAAGAGCCGGTTGTGAAGGGGTTTTTGATAAGGGAAGAAGGTATAAAAGAGGCTGATATTATTGTAAGATAGTTTATTAAAGAAACAATACCTTTCCAAACCTGCGCTATTTAATTTTCAACCCCATTTAGAGTAAAATATTGTTTCAATTTGAAATTTTTTCAGGCGAACTGTTTTTAAAGGTTTTTTGAAACCGATGGGGAGGTGTCTATGGGATATGTGAAAGGTCTTAAATGCAGAGAGTGCGGCAGGGAGTATCCCGTTGAACCTATATATGTCTGCGAATTCTGTTTCGGTCCACTTGAGGTTTCCTATGACTATAAAAAAATAAAGCGTGTATTGACAAGAAAGAATATTGAGAAAAGGGAAAAGAACCTCTGGCGTTATAAAGAACTTCTTCCCATAGACGGAGAGCCCCAGGTAGGTTTAAAATCTGGATTTACTCCTTTAATAAAGGCAGATAAACTTGCAAATGCACTCGGCATCAAAGAGTTATATGTAAAGGATGATACAGTAGTCTATCCAACCCTGTCTTTTAAAGACAGGGTGGTGGCTGTCGCACTTACAAAGGCAAGGGAATTCGGATTTGACACAGTTGCATGTGCATCCACGGGCAATCTTGCACATGCTGTCTCCGCGCATGGTGCAAGTGCAGGATTTAATAGATTTGTTTTCATTCCTGCCACGCTTGAGAAGAGCAAGATTGTCGCCTCACTTGTGTATGAGCCCAATCTTGTTGCTGTTGACGGTAACTATGACGAAGTAAACAGACTCTGCAGCGAAATAGCGAATAAATATAAATGGGCTTTTGTAAACATAAATCTCAGGCCGTTTTACGCCGAAGGTTCAAAGACTCACGGATTTGAGATTATAGAACAGATGGGCTGGGAGTCTCCTGATAATGTGGTTGTACCGTGTGCCAGCGGTTCCCTTTTAACAAAAATCTGGAAGTCTTTTAAGGAGTTTAAGGAAATCGGGATATTGCAGGAGCTTAATACTAAAGTCTTTGGCGCTCAGGCAACGGGCTGCTCTCCCATATCAACTGCAGTAAAGCAGGGAGTGGATGTGATAAGGCCTGTTAAGCCCAATACAATAGCAAAATCGCTTGCAATCGGGAATCCGGCAGACGGATATTATGCAGTGCAGGTAATAAATGAAAGTGGCGGATATGCCGAGGATGTTTCTGATGAGGAGATTATTGAAGGAATAAAACTGCTCGCAAAGACAGAAGGTATTTTTGCTGAAACTGCAGGCGGCGTTACTGTTGCGACAGCCAGAAA
>PNNP01000027.1 GCA_013824325.1 Thermodesulfovibrio sp. | reverse complement strand
GCTATTCAAAGAAGAAGGCAAACAAATAGATGCTGTCGGGGAGGAAGTTGCAGTGTATAAGAAAAAGCGCCCTGACAAAAAAGAGTTTTTAGCCTTATTAAACGAATTGCCCGAACACATTGTGGAGCATTATCTTACCCTTTTAAAGCTGGAAAAGAAGTTATTGAAAAAGGGAAAAGGCAAATTTTCCTAATCGTTCTACTTAATCCTCTTTGCAATAGCTTTGAACTCCTCTGTTCCTGCAATCTTCAGCAACTGGAATAAAACCGTTTCTGTGCAGGTAATGACAGCGCCGGCATCACGCATGAATTCAATTCCTGTCTGCCGGTTCTCTTTGGTCCTTGAGCATACAGCATCTTTAACAATATGAATATTGAAGCCGTCCTTTAGCAGACCTATACATGTCTGGAGCACGCAGACATGTGTTTCCATACCGGTCAGAATGACACTCTTTTTATTAAGCTGTTTAATTTTGTTTAAGAATACCGGCTCATCACAACAACTAAATGTTAATTTTTCAATTGGCTGGTATGAAGGCAGTGCATCTCTGATTTCACTGGCTGTACTTCCAAGACCTTTAGGATATTGCTCGGTTATAACTATCGGTATCTCCAGCATCTTTGCAAGCTCAACAAGGTGCAGACAATTCTTAACAACCTCATTTCTGTCATGCATTATAACAGCGAGTTTGTCCTGAACATCAATAATTGCCAATACAGTGTTCTCTTTATCAAGAAAAAATTTATCCATATAATCTCACTTTTATGAATTTCTGCATAATTGACAAAGCATCTTTAATAGAAAGTTTGTCAGTGTCTATTATGATTTCAGGATTCGGCGGTTCCTCGTAAGGCACCTGCACTCCCGGCACAGGCCATCCTGCCGAACCCTTTTTATAAATGTCTTTGGGTGCTCCGTGAGTGTCTTTTCGTGACATCTCACGCTCCGAGCAGATTTCTAAAGGACATTTGAGATATATTTCAGCAAAGTTTGGGATTAGCTGTCTTGCAAGTTCCCTCCATCTTCTGAGATTGCCTGTTGCATCTATGATGACATTATGTCCGAGCCCTGACAGTATTTTTGCTGTATATACAATTGAGCGGTAGACCATGTCTCTTTCTGATTCTGAATAAGAAGGTTCGGGTGTCATGATTTTTCTAAGCTCATCCATACGAAGGATGACAAAATCAGGATATGATTTTTTGATTTCATCGGCTATTGTGCTTTTGCCGCTTCCGGGCAATCCTGTTATCCAGAGTACAAGTCCATTCATAATTTAGACAAACTGACAGCTTTTAAATATATTTTACATGGCTTGAAACACTATAATCATAACATCAGAACATCAAAAATTTGTATACCTTATTTGACTTAACTCTCTTTATGAAGTTAATATTTTTTTATGCAACATTCTGATTTTGTCCCCCTCCATTTGCACACAGAATACAGCCTGCTGGACGGAGCAATAAAGATTGACGAACTCATTGAACAGGCGTCTCGTTATAAAATGCCTGCTGTTGCTATAACCGACCACGGCAATCTATTCGGCGCGCTTGAATTTTACAGGAAGGCGACAAAGGCAGGGATTAAACCGATTATCGGATGTGAAATTTACGTTGCCCCCGGCAGCCGTTTTGACAGGTCAAAAACAAATATTGAGGACTTCTCTGAAGAGACGGCTTTTCACCTTATTCTGCTTGCAAGGAACAATGATGGTTACAAAAATCTCACCGCTCTTGTTACAAAGGCTTATCTCGAAGGGTTCTATTACAGGCCAAGGATAGACAAGGACATTCTTGAACAGTATAGCGGGGGACTTATAGGGCTTTCCGCATGCCTTAAAGGTGAGGTGCCTTATTATTTACAACACGGTCTTATAGAAAGAGCCAGAGAGGTTGCATTGCATTACAAGCATCTTCTCGGTCCTGAGAATTTCTTTTTGGAAATACAGAGCAACGGACTTCCCGAGCAGGAAGAAGTGAATAAAAAACTGATAGAGCTTTCACAGGAACTTCATATCCCCGTTGTAGCAACCAATGACTGTCATTACCTGAGAAGAGAAGATGCAAAGGCTCACGACATTCTCCTTTGTATCCAGACAGGCAAGACAGTAAAGGATGAAAAGAGACTCCATTTCAGAACCGATGAGTTGTATTTTAAATCGCCTGAAGAAATGAAAAATGCATTCCGTGAGATACCTGAAGCAGTAAAAAATACAATTGTGATAGCAGAGAGATGCAATTTTGATTTTACACTCGGGAAAACCCTGTTGCCGAGATTCAATGTGCCTGACGGGGCTTCTCCAGATTCTTTTCTTGAAAAACATGCCCAGGAGGGCATTATAGCTAAATTCAGAGGTGCCCCTCCAGCACATTATCTTGACAGGCTGAAGTATGAACTCAAGATGATAAAAAAGATGGGATACTCCTCATACTTTCTTATTGTATGGGACTTTATAAAGTTTTCGAAAAGAGAAGGAATTCCTGTCGGGCCCGGAAGGGGGTCTGCAGCAGGGAGCCTTGTTGCTTTTTGCCTCGGCATAACAGAAATAGACCCTATTAAATACAATCTTCTTTTTGAAAGATTTCTGAATCCTGAAAGGGTCAGCATGCCTGATATTGATGTTGATTTCTGCAGGGACAGGAGGCAGGAAGTTATCAATTATGTCTCGGATAAATACGGTAAGGATAATGTTGCGCAGATAATAACCTTCGGGACAATGGCTTCAAAGGCAGTTATACGGGACGTTGGAAGGGTTCTCAATATACCTTATGCAGAAGTGGACAGGATAGCAAAACTTGTTCCTGTGGGACCTGAAGTAAAGAATCTTGATGATGCATTAAAACTGGAGCCGCAGTTAAAGGAGATGTATGATACAAATCCTGACGTTAAAGAGCTCGTGGATATCGCAAAGAGGCTGGAAGGGCTTGCAAGACATGCCTCTACACATGCAGCAGGAGTGGTCATAGCACCCGAGCCGTTGAACAACTTTATGGCTCTTTATAAAAACCCCTCCGAAGCCGTTATCACAACACAGTTTGATATGGATTCAGTGGAGAAAATCGGTCTTCTTAAATTTGATTTTCTCGGGCTTAAGACCCTGACAATCCTTGACAGGACAGTGCAGTTTATCAGACTGCTGGGCAAGGAACTTATCCTTTCGGAGATTCCGCTTGATGATTCGGCTACATATAAGCTTTTAAACTCAGGTGAGACCACGGGCATATTCCAGCTTGAGAGCGCTGGAATGAGGGACATTCTTGTAAGGATGCACCCCGGCAGATTTGAAGACCTTATAGCCCTTGTTGCACTTTACAGGCCAGGGCCTATGGCATGGACAGATAACTTCATAAAGCAGAAGAAAAAGGAAATAGAGATTAAATATGAATTGCCGCAGTTAAAAGAAATCCTTGATGAAACTTACGGCATAATCCTTTATCAGGAACAGGTTATGATGATTGCCAATAAAATAGCCAATTTCACCATGGCACAGGCTGACATTCTTAGATATGCCATGGGCAAGAAAGTGCTGGAGGAGATGGAAAAGCAAAAGGAGGTTTTCATTAAAGGAGCGGTAGCCAATGGCATTCCCGAGAAAAAGGCAAAAGACCTGTTCGATATGATGGAGCCGTTTGCAAAATATGGTTTTAACAAGTCTCACTCAACGGCATATGCATACATTGCATACCAGACAGCATATCTGAAGGAGCATTATCCTGTAGAGTTTATGACAGCAAATCTCAGCGCAGACATGGGAGACACCGACAGGATAGTCAAACTCATTAATGAATGCAGTAACATGTCAATAGAGATATTGCCTCCCGATATTAACGAGAGCGAAAGGGAATTTAAGATTGTCGGCAACTCTGTGAGATTCGGGCTTGAAGCTGTGAAAAGAGTTGGTTCTTCAGCCATTGAGGTAATCCTTAATGAAAGGCAGAAGAGCCATTTTGATTCATTTGAGGAATTCCTTTCGCGGATGGATAATAAGAGGGTCAATAAAAAAGTCATCGAAAGTCTTATAAAGGCAGGTGCCTTTGATTCCCTTTATTCCGAGCCGTCTTTAAATAACAAATTTCTAATGCGGGCAAAATCTATGGATGCCCTGATATCACCTTCAAGGGCAAATGCTGCCGGTCCCGGACTTTTCGGAGAGGCAGACATCTTTTCAGCCGCAGTTCAGGCATGGGATGAGAATACATTGTTAAGTTATGAGAAAGAAGCCCTCGGTTTTTATATATCAGGTCATCCCCTGTCAAGATACAGAAAGATGCTGTCAAAAATGAACGTGTCACAGATATCTGACAGCATAGAACAATCGCTGCATGACTTAGCACATAAGAATTATGCAAGTCCTGCCGAAGACAGGACAGATGTCTGTATAGCAGGAATCATAACCGAGATTAAAAGCAGGGCCAGCGAAAAAGGCGTGACAGCTTATCTTACACTTGAAGATGAAACAGGACGGTGCGATATACTTGTATTTTCTGAGCTGTTCAAAAAAAATGGAAATCTTGTGAAAAAAGGAAATGTGGTCATGGTGAAGGGGCAGCTTTTAAGGGTGGAAAAGGGGATAAAGGTTATGGCAAGGGAAATACAGAATCTTACAGATATGGAGATTAGCATGAAATATGAGGTTGCCTTGAAATGCGATGATATTGAAGATGCAAAGAAAAAACTTAAAAGCCTGAGAAAATTGCTAAATGTTGCTTCTGATGGCAGGGATGATGTATCTTTATCTTTTAAGCTGTATCTGGAGGATTACTGCGTAATCATTGCTTCACAGCTCAAGCCAGGCAGCAATTTTGCGGCAGAGGCTGAAAGAATAGCAGGGGGAACAGTAAGAATTTTATGAGTTATTTTCTTGATTTTGAAAAACAGCTTGAAGAGCTTGAAACAAAAATTGAAGAGCTGAAAAGAATTTCTGACGGCAAGGAGATAGATATTACCTCAGAAATAAAGCGTCTGGAAAAAAAGGCAAAGGAATTACGCTCCGAGATATTTTCGAGTCTGACACCATGGCAGAAAACCCTTATAGCGCGGCATCCTGAGAGACCTTACACCCTTGATTACATTAATCTGATAGTTGAGGATTTCATTGAATTTCACGGAGACAGAAGATTTGCTGATGACCCTGCCATTGTTGGAGGAATAGGAAAGATTAGCGGCATCCCCATGGTTATTATAGGTCATCAGAAAGGCAGGGGGACAAAGGAAAGGATTTACAGAAATTTCGGTCAGCCCAATCCAGAAGGTTACAGAAAGGCTTTAAGACTGATGAAACTGGCTGAAAGATTTAAAAAACCTGTTGTGACTTTTATTGATACGCCAGGTGCATATCCGGGGATAGGCGCTGAAGAGAGAGGACAGGCAGAGGCAATCTCAACCAATCTGATGGAGATGGCAAGGCTCAAGATTCCGATAGTATCTATAGTTATAGGTGAAGGCGGCAGCGGAGGCGCTCTTGCCCTGAGTGTTGCCGACAGGCTTTATATGCTGGAACATGCAATATATTCTGTGATATCACCGGAGGGGTGCGCTGCTATTTTGTGGAAAAAAAACAGTGAAATTAATGTTGATGATTTTGCAAGGGCTGCCGAGGCTCTTAAATTAACAGCTCAGGATTTAAAGGCATTTAAGATTATAGATGATATAATACCCGAGCCGCTTGGCGGTGCACACAGAGATATTGAAGCCACTGCAAAAAGAATAGTTGAGAGCATTTTAAAGTCATTAGAGACGCTTCAGTCAAAAAGTCCTGCAAAATTAGTGGAAGACAGATATAAAAGGTTAAAGAAAATCGGCAGCTTTACTCAAACAGCGCCTTAACGAATTCTTCAGGGTCAAAGTCTTTCAGGTCATCAATCCCCTCGCCAATACCGATAAGCTTTACAGGAATGCCGAGCTCTTTTTGTATTGCGAAGATGATTCCGCCTTTGGCAGTGCCGTCAAGCTTTGCAAGTGCAATGCCTGTAACACCCAATGTCTCATTGAATATCTGAGCCTGCTTTAATGCATTCTGCCCTGTAGTCGCATCCACTATCAGAAGTATTTCCTGCGGCGCCCCGGGCATTGATTTTTTTATAACACGGTTGACCTTTTTCAATTCCTCCATAAGCGGACTTTTTGTGTGAAGTCTTCCTGCAGTATCAATGATGACAATGTCAGTTCCCCTGTGCTTTGCAGCCTCAACAGCGTCGAATGCAACAGCAGCAGGGTCCGAGCCGCTCTGGTGTTTTACAATGTCTGCACCTGTGCGCTTTGCCCATATTTCAAGCTGTTCAATGGCTGCAGCCCTGAATGTGTCCGCAGCAGCTAAAATGACAGAACTGCCTTCAGCAATAAATTTTGATGCAAGCTTTCCTATGGTTGTGGTCTTTCCAACGCCGTTTACACCGACAGTGAGTATTACAAAAGGCTTGTCTCCAGTTTTAACGAGCGGGCTTGCCTTGCCGAGAAGCAAGGACAGCTCTTCTTTTAGGCATGTCTTCACATCTTCCGGCTCTTTTATTTTTCCTGCTTTTACTTTTTCCCTAAGCAGGCTGATTATTTCATCTGTTGCTTTGGTTCCTATGTCAGAACTAATCAGAACTTCTTCGATTTCTTCAATGGTGGACTCATCAATCCTTCTGTTAAGAATGATTGAGTCCACCCGTTCGATGATATTTTTCTTTGTTTTTGTCAGACCTGCTTTAAGTTTGTCTAAAAATCCCATAAGTTAGTCCTCTGTCAGGAAGCAGCGGTCAAAAGGAAAGAGTTAAAAATTTTAAAAGCCTGCTGATTGATTGCAGAATTTCGACTCTAAGAATGCTTATTGCTTTTTAAATGTAATCACTACAGAATGTTTTTCCTTGGTTACATTAAAGCTTGCCGGTTTCAGAAGTTCCACTTTGATTAACAGGTTATCCTTTTCTTTTTCCTCAACCAAAACATTGCCGACGTAAGGAGAATCAAGTTTTATTGTCTCTGCGATCTTATTAACTGCAGGCCGCATATTCAAAATTATCCATTTTTTACCATCCTTTTCTGCAGTAAAGGTATCACATTTTATTGCACCATCAAGATTGGGAATTTTTATTATCATGGCTGATTTCTGGGGTGACCCGTCAAATGATATTTTTGTAACTTCAAGGGGCTTTCTCGGCTGCACTGCTGCAGTTTTTTTCGCTTTTTTAGTAGCGGGCTTCTTTACAGGAGCGGTAGGAGTTGTCGTGATTTTAACAGGCTGCTTTTTGGGTGCCGGTGCAGGCTCTTCTATTTTCTTTGCGGCAGGCATCACCTGCGATGCTGTAATTGCAAATGTTTCTGACTTGTTGTATTGGACTTCCACAACTGCCGAGCCATTTACGAACTCGGAAGCAGGGATAATATTAGGTGTCAGGGTTCCGTTGCCTGTAGTTAAAAGCTGAACGTCAGTTCCTATCAGATTGTAATTTTTAATCACCTGATTGCGTTGGTTATAAACGGTTATCTTTATCTTGAATTTCTGTCCTGCATATGCTGATTCAGGAGTGACAACATCAAATCTGTCAGGGAGTGGCTGGTCTATTTTAATGCTGGCAGTGCCTTTAATTGCCTTTCCTGATTCTGAAACGATTATTGTTATATCTTCCGCTGCATCATACCTGAGGTCAACTTTTATCTGGCCGTTCACGAAATCATGTGCGGATAATGCGGATGGGAATGGTTTCAGCTTGCCGGAAGTGGTTATGTACATACCTCTGCCTGTCATAGCATAATCCATTACAACATTATCGAAACGGTCGATGGCAACTATGGACACCTCGAATGATTCACCTGCAATTGCTTCTTTGGGAGTGAATATTTTAAAAGAGCTTAAAGGACCGCTGGTGATTTCTATCTTATCACTTGTTCCGGAGCTTCCCGTTATTAAATCCTTTGCCTCGATTATAGCTGTTCCTGCCTTTTCAGATAAGAGGGAGACAGAACATGTTCCGTTTTTGAAATCAGGGATTAGCGAACTAACCTTTGGCTCTGCAGTTCCCTTAAATATGAGGTTTATATTTTTCCCGTAAATTTGCTCTGAAACCGTATTGCCAAAAGAGTCCCTTGCGGTTATTTTTATATCGAACCTATCTCCTGCAACAGCGCTGTTCGGGCCCTTTATCACAAAGGAATTAAGTTTGCCGGGAACTATAGTTAAATTCTTTGTAAGGATAGGAATTGAACTCGTGCTTTCACGAATGGAAAGGTTGAAAGTTTCAGCAACATTGCCTGTTATACTAATATTTAAAGTGCCGTTAACAAAAACTGATGATTTGAAGGAAGCAGGCTTTACAGCAGCCGAGCCGGAAACCGATACCCTGAACTCCCTTTCTATCTCGCCAAAGTTAGTTATCAGATTATTAAAAATATCAACTGCTTGCAGCTTTATTACAGCCTCTTCACCTGCAGTTAGTTTTTCCGGCAGAGAAATATTAAACTGGGCAAATTTACCGGGCTTAATGATTACCTCTCCCGAATGTGCAAATGAAGGAAGTGCTATTGTCAGGACTGCAAACAACTGTAAAAAAATAAGCAACCTTTCCATGCTTTTTATCATATAAAACCCCCTCACAAGGATTTATCTTTAATGAAATTTTATTTTCTGAAAGTGTATCATAAAAATATATAAATTTGTATTATTTTTTTACTTGGCTGAGTTTTTGCAGTATACTATCACATTAATAGAAAATTTACCACATATCTTAATTTCTTGAAAAAAGGTTATACTATTTGATAGGATTAACGATGCCTGAGGATATGCGAAAGGCAAGCTTGTTGCTGAGGGTTATAGCGAAAGCAATAGATTTTATTGTAATTGCTATTGCAGTTAAGCTCATACCTCAGGTCGGGTATCTTTCCGGTCTTCTCTATCTGGTTATAAGCGACGGTCTTTTTGACGGGAGGAGCCTTGGGAAGAAGGTATTGAGATTGAGGGTTGTATCGGTTGCAACCGGCAAACCGGGCAGTTTTAAGGATTCGGTAATAAGAAATGCCACAATTGCGGCAGCTCTTATGCTTTTCAAGATTCCGCTGTTTGGCTGGTTGCTGTTAATTGCAGTTCTTGTGCTGGAATTTCTTTTGATGCTTGGCAATGAGGATGGCTTGAGGCTTGGTGATGACCTTGCAAATACAATGGTAGTTGAAGATTGAATTAGTTTAGTAAAAGAAAAATAAATCAGGAGGAAGTAAGTGTTTTTTCAGAAGATTTTGGGGATGTTTTCAAATGACCTTGCAATAGACCTCGGGACAGCAAATACCCTCGTTTATGTTAAAAACAGGGGCATTGTTTGTGATGAACCATCTGTGGTGGTTATAAGGAGGGATAATAGGAAGCCTGTTGCTGTTGGTGCAGAGGCAAAGGCAATGCTGGGGAAGACTCCTTCAAACATTATAACTATAAGACCCATGAAGGAAGGGGTTATTGCGGACTTTGACGCGACTGAAGAGATGCTCAAATATTTTATTTCAAAGGCACATAATAGAAGGAGTTTTATTTCCCCGAGGGTTATTATCGGCGTTCCTTCAGGTATAACGCAGGTGGAACAGCGCGCGGTCAAAGACGCTGCTCATGCCTCTGGTGCCAGAGAGGTTTATCTTTTAGAAGAGCCTATGGCTGCTGCCCTTGGGGTGGGATTGCCTGTTGGCGAGCCATCCGGAAATATGATAGTAGACATCGGGGGCGGTACTACTGATGTGGCAATCATATCACTTGACGGAATAGTTTACAGCAAAGCTGTCCGTGTTGGCGGTGATAAGATGGACGAAGCCATAATGGCTTATATGAAGCGTAAATATAACCTAATGATTGGCGAAAGAACCGCCGAACATATAAAGATAGAGTTAGGGTCTGCATATCATACTAATAATGTCGAACCCATAGAGGTAAAAGGAAGAGACCTGATATCCGGCATTCCCAAAGCTATTGACGTTACGGAGGACGAGATAAGAGAGGCGCTTCAAGAAACTATTGGACTTATAATTGATACCATCAAGGTTACCCTTGAAAACACCCCTCCGGAACTTGCTGCGGATATTGTTGACAGAGGTATTGTGCTTGCAGGCGGAGGAGCATTGCTCAAGGGTCTTGACTTGCTGATAAGGGAGCACACCGGAGTTCCTGTAATTGTACCTGATGACCCTCTCACTGCTGTTGTAAGGGGATGCGGTTCCATGTTAGACAATCTGGAACTTCTAAGAAAGATAGCCATAAGCACCAATTGATGTCAAAGGGCAAGAAGAGATTTATTATTTTAATTTCCCTCTCATTAATCGCCCTTACAATTATGACCTATCAGCGTGACAGGAAGCCTTTCAGCTTTCTCAAGAATTTATCTTATCCGTACGATCTGTTTAATAAAGTCACAGCAAATATCAGCACAAATTTCAAAGACCTCCTGAATGCTTTTGAAATAAATAAAACACTTAAAAAAAAACTTGAAGAAACCCTTCTCGATAGACAGGCTTACGACGAGCTCATTCATGAAAACAAACGGCTGAAAGAACTCCTTTCCCTGAAGAGCCAGAGATCCGACTATGTTACAACAGCAAAGGTAATCGGCCGGGGCTACGACAGGCTGTTGAATACATTAGTGTTTGACAAGGGTAAAAGCAGCGGCATACAAAAGGACATGGCGGTTATCACAGCAAACGGGCTCGTCGGTAAGATTTATTCAGTAAAAAATGATTTTTCAGAAGCCTTGCTTTTGAAGGACCAAAATTTTTCTGTTGCTGTAAGATTGCAGAAAAGCAGGCGGGAAGGCGTTTTATCAGGCACAGGGCGTAAATATTGTCTTCTTAAATATATCCCTCCAGAGGAAACCGTTGAAAACGGTGAGGTGGTGATTACATCAGGGCTTGATGGCAATTATCCCCCCGGCTTGCCTGTAGGAGTTGTCACCAATGTAAAAAAAGAAGGAGTTGAATTTTTCCAGTTCATAGAAATTCTACCCTTTCAGTCTGATACAAAGATAGAGGAGGTTGGTATTCTGAATTTAGCTCATAATCCCTGATTGACGGTTTGGTAGTTTTTAAAATTTCTGTTATCGGCTATGAGCTATTTAATACTAACAATGAATTATCAACAGTTCAATAGGAGCCTGTTAAGGTGAAGATTTTAAAATGGATTTCTTTTGTTTTCCTGGCTTTTTTGATACAGGCGAAGATAGAGATTTTTAATTATCCTTTAAACCTCACCCCTACGCTTGTTTATATTTTCAGTTTTAAGGCACTGCACAACCCGTCTAATGTCGGAGGGTATTTGAGCGGCGCTGCCGAGCTAAAGGGCACTTTATTCGGTGCCGGCATCGGTTTAATGGAAGATGTCCTCACAGGTTCAATAATAGGCCCTGATTTTTTCAGCAAGGGACTGATAGGTTTTATCAGTGCTGTTATATTTACTGATGTGGTTTTCAGGTGGACTCCCGTATTGGGTGGAATCGCAGTGATAATTCTTACCCTTGCCGACGGATTTATCAGCACGGGATTAAGGATGTTTTTTACCGATATAACAATAAACGGTGTTTATACGCTTCAGATGATATTGTTTCAATCTGTTGTAAATATTCCTTTTGGAATATTAGTTAAACCCGGGAATTTCAACTGATGGATTAAAATGTTGCAAAAGAAGATTCGAATAAGCTCGTTAATTATAGTCGGGATTTTTCTTATACTCTGTTTCCGTCTGTGGCAATTGCAGATACTGGATGACCATAAATATAAAGCCCTGTCCGAGGAAAACAGGCTGAGAATAGTAAAGACGCCTGCTCCAAGGGGTATAATATACGATAGAAACATGACGCCCCTTGTCAAAAATATTCCGTTCTTCAGCGTATCAATTATCTATGATAACCGGAGACAGCTCGACACAGATGCACTTTCATTGCTTTTAGGAATGAAAAAACAGGATATAGAAGAAAAACTGCACAGAAAGGATAACAGCCCCTTTGTTCCTATCAAGTTAAAACAGGGATTAAGCTTTGAAGAGATAGCCCGCATAGAGTCGAGGAGGTCGGATTTCCTCGGGCTCTTTGTCGAAACAGATGTAGGACGTGAATACCTGTTTGGAAAGGTTGGAGCACACCTCATCGGTTATCTTGGAAAGGTAACACAATCGCAATTGAACAGCAACGGCTTGAGGAATTTGCCGCCTGATGCATTAATAGGGCAATGGGGAGTTGAAGCCGTGTTTGACAGTGAGCTCAGGGGAATTCCAGGTGAAAAAATAATAGAAGTGGATGCCCTCGGCAGGGAATTGAGAATGATACAGGAAAGAAAGCCGGTTATAGGCAAGGACATAAATCTCAGCATTGACATAAACATTCACAAGGCTGTGGAAGATGCATTTAGAGGCAAAGCCGGCGCTCTTGTGGCAATAAAACCGGGCACAGGCGAGATACTCGCCCTCGAGAGTCTGCCGTCTTTTGACCCGAATATTTTCCCAAGAGGCATAACTTATAACGAGTGGAAATCGCTCATGGAGGATAAAAAGAAGCCCATGTTGAACAGGGCATTACAAAGCCAGTATCCTCCCGGCTCCACGTTTAAAGTAATTACAGCGGTAGCCGGACTTGAGGAGGGGGTTATAAAACCTGATACAAAGGTTACCTGCACAGGAGGTATAAATTACGGGAAATGGACATTCGGATGCTGGAAAAAAGGCGGGCATGGTACCGTAGACCTCCATAGGGCTATCGTTGAATCGTGTGATGTTTATTTTTATGAAGTCGGGAAAAGATTGGGAATAGACAGGATTCACAAATATGCGACATTATTAGGACTCGGAAGAGAAACAGGTATTGATCTCGCAAAGGAAAAAAACGGATTGATACCCAATACTGAATGGAAAAAAGAAAAAAAGGGACTCGCCTGGTATCTTGGTGATACATTTATTTCGTCCATTGGTCAGGGGTATGTTTCTGCCACACCGATTCAGATGGCGATAGTGATGTCAACCATTACAAGCGGAGGGCACAAATACAAGCCGACGCTGATAAAAGGAGATTCCGAGCTTTTAGAAACAGTTAGTCTGAAGAAAGAAACAATAGAATTCATGAAAGAAGCGCTCTCAGGTGTTGTTAATAAGCCCAACGGCACAGCACAGCGTGCAAAGTCTTCATTAGTAGTGATAGGCGGTAAGACAGGAACATCCCAGGTTGTCGGCGGCAAAAAGAAGGGTGCGGTAGCCGAAAGATTTATGGACCACGCATGGTTTCTTGCATTTGCTCCGGTTGATAACCCTGAGATAGCGCTTTCTGTGTTTGTAGAGCACGGAGGAGGCGGGGGAGCAGTTGCATCCCCGATAGCCAAGAGGGCCATAGAGGCTTATTTCCTGAGCAAAAGGCAAAACTTAGCAGACAGAGGAGATGCCGTCCGCGGCACCGTGGATACATCTAAAAAAGAACAAAAAATAATTGTGCACTGAGAAACAAAGATGTTCAAAATAGATAAAAGGCTTTTTAAAAATTTTGACTGGATTACATTTTCTGTTATAGTCCTGCTTTCAATTATCGGGATAATTACGATTTACAGCGCTACAAGACCTCCGCTCGGAACAGGCGCGCATCCTGATTTTTATTTAAAACAGATTTTATGGCTGCTCATAAGCGTTGCTGCCCTGTTCGTGGTTGTAACTTTCGACTATGCATGGCTGCAAAGGTTTTCATATCTCCTTTATAGCATTGGTCTTGTCCTTTTAGTGGTTGTACTTATTGCGGGAAAGACGAGTATGGGTGCCCAGAGGTGGATAAGTCTGGGTCCGCTTGCATTTCAGCCGTCAGAGTTTTTCAGGGTGCTGTTCATCGTTGGCTTTTCTTCTTATCTTGCCGGTATCGGTAAAAATTTAGACTATAAAATTTCTTTAAGGAGTTTATTCATATTCGCAATAATTCCGCTTGCACTGGTGGTAAAGCAGCCTGACCTCGGAACAGCTATACTTCTCATGTCTTTATTTGTGACACTCATAATTGCCAAAGGAGTGAGCAGGAAGATAGTCGCGTTAGTCCTGATTATCGGACTCATTTCGATTCCTTTTGTTGGGCATATCTTCTGGGAAGGGCTCAAGGATTATCAGAAGAGTCGTTTGATAGCATTTATGGATCCGGAGGTAGACCCGGCAGGCATAGGCTACCACATAAACCAGTCAAAAATATCCATAGGCTCTGGCGGCGTTTTCGGCAAGGGATATTTAAAGGGAACTCAGGGACCATTGAGATTCCTGCCTGAAAAGCATACGGATTTCATATTTTCTGTTTTTGCTGAAGAGTGGGGCTTTGTCGGAAGCATATTGCTGCTTGGTATCTATTTAATATTGTTTTTGCGGGGATTAGATACAGCTACAAGGGCAAAGGATGAGTTCGGCAGGCTGCTGGCTGTGGGAATTACAGCCATGTTTTTTGTCTATTTTCTTGTGAATATAGGCATGACTCTCGGAATGATGCCTGTGGTCGGAGTGCCTTTGCCATTTTTTAGTTACGGAGGGACATCCCTTCTCAGTAACTTTATAGCAGCCGGTATTTTAATAAGCGTTAGGACGAGGAGATTTGAATTGTTCTATCCATAATTAGATTTGGCCATAATCAGAATTTCATTATCCCTATTGCATCCCTTGTCCTGCTTACTGTATCCTATACCAATATTCTACAAACCGGAGGTTAACTATGAGAGTCATAGAAGGCGAGCTTCAGGCAAAAGGTCTTAAGTTCGGGCTTGTTGTAAGCAGATTCAATGATTTCATTACATCAAGACTGCTTGAAGGTGCAATAGATGCACTTAAAAGACACGGTGCAAAAGAAGATGATATAGATGTGGTGAGAGTGCCCGGCTCATTTGAGATTCCGCTTGCTGCAAAAAAGATGGCAGCAAAAGGCATGTATAATGCAATTATATGCCTCGGAACCGTAATAAGAGGCGCAACACCGCATTTTGAATATGTTGCAGCAGAGGTTTCAAAGGGCATAGCATCAGCGTCTTTAGAGAGCGGGGTTCCCATGGCATTTGGAGTAATAACATCAGATACAATTGAACAGGCTGTTGAAAGGGCAGGGTCAAAGTCAGGAAATAAAGGATGGGATGCTGCCATTACAGCAATAGAAATGGCACAGGTTTTAAAACGGCTTTAAGGAGATATGAAACGAAGAAAGGCGCGCGAGTATGCCTTGCAGTTTTTATATAGAATTGACTTTCTAAGCATTTCTTCAGGAAACAGCAAGAAATCAGAAATCCTTTCAAAACTTAAAAATGATTTTGAAATTTTCTGGGCTGACACAGATGAAAAAGACCCGGATGTTAGGGCATTCACAGAAGATCTGATTTTCGGAACTGTAAAAAATCTTGAAGAAATAGATGTCTTGATACAGAAGGTAGCAGAAAAGTGGAGGCTTCTCCGAATGGCAAGCATTGACAGGAATATCCTGAGATTTTCCACTTATGAATTACTGTTCCGGAAAGACATCCCTGCTGCAGTTACAATAAATGAAGCCATCGAGATTTCAAAAAAATATTCAACATTAGAATCTGCATCCTTCGTCAACGGAATCCTCGACAAAATTTCAAAGGAGAATAAGACAGCAGGGAAGGCTTGAAAGACAAGTTCTCAAACTGACTCAACAAAGAGTGGTATAATTTAACCCTTTCTTTTAAAAGGTGACCTTTAACGTCTACTATTCTATCACATCTTTGTTTGCAAGACCTGCAAGTCATTTTTTCACCCAAATTTCTCATTGACAATTCATATCCTGCAAGATATTATCAATCTGAATATGAATAAAAAACGGGAATTTCCTTTATCTCGCTTATCAGAAAGCAATGTCTTATCAAAAAATATCAAAAGGTTTTCATGAAAATATCAACACTTTTTTTATGTATCACAGCGTTACTCCTTTCCGGGTGTAGTAGTACTATGGATATGAGAAAAATTTCTGTAGAGCCTAAAATATCGACTGAGAATATACGGAAAAGTTCCCTCAGGGCAGGTCTGATTCTCAACGATCAGTTCACAAGCTACAAATATAATTTTGAAACAGGTAAACAATTATTTCTTCTTGCAAAAGTACGGGGCGAAATAGATATCGGTAAAAATTTGTCTAACGCTCTTTATGGTATTGTGTCCAGCAAATTCAAAAGCGTATCTATGGGCAGTAATATTAATGAAATAGATGATGTTGACATTTATTTCGTCCCCCATATCAAATCCTTCGAGTTTTCGCCCCCCTACACGGGGATGGGCTCTTATACGGCCGCGATTGAACTCGAAACGGAAATTTTCAACGGAGATGGCAAGTTGCAACACAGGATCAACATCAAGCAGGATGGAAGCAGAAGCATGTTTAATCAATTTGCACTAAAAACTAATTATGATATGGCATGTGGTGCGGTAAATGAGGCTATTAATAATACACTAGAGGAATTCAGTGTAAAGCTTAATGAATATTATTGAGCCATATCGGCGGCAACGATGTTACTAATGCGATGGCTGGTTGTATTCCTGGCGGTTTTCATCTCTGGCTGCGCAGGGTCAGGGCTTAGTAAATCTGAGTCTATGAGTCATTATAATCCGTTAACTCTTATAGCAACAAAGAGTAAAGGGGATATTCTTATTCAGGAAGGATCGGATTACTCTCGTGAAGGTTTCTTTGAAAAGTTCATGGCATCCATGCGCGAGGCATTGATATTTTATTCTGCTGACGGGGAAAAGACCTCTGATATTTACGGATATATCGGCAATGCGTATCTCGAAAAAAACGAATACGACAAGGCGCTTGATTACTTTAACCAATCTCTATCGGCTGCAAAAATCAACGGATACAATCATGGAATCGTTCTGGCGACCGTCGGCATTGCAAATTGCTATAAAAAAATCGGTGATCCAGATAAAGCCATAGAGGTCCTGGCGGCGAGCCTAAAGGAAAATAACGATACAAGCAGCGACCACCCCCTTGTTGCGCTTAGCATGGGGGAGAATTTCGCACAAAAGGGCGATTTATCTCAAGCGCTTGCAATATTCAACAAGTTGCTTTCCGGCATTAAAAGCTACAAAGATGACAAGCTTAAGCAGTCGGTATATTCATCGCTGGGGACAACTCTTCTTGGCCTTAGCCGATATGAAGAGGCGATTGCCAATTATCAGCACGCGCTTGACCTCGCCCGGAAAAGTTTTAACACGGCAGATGTTGTGGATATTCTCAACAATATCGGCTTTTGTCTGGTGTCTTTGAAGAAATACGACGATGCCACCAGGGTCTTTAAGGAAGGGCTCGGCCTATTAGCGGTCATGGACCTTTATTATCCCGAAAAACAGATGTATGCAAATTATGGGCTGGGGCTTTTGAACGAAGAGCAAAAGAGGAATACCCAGGCACTTCTCTACTACAACACCGCAATCAGATTCATTGAAGATTTGAGAGGAAAACTGAGCTCAACAGAGTTCAGATCATTTTTCCTTGCCAACAAAATAGCCGCGTATGAACATGCCATAGATATTCTGCTCACTGTCGGCGGCCAAACTCTTGATGATGGTCGCCTTAATGAAATGTTCCACAAAGCGGGCTTATCCCCTGTAGAAGTAGCCTTCTTTTACGCCGAAAGCACAAAGGCCCGATCCTTTATCGAACTTCTTTCAAAAACCAAAACGGGAACACTGGCAGACAGAATCCCCAAGGAATTGGCCGAACAGGAAAAGAAATTACTCAACACCATTGCCTCTATCCAGGCTGCTGGAGGCGGCCAGTCGAAATCCCAGAAAGAGCTCCTGAAAAAATCAAAAAGGGAACTCGATGAGTTGATCGTAAAATTACGGAAAGATTATCCGGATTATGCATCCATCCGCTATCCGGAACCGGTCAATGCCGGGAATATTCCGCTACGCGGTAACGAAGTGCTTTTAGCATATAAAGTGAATCCGGGAAAAACATATCTCTGGATAATTGAAAAAGATAAGAAAACGTCTGCTATCGAAATTGACGTGAGCAGGGAGGAACTTATCCGGAGAGTCGGGGAATTCAGGGGATTTATGGAAAATCCGGACAGTTTAGAAGCATACGACCCGGAGAAAGGGCAGGCCCTGGGCAGGCTCTTGCTTGGAGAGGCTCTCAGCCGGATTGACCCCGCCAAAAATATAATAATAACGCCCGACGGTGTGCTTAACATTCTTCCTTTCGAGGCATTAACCGTCGGTAAAACCCCAAACACGGTTCAATACCTGGGAGAGAAATACAAGATCAGCTATTATCCTTCCGCCTCGGTAATGGCGACCATGAGGCGGTTCAAAGAGAGCCCCAAATTATCAAACCCCCTGTTTGCGCTCGGCGACCCGGTATACGATGATTCGGATTTACGCTACAGCCTGAAAAAGTCCGAAAATATTGCCCTGGCTGCAGTAGATACGGCGCCCGGTCTAAATTTGCGCAGCGCCGTAATCAAGAGCGGCTTCTCTCTGCCCCGCCTTCCCGAAACCAGGGACGAGGTCTTAAGAATCGGGGAACTCTTCGGGTACAAAACAAATGATCCCAATATCAAACTGGATATGGACGCCACTAAGAGCGAACTCCTGAAATCCAATCTCGGCAATTATCGTTTTATCCATTTTGCCACTCACGGCATTTTGAGCGGCGACATACCTTATATCCTGGAACCGGCGATAGTACTTACTCAGCCAGGAAACCGCAATCCTGAGGACGGTTTCCTGAAGATGAGCGAAATCCTGGAATTAAAGCTGAATGCCGATACGGTCGTCCTGTCGGCCTGCAAGACGGCCCTTGGAAAAGAAATAGCAGGAGAGGGTGTCGTAGGCCTGAGCCGCGCATTCATGCTTGCAGGGTCCAAATCGGTCATCGTGAGCCTTTGGAGCGTGGAATCTAATTCCACGGCAGTCTTGATGAAGAGCTTCTACTCTCATCTGATGAAACCCGGAATGTCCAAGGAAGAGGCTCTCAGGCTGGCCAAGCAGGAATTAAAAAATCAAAGTTTAATATCAGATGACGTCAGCCGTGGCGTGAAGATAACCGGACGAGACAAGAAAACTCAAACCAGCACCGCGCACCCTTTCTTCTGGGCGCCTTTCATACTAATCGGCGAATGGGAGTGAAAACACTGGAGGTGCTTGTCCCGCCCTCATCCATAGTGAATGGACATGTAGACATGTAGCATGTAGGGTCACCTTCAAATTTCATTCTTATCGTGCTT
>PNNP01000026.1 GCA_013824325.1 Thermodesulfovibrio sp. | reverse complement strand
ATTTCGTCTATGTATTCATCAATTGTATTTTTACCGATAAGTTTATAAATTCTACATTCCTTAGTTTGAGATATTCTGTGAATCCTATCCTGTGATTGAAGATAATCTACTAAATTAAAATTTCTATCAAGGTATATTGCATTATTTGCAGAGGTGAGCGTTAATCCTTCTCTCGCTGCTGCTGGATTTGCAATTAAAATCATAAATTCATCATTATTTCTAAATTGCTTTACTATTTCATTCCTTTTTTCAATAGGAATATCTCCATATAATATCAACGAACCGAATTTTTTATAGCGTTTATAAAGGATTCTAATATTATCCACAAAACAACTCCAAACTATTACTTTTTCTTTCTGCTCTAATATATTTTCAATTAGTGTATCCAATAATGGGAATTTCGCTGGTGTTTCATTATATGCCTTATCAATCAAAAATGGATTGCTGGCAATTTGGGCTAACCTTAATAACTTCTTTAATAACTCATCTGATTTATCAATTATTTTCTCTCCATCTATGTTAGTAATTTCGATATAAAGTTCCTTTTTTAATTGGTCATAAATTTTCTTTTGTTGCCCTTCCAATTGAACATATTTTTCAATATATATTTTTTCAGGTAGTTCCAAAACATCTTCCTTTAATCTTCTGATTGAATTTGATAAAATGATTTCTCTTAAATTATTAAACCTGTCTTTCTGTCTATGCAAATCATCGCCTTTCAGAGTAATAGAATACATTTTTTCAAATTGCTTATAATTATTTCCTAAGAGTTTTCCGTTATCTAAGAAATAAAACTGTGCCCACAAATCTAATGGTTTATTTGCAATCGGAGTTCCTGCAATTATGATCCGTTTCTTTGCCAAATCTTTCAATTCTAATATGGCATTGGTTGTTTTTGCATTAGGGTTTTTTATCTTATGCGATTCATCTAAGACTATTGCCATTTTTCTTATTTTCAAGAACATTTTTAGCCGCTCAACTTCTCCAATAACACTCTCATAATTTATAATATAAAAAAGCGAATATCCCATAAATTTTAGTCCTTTTTCATTAGCACTACCTCTTAATACAATGTGTTTTAAATGGCTGTGAGTTTCGATCTCATCTTTCCAATTTCCAATCAAATGTTTCTTACATATTATCAATGCGCCATCTATAATTCCTTGTTCCATATTATTACATAATGCCTCGATTACTATTTTTGTTTTTCCAAGTCCTTGCTCATCAAAGAGAGGAACATTTACTCTATTTGAAATATATTCAATTGCCTCCACTTGATGTGGAAATGGTTTTGTCTTTGGACTGTAGTTAAAGTTATATTTCTTCTTCATAAGGTAAAAGTTCCTCAGGGATATAAATTATTTCAATTTGTTTTTGATTCGCAAGTCCTAATTCTAACAATAATTTTTCTAAATCTTCTTTAGCATTCAAGGGAATTCCTACAACTAATCTATTTCCAGAATTTAACCTTACAATTGTAAGAAAATCAGTTATTTGATTTTTGGTTCTTTCAGAGAAAATATCGTTTCTAGTTTTAGCTTCACCTATACAGAAAAATATACTCTCTTTCTCCCCAATGACATCTGGCTTGTGATTTATGATTTTGGGTGGAATATCAAACTTCTTCGTATCAATATCCTGATATTTTCCGTCTAAATATATAATTCTGAACCCATCTTGCCTTATTTTTCTGGCAATTGCAGATACGATAAAATTATGTTTTTCTGATGCCATTCTTTTCCTTTTCAATTATTTTAACAACCTTTTGACTCCATTCTGCCAGAACTCTAATCATTTTTTCTTTTTCACTATTATCTTCGTTAATGATTTCATCAAGCTCTTGTGCATTTATTTCTTTCAGTCCTTCAATAACATTTTCTATATCTTTATAAAAAGACGATACAAGGTGTGGCTTTTTAAATTCAAGTATTTGCATAGCAGTATCAAATCCTTTATCAATAAAAGCTTTCTTTGTGTCTTCATTATCGAAAATATCTCGGAGTCTTCTAACATCTTGTCCAGTTGGTATTTTTTCTTTATCGGCAACCCAATCACAAAAATCTTTAACGTCTTTTGAACTCTTCTCCATTAATTTCTGCAATTTTTTATCTTTAACGTATTCTACAAAATAGCTGAATTTACTCACTTCATTTGGGTCATCTCTATGGGCTGGAAGATATTGCTCTTCCATTATTTTGTAGGCCTCTATATTTTCTTTAATCTGTTTTTCTGTCATCTTTGTCTGTTTTTCAAGTCTGTTTATAGACCAACCATCCTCCTGCCAAAGTTTATATAGATACTTCGCCTTTTCATAGGCATCCCACTCGGTCGTTCCTCTCAAGTGTGATTGGAGTCTTATAAAATTTTTCTGTTCCTCATCAATTTTATGGGGCAATATGTTGCATAAAATTGCTTTCCATCTATCTTCGTAGGGTTCTGTCTGTTGTAGTTGCTGATAAATTACAACTCTTGTATTGCCTTCTATCACTTTATATTTTTTATCCCTCCTCTCTTTTATAGGTTCTATCCAAATGGGATAAACAATCCCTTTGTTATTGTGTATAGAATCCTTTAATTTTCGAAAAGCCTCGGGTTTCTTGTTTGTCAAGGCAAATACAATTTGGTCTTCTGTTAAATCATCGGTAACTTGGTTATCTCTAAAAAAACTAATTCTCGGGTTTAATTCATCTAATTCAAGTTTATCTATTTCAATTGATCTTAATTTTATTATTGTCTCTTTTCCATCTATTGGAATTATTAATTCATTCATCTAAAATCTCCATCGCATTTTTATTTTTTCAAAACCGCCATTTCATATAACTCGTTCATAGGCGACAATGTCGCTTTCTGTTCAGTTTTGGATGGATAGACGACAGAGTCGTCTATCCATGCCTATGGACTACCCGCCTTCTTTCCCCTCTAAAATCTGGTCTAATGGGTTTCGTATCTTCATAAGAGCCTTATTACTTACATGGGTATAAACCCCGCCGTTGAATACAGCGGGGTAAATTTCTGTTGTCTTTGAGCTTTGGTGTCCACTTTTTTCAGCTTACCTCAGTCAAAAGTATTCTATCAAGCTCTAATACCGCTGTCAACCGCACAATTATTTGTCTTTAATTCCCTTTATCCTGTATTCTATCCTGAAATGATGCGCATAGGAATAGGTTATGATTCACACAAACTCGTTGAGGGAAGAAAACTCCTGCTCGGCGGGGTTGATATCCCGTTTGAAAAGGGACTTTCAGGGCATTCAGACGGCGATGTGCTCTGTCATGCAATTATTGATGCGCTTATAGGCGCAATGGGCGAGGGTGATATCGGGAAACATTTCCCTGATACTGATAACAAATGGAAAGATGCCTCAAGCATTTCACTTTTGAAACAAACCGTGGACAAAATAAAATCAAAGGGCTTTGAGATTGTCTGGATAGATACGATTATCATTACAGAAAAGCCAAAACTCGCACAATATATGGATTCCATGAAACATGCCATTTCTCAAGCAGGAATCCCTTCTTCTGCTTTAAACATCAAGGCAAAGACGAATGAAGGAATGGGTTTTATCGGTCGAGGTGAAGGCATTGCAGCACAGGCAGTGTGTTTACTGCGGAAACAGATATAGAAAATATGCCTTTATAAAGTAGAATAAATATAAAAGAGAATGTTGGGCAATCTTTCCATTGTAAATCTTCAATGGTTGATGCTTTCTAAAACTGTGAACTTGTAAGTGTAGTTATCGGCCTCTCTCCCATTCTCTCCCTCCCCCTCACTGCCTTATAAAATACTTCATTTGCTTTTGCAAATTTCACCAATTCAATAGAATTTGGCTTGAAAAAACCATGAGAATTAATTAAACTATAATTGAATAAAAATGAAGGAAGGTGAAAGAAAATGCCTAAAACGATAACATTGCGTCTAAGCGAAGAGGCTTATAGAAAATTTAATGCAGCAGCCATTGAAGACAATCGCAGCATATCTAATTTAATAGAGACGCTTGCTCTGAAAAAATTAAATGAAGAAATATTTGTGGATAATTTTGAGATGGAAGAAATACTTTCAAACACAAGGCTGCTCAAGAAACTCGAGAAGGGTCATGCTCATGCAAAAGTTAAGAAGGGCAAATTAATTGGTTAAATACAGGATATTTGAAACCGACCAGTTTATAGAAGACCTTTCACATGATTTTAAAGGGCAGAGCGGCAGGATTAGAAAAAAGCTTTTGGACTTTGTTTATCCTCAGCTCAGGAAGAATCCATATTTTGGAAAAAACATTAAGAAATTAAAAAATTATAATCCTGAGACGTGGCGTTATAGAATTAGCAATTACAGATTTTTTTATGGAATAGATGAAAAAGACCGCACAGTTTATATGATTGCATCTGATGCACGTAAAGACAGTTACTGACAGTCTTCGGGTTTCTTTTATTTATCCTGATTTAAAGCGGTTATCTTCTTGATTATCCCGCTCGTTGAAACACCTTTGACATACGGAAGGCTGTATACCTCCGGCACTATATCAGAGCCCACAATGTCTTCCTTCTTCCAGTCACCGCCCTTTACGAGGACATCAGGTTTAAGGAATTTTATTAATTCATAAGGAGTATCTTCGCTGAATATGGTCACGTAATCCACCATCTCAACGGAAGTGAGGACCTCAGCCCTCTGTGATTCAGGGATTACAGGCCTGCCGGGTTTCAGCGTTTTGACAGAGGAATCCGAATTCAATCCAATAACTAAAACATCTCCGAATTTCTTAGCATCTTTCAGATAACGTACATGTCCGATATGCAGGATATCAAAGCAGCCGTTAGTAAAGACTATCTTTTTTTTGCTGGCTTTCAGTTTTACGATAGTCTCTTTCAGCTCATTCCAGCTTAATATCTTCCCCATATTTTTTTGAAAGCATCTCCTTTGCCTTTTCGAGCATTTCACTGTCGCTTTTGTATGATACGAGGTTAGCGGCATCTTTTATATTAAACCATCTGGCTTCATCAACTTCCCAGCAGTAATCATCTATGCTGCCGCTGATATATTCAAGTAAAAAATAGGTTACTGTTTTTTTGCATTTTGCATTTTCATCCTTCAGATAAAACCAGTAGGACTTATCACCGAGTGTATCAATAATTCTGCCTGTGAGACCTGTCTCTTCAGTCACTTCTCTGACTGCAGTTGTTTTTGAACTTTCGCCCTTGTCTATAAGCCCTTTCGGCAGTGTCCAGACAGTTTTATTTTTTGTAGCAATAAGGGCGACCTCGATACCGGTGTTCACTCTTTTGAAGATAATACCTCCTGCCGAATTAAAATGCTTTATGATTGCAGGTTTCATTTCTGTTTATGGTAATGCTTGTCTGGTAATAAGCCTGAAGATATCGTTATACATGGCAAAAGCCATAAGGGCAATTATAAATGCAATCCCGATGCGCTGGGATATCATTATAGCCCTCTCGCTTAAAGGTTTTTTCCTTATTGCCTCTATCCCTAAAAACAAAAGATGCCCGCCGTCAAGGACAGGAATCGGCAGAAGATTCAGCACGCCAAGGTTAATGCTTATAACCGCTGCGAATGTGAAGAAATTCAGGGCGCCTGCTGAAGCCTGTTTTTCTGCCAGTTGAAATATAAGAATCGGACCGCCGAGTGTGTCTGCAGGGATTATCCTCTGAATCAGCTTGATGATGCTTACTGCTGTCAGGGCAGAGATATCCCATGTTTTTATAAATGCATTTTTTATGGCATTAGGAACATTTTCCCTGACCGTAAAGGTTTCACCGGAAGGTCTTACTCCGATGATGCCTATCTGTTTTTCTTCTCCAAATATGTCTTTGACCTTTTTGAGTTCAGGCGTGATGGATATTGTGATTATTTCAGATTTCTTCTGAACTTTCATTGTCAGAGGTCTGTTTGCGCTTTCATATATTATCTCTGTCATGTCCACCCATTGTTTAACCGGCTTTCCATTGACTTCTATAATCCTGTCGCCTTTTGACAGCATAGCCTTTGCAGCAGGCGTATCAGGCAGCACTTCTCCTATTACAGGAAGGAGAGTCGGGACACCGAGAATAAAGATGAAAAAGAAAATAACCACAGCAGTCAGAATATTAAACAGGGGCCCCGAGAATACTATCAGGACCCTTTTGTATATGGGCTGGTTTTTGTATGAACGGTCTTTGTCTTCTTTTGTTTCCACTTCATCTTCAGGGTCTTCTCCCATCATCTTAACGTATCCGCCGAGGGGCACTGCTGACAGCAGGTATTCGGTTTCTCCGATTTTTTTCCCTATAACCTTCGGTCCGAAACCGAGGGAAAATTTCAGCACCCTGACATTGCTGAGTTTCGCAAATATGAAATGTCCCAGCTCGTGGATAAATATCAGAAAGCCGAACAAAAGTATGGCAGACATGATTGTCATCTGTGCAAATCCTCCCGGATAGTATCCCTTGCCCATCTGTCAGCTTCAATAATTATATGAATGTCATCGGCGGGCTGTACGACGTGGGAATCCATTACTTTTCTTATTACAACAGGTATATCATTAAACCCGATTAAACCGTTGAGGAATGCATGAACAGCCACCTCATTTGAGGCATTCAGCACAGCAGGCATTGTCCCGCCTGTTTCTATTGCAGAGTATGCAAGGGAGAGGCATGGGAATGTTTCTGTATCAGGTTTCTGAAAGGTCAGCCCTGAGAGTTTTTCCCATTCAATGGGCTCCACTACATCCTGAAGCCTTTCCGGACAAGAAAGTGAAAAGGCAATGGGACCCTTCATGTCGGGTTTTGACATCTGGGCTATATAACTCCCGTCGTTGAATTCCACGATAGAATGTATAAGGCTCTGCGGATGAATAAGTACATCTATCCTGTCCATCGGCATATCAAAAAGATAATGCGCCTCTATTACCTCAAGACCTTTGTTCATGAGTGTTGAGGAATCTATTGTTATTTTCTTACCCATGCTCCAGTTGGGATGACGGAGGGCATCTTCAGGCATAATATTTTCAAGTTCTTTTGTTTTTTTACCGAGGAATGGTCCTCCTGATGCCGTGAGTATTATTCTTTTTACGGAGCTTTTGTTATATCCCTTAATGCACTGGAATACCGCACTATGTTCACTGTCAACAGGCAGTAACGTTACACCGTATTTCGAGATCTCTGACATCACTATATTGCCTGCCATTACAAGCGTCTCTTTATTTGCAAGGGCAACGGTCTTTCCTGCCGTTATTGCCGAGATAGTCGGAATAAGTCCTGCAGAGCCAACGATGGCAGATATGACAGTGTCGGCATCCGGCATGCTGGCTACATTACTTAACCCTTCAGTCCCGTAAAGCATGTCAGGAGACTGCAAGCTGTCCATTGCATCTTTAAGTTTAGTGTAAGTCTCCCTGTCCCCGACAGCAACAACTTTTGGTTTGAATAGTTTTATCTGCTCCATGAGCAGTGAAATATTTTTGCCTGCTGTTAAGCCTACAACTTTGAAAGTGTCGGGAAACATTGAGATAACGCTCAGGGCGCTTCTGCCTATGGAACCTGTTGAGCCAAGGATAGCAATATTTTTCATAAAGATAATTTTATCCAGTAAAGTACGGGTCCCGCAAAGAGGACGCCGTCTATTTTATCAAGGATGCCGCCGTGTCCGGGGACAAGAGCGCCGGAATCCTTTACGTCTGCATCCCTCTTGAACATTGATTCCACAAGGTCGCCTACTATGGTTATGGCGCCGATAGCGCTGCCGATTACAATTAAAACAAATATTCCCATTCCTTTAAACATCAGGCTTCCCAGCAATAAAGCGGACAGTATTCCGCCGGCAACAGAGCCGAAGGCGCCCGCAACAGTTTTATGAGGACTCACCTCTTTATAAAGCTTTCTTTTTCCGAAACCTTTACCGATGTAATATGCAAGGCTGTCGGATGCCCATACGCATCCATAAAGAAGTATTATCCATTCATATCCATCGAGTCTAAGATACCATTGGGCAAGAAGAAGGTTGGGTATGTAAAGAAGCCCTGTGATGGCAGGTGATATGTCCCTTAATGATGACGAGGGGTCTTTTCTAATAAACAGACGTGCTGAAGATATAAAGATAAACGAAATCATAAAGATTATAAAAAGGGCGCTCCCTGAAAGCCCTTCAGGGGAAAAATATGATGAGGCAAGAATGAAAATGCCGGTTATGATTCCAATGAATGAGATTGATTTTGCAGTTTTGTACATCTTATGAAATTCAATCTGTGCAGCAGTAGCCACCGCAATCAGAAGTATAAGAAAAAAAACAGGCGGTAATTTTGTGATATACAGATATAGCAGCGGTATTGCAAGGGCAGCGACAACGACTCTCTTCAGGTGCATTTAATCGCTCCGATTTTCACCTTGCCGAATCTTCTGTCCCTCATCTGGTATTCGTATATTGCTTCAAGAAATTCTTCCTTTGTGAAGTCGGGCCAGAGGGTGTTCGTAAAATAGAATTCTGAATATGCGGATTGCCATAAAAGGAAGTTGCTGAGTCTTTGTTCACCGCTTGTTCTTATTATTAAGTCGGGGTCTTGAATGCCTGCTGTGTCGAGCAGGCTGCTTATAAGCTTTTCGGTGATTTCTTCAGGCGGCAGATTTAATTCCATAGCTTTCTTGATTGCCCTGATTATTTCATCCCTGCCACCGTAACTCAGGGCGAACTGCGTAACCAGTTTATTGTTATGCCCTGTTGCCTCTTCTGTGCTTTCAATCAATGTCCTGATATTTTCAGGCAGTTTGTCCCTGTTGCCGATAACCTTGAACCGCACCCCTTCTTTCATAAAGTTCAGGAATTCTTCCTTCAGCGCTGATTCCAGAAGTCCCATTATAACGGTGACCTCGTCTTCAGGTCTCATCCAGTTTTCTATTGAAAATGCGTAAAGAGACAGAACCTCAACTCCTATGCCCTTTGCAGTCATTATAATTTCTCTTACCCTCTGGACGCCTCTTTTGTGTCCTTCGACGCGAGGAAGTCCCCGTATCTCTGCCCAGCGGCCGTTTCCGTCCATTATGATGCCTATATGTCTCGGTATAACTGTCTTTTCCAATCAAAAACCTCCGTGTAAAATTCTATCTGCCTTTTGTCGAAAAAATATACAGCGTCGAGCTGAGCGGATTTTCACCTTTTAATATTTTCCATGCCTGCAGACCGAGGAAGGGTTTTGCAAGCACAAGCATCCTGTCACCCAGAATGGCATAATCAAGAACTTCTTCGTTAAATTCCTCTATAAAAACCCTTTCTTCAACAGTATTTCCATTCCACCAGAAGCTCATTATTTCCGACCCCTTGTATCCGAGCCCCTTTGCAATGCCGAGCAGAGGTTTGCGCTTAGGTGCGAAGATTTCAAAGTTTTTTGAAATGAGCCTGTCTTTTATTGACCATTTGCCTCTCTCTATCATTATTGTAGCCGAGTCCTTTTTAAATGTGCTCGAAAAACCGCCGAAGTCATCATTGCTTACCCATACCCTGATACCCTTTTCATTGTAAAGATTAAGATGACTGTCCTCATTCCATGCAAGGATTGCCTGCCTTCCGTCAGGTGAATAGATGTACTGAAAATCGTAAATGTTCACGTCTTGGGGCAATTTTAGATTCTCAGCCTTTTTATATGAATTATCGGCGTAAACGATGGAAAACACGCTCTCTTCAAAGCCATCTCTTTTGCTGTATCCCTGCCCTATTATCCGGCTGTCAAGGTTTCTTATAAAGATATCTTCAGCCTTCCAGAGCATATTAAAACTGTGGTCTTTCAATTCGTATATATACGAGGTAACGCGTTCATTATGCATGGAAGTTATGATTATCTCGTCCCTTCCGTTTTTGTTGGCATCCAGTGTATCAACCCAGAGAATCTCATTGGTCATGGGAACCTTAAATTCCCATAACAACTTCAGGTCTACACCGGGCTTGTAAATCTTTACCTCATCTGCCTGCACGAAAACTATGTCCATATTCCCGTCTCCGTCAAAGTCTCCGGCAGCAATCCGGTTTGCTCCAAAAGGAAGACGGTAGGAAAGAAGAACCTCTCCTCCTGTTGGAGAGAAGAAACGAGCCCTGAGTCTCAGTTTTTTGACCAGAGAGGGATTGACAGGAACCTTTTTTTCTGAAAACAGTTTTGAATCCTTAGCCCAGAAAAGTCTCTGCATGACATTAACATTGTCTTTCAGTTCTTCTGTCTGCAAAATCAATACTGCTTCTACCCCTTTCTTTTTTGCTTCTGCCAATATCTTTGAGATGTCATCTGCCTCAATTACTGTGTCTATTAGCTCGAACCGCCCGCTCTCTTTTATCATCTGGTAATAAAAATCACCCAGATACCAGTCAATATTACCCTGATAGAATAATAACTTTATCTTTGTAGCAGGAATCTTAATTTTTGAATCAAGAAAATCTTGCGGTTTGCCGGAAGTAATTATACCCACTGCCTGATTTAGGTCAGCAGATGTTATTTCGACATTTCCCACAGGTATCTCAAGCCTGCCGAGCGGCTCTTTTGTAACAGGGTGAATGAAGCCGACGCCTTCTTTAAATACATTCAGTCTCATGCCGGCTTTTAGCGTTTCTTTTGCACCGACATTTATCCTGACAGAGTTTCCGTCAACCGAGATAATTTTACCTGTGACAGGCTGGACATAGGACAATGCCTCATTCTTTAAAATATCGAGCCGCGGCTCAAGCTCTTCCTTAAGTTCCTCTTTCTTCTGCGCATAAGCATTATTTACTGCAAATGATATAAGACACAGAATAAAGAGTATTGTTTTCAAAATATTTTTTGTCATGTAATGTAAATACCCCTGAAAATTATTCAATATAAGTTATATTTATCAGTTTAAAATATAGATAGTGTATAAGTCAAAACTCCTTGACTAAAAAGGTCAACAAAAGTTTTAATAAAAATCATGTTAAAAAGCAGATTTATATTGATTTTTTTGCTCATGGCCATCCCGCTGTTTCTTTTTATTTCCTGCGGTGGAAAAAAAGAGGTAAGGGATGAAGTTTTTGACCCTGAGAAACAGATGGTTAAGGCAGAGAAACTTGTAAGTGATAAGAACTTTGAAGAGGCACGGAAAGTTCTTCTTGAAGTAAAAAACAGGGATACGACCAAAAGGAATGCACCTTTTGCACAAATGAAGATAGCAGATTCTTACATAAAAGAAGGCGAGCCGGATTTAGCCATTGAGGAATATAGAAAGTTCCTTGACCTTTATCCTGATAATCAATACGCATCTTATGCACAGTACCAGATTGGAATGGCATATTATTCACAGATAGACACACCTGACAGGGGTTCAGGCATTGCAAAAAAAGCCCTTCATGAATTCATAAAATTGAAAGAGATGTATCCGCGGAATCCTTACAGAGAATATGTTGAACTCAGGATAGAGAAATGCAGAAATATTATTGCAGATGGAGAATTTATGGTAGGGGAGTTTTACTATAAAAAAGAGTCATACAATGCTGCGGCCAACAGACTTGAAGGACTGCTTAAGCAATTCCCTGATTATAAAAGAACTGAAGAAACACTGCTGCTCATCGGCAAATCTTACAAAGAGCTTAAGATGGCAGATAAGGCTAAAGAGGCATTCAGGATATTAATAGAAAGATACCCTTCGAGCAGATTTGTCAAAGAGGCAAAGAAGGGGTTGCTCTGAAAATAATTCAGAGATAGAATGCAATAGTGAGCCTTAACTATTATCCTGCCTTTATAAACCTGAGGGAAAAACAATGTGTAGTTGTCGGCGGCGGCAAGGTTGCCGAAAGAAAGGTTTTAGCCCTTATCCGTTCCGGAGCAGAAGTTAAGGTTATAAGTCCTGCCATTACCGGTATCCTTGAGAAATGCAAGCAAGAAGGTCGTATAAGGCAAATAAAGAGGAATTATAAAAAGGGAGACCTTAAAGATGCGTTTCTTGTTATTGCAGCAACATCTGATAAGATGCTAAACAGAAGGGTTTCCGATGAAGCACCGTTTCTTGTAAATGTTGTTGATATGCCTGAAATAGCTAATTTTATTGTCCCTTCTGTTATCAGCAGGGGAGCATTGACCATTGCCATCTCAACATCAGGTAAGAGCCCGGCTGCTGCCAGGGCTATACGCAAAGAAATTGAACTGCAGTACGGCAGTGACTTCAGCCTGTTCCTTGATTTTTTGGGTGATGTGCGCAAAAATGCAATGAAAAAAATTTCAGATAAAAAAACAAGGGAGAGGTTCTTAAAAGATATCGCCTCGCAGAAGATTCTTGGCATTCTTCGTGAGAACGGTTTTGTAAGCGCAAAGGAGATAATCATAAATAAAATGCATGGAGCATTCCGGAGCAAATAATGTCTGTTAATGTAGGTGTTATAGGAGTCGGTTATCTTGGTCAGCATCATGCCCGCATCTATTCTGAGCTTGAGGGTGTAAGGCTTGCTGCTGTTGTTGATACTGATATAAACAGGGCAGAAGAGATAGGCAAAAAATATGGATGTGATGTATACAGTGATTACAGAGATGCATTCGATAAAGCAAATGCATTCAGCATCGTTACTCCTACCATAAAGCATTATGAGATAGCACTTGACTGCATTAAAGCAGGAAAGGACATTTTAATCGAGAAGCCGATTACTGCTGATATCAAAGAGGCTGATGAATTGATTAAGGAATCGGACAGGAGGAAAACCATCATTCAAGTGGGACATCTGGAAAGGTTTAACCCTGCGGTTTTAGCGGTTTACCCGCTGATAAAAAGCCCGATACTTTTTGAAGCTGAAAGATTATCGCCCTTTTTAAACAGGGGCATTGATGTTGATATAACACTTGATTTGATGATTCATGATATTGACATAATACTTGCCATACTCTCCGGCAGCGGACAGGCAGTCTCAGTTGCAGATATTAAAGCTTCGGTTGCAAGAATATTGACGGATAATATTGATGTTGCGAGGGCATGGATTGAATTCAGCAACGGCGCCCAGGCATTGATGACAGCGAGCAGGATCTCTTCAGAGAAGTCAAGAAAGCTCAAAATTTTCCAGAAGGAATCATATCTGCTTTTGGACTATCAGAGCATGGAGATAAAAAGATTTTTCAAGAAGGGAGATAAAATCCTCCATGAAGTTATAAAAGCAGAAAAAAAGGAACCGCTGAAAGAAGAATTGAAAGATTTCATAGAATGTGTTATTAAGAGACGCAAGCCGGTTGTTTCGGCAATTGAAGGAAGAAATGCTTTGCAGATTGTTTTACAGATAAATTCGGTCGGGAATCGACTGCTGAGTGCAGACTGCTGATGGAGGACTGTTTGAAATGAAGCCAATGATTGACTTAAAAAAGCAATACCTCGAAATCAAAGAAGAAATTCTTTATATGCTTAATGAGATACTGGAGAGTTCACAATATATTCTTGGCAAGAAGGTTGCTGAACTCGAAGACAATATCAAAAATTATCACGGCATTAAAGAGGCAATAGGTGTTGCTTCATGCACGGATGCCTTACACCTGTCGCTTCGCGCCCTTGGAATAGGGGCTGGAGATGAAGTTATAACTACTCCTTTTACATTTTTTGCCACTGTCGAAGCTATTTTATATACCGGGGCAAAACCGATTTTTGTTGATATTGAACCTGAGACCTATAATATAGATGCATCACTCATAGAAAAAAGCATAACCGGAAAGACCAGGGCAATACTGCCTGTTCATATCTTCGGTCACTCTGCTGATATGAAGAGCATTATAAATATTGCAAAAAAATACAATCTGAAAGTGATAGAGGATTGCGCCCAGTCTTTTGGTGCATCTTTGAACAACACAAAAGCCGGAAGTTTCGGTAATGCTGCATGCTTCAGTTTTTATCCGAGTAAGAATCTGGGCGCCTACGGCGATGGAGGGATGGTTATTCTGAATAACACAGGGATTGCCGATGAAATAAGGAAATTGAGAAATCACGGTTCCAGAGGCGGCTACAGGCATGAATGCCTCGGTTATAACAGCAGGCTCGATGAAATACAGGCAGGCATTCTTCTTGTCAAATTTAAAAGGATTGATGAATATAACAGGAAGAGGAGGAAGAACGCTTCTTTATATACTCGCTTGCTTTCAAATTCAGTTGTCTGTCCTGTTGAAAAAAAAGATGCATATCACGTGTATCATCAATATACCATCAGAAGCCGCAGAAGGGATTTTATCCAGCAGTATCTGAAGGAACAGGGAATATCTTCAGTGATATACTATCCGATACCTCTCCATCTTCAGGAAGCCCTTAAATTTTTGGGATATAAGGAAGGAGATTTTCCTGTGGCTGAACAGGTCTCAAAAGAGGTTCTGTCCCTGCCGATTTATCCTGAAATAGAGGAAAGGGATATACACCTTATCTCTGAAATAATCAATAAATGCTTGCAGTAAATCTCCAAAAGGTAATGATAATCTCCGGAGAAAGTTCCGGAGAGCTCTACGGCGCATTCCTTGCCGGAGCCCTTAAGGAGCGCAATCCTGAAATAAGCATTATCGGCGTTGGGGGAGACAGGATGCAGGCTGCCGGAGTGGAGCTTGTTTCAAAGATATCCAGTTCCTTCGGAATTATAGAAGCTATAAAAACATACGGAGAGATTAAGAAGACATTTCAGAAGGTCGTTGCTGCCCTGAAAAACTTCAGACCTCAGGTGCTTGTGCTGATAGATTATCCTGAATTCAATATAAAGGTCGCAGGGAAGGCGAAAAAACTGGGAATAAAAATCCTTTATTATGTAAGCCCGCAAATATGGGCATGGAGAAGCGGAAGGGTAAGGATTATCAGCAGAGTTGTTGATAAAATGGCTGTTGTCCTTCCTTTTGAAAGTGAAATATACAGCAAAGCGAATATACCCTGTGAATTTGTGGGACATCCAATTCTTGATGAATTTGAAGAAATCCTGAAAGGCATGGGATTCGGGATTAATGATATCGGCTCTCATGCTTTGAAAATAAAGGCAAGGAAAGATATGGGCTTGATACCTGAAAAGCCGGTTATAACATTCATGCCGGGGAGCAGGCATCACGAGGTTACAAAGCTTCTGCCCGTAATGCACAATGTAATGACCGAAGTAAAAAAACATTATCCTGACTATCAATTTGTGATACCGATAGCCCCGAACCTTGAAAAATCTTTATTCGCGGGTTATTCTTTAATGGAGAACTTTCATCTTGTAAAAGGAGAGTCAGTGAAAGCCCTTATGGCATCTGATTTTGCAGTAATCGCATCGGGTACATCCACATTACAGGCAGCCCTCTTGAAGGTGCCGATGGTGATTATATATAAACTTTCACCTCTCACATACTTTATCGGCAGGCTCGTTGTCAAAGTGAAGCATATATCTCTTGTCAATATACTCCTTGAGAAATCCATAAAGGATGATTCAGGGCTCCGCATTAAAGAGTTATTGCAGGATGATGCAAACGAGAAAAAAATAATGGCGGAGCTGATAAAGATTATAGGGAATTCAAAATACAGAGACGAAATGGCACAACAGCTCGAAAAGGTCAGAAGCCTGTTTATAACCCAAAAGGCTTCATTAAAGGTTGCAGAAATGGTAGAGAAACTGGGATTTCAGAGCAATGCTTAAAAGGATTATTTCCCTTGTCAAACCTTATTGGGGCATGATAGCCCTTTCAGCCCTGATGAGTCTTTTCATCTCGGGCATGAACGGCGGTCTTGCATGGCTTGTCAAACCTGCCCTTGACGGAATTTTTGTCAAAAAGGATGCAACGCTTTTAGCTGTTCTGCCATTTGCAATACTTGCCCTCTATTTGATGCGGGGAGCATTTTCTTTTATTCAGGCATATTTGATGAAATCAGTGGGCGTAAAGGTTGTCAGGGATATAAGGAACAGTCTTTATGAACATCTGCTTTTTCTTCCCATCAATGATTTTAAAAAGGAATCTACAGGTGCAATACTGTCAAGGACAATCAACGATGCAGGCCAGCTCCAGGGCTTTCTTGCAGGTGCTGTCAAAGATATTTTTGTTGAGGGTGCTACTGCGGTTGTCCTGCTGTTTGTAGCATTTTACAGGAGATGGGATCTTGCACTTTTGGCTATCACTGTTTTCCCTGCTGCTTTCTATAGCGCGCAGAGGATTGGCAAGCGGCTTAAAAAGGTCAGCAAGGAAGGACAGAAAAAGATTTCCATAATAACAGAATTTCTTTCAGAGACATTTTCCGGCATAAAGATGGTAAAGGTCTTTTGCCGAGAAGGCGCACTAAAAGGAATATTCAGAGACAGGAATCAGGGATATTACAGGGAACTGATGCGCTCTGCAAGACTCGTAGAATTCACCTCTCTAATCATGGAAGTTATTGGCGGTCTTGGAATCGCTTTTGTTTTATGGTACGGCGGAAGGCTTGTAATAAATAATGTTATTTCACCGGGTGAGTTCTTTTCATTCCTCACAGCAATTTTTATGGTATACACACCGATAAAAAGGCTTGCTGCTGCAAACAATGGTCTTCAGCAGTCAAAGGCATCGCTCGAAAGACTTGATGAACTGTTCAATAAGGAAAGGGAATCTGAAGGAAAGACGGAGTTAAAGCCCATAAGCAGTTCCATAGAATTCAGAAATATATCTTTTAAATATCCAACCTTAAAGCATAATATCATTAATGACGTAAACCTGAAGATTAACAAGGGAGAGATTGTTGCAATTGTCGGGAGAAGCGGAGCAGGCAAGACAAGCCTTGTTGACCTTGTCCCGAGATTCTATGACCCTGTAAGCGGTGATATATTCATTGACAGTATGAACATCAGGGATGTCAGTCTTAAATCATTGAGACAACATATCGGACTTGTAAGCCAGGATGTTATTTTATTCAATGATACTGTCAGGGCTAACATAGTCTTCGGCAAGCCTGATGCCTCTGAAGAAGATATTATCAAGGCAGCCAAGGCAGCATATGCACATGACTTCATACTTGAGTTTCCAAAAGGTTATGACACAATAATAGGCGAGAGGGGCATCATGATATCAGGCGGTCAGAGACAGAGGATTTCAATAGCAAGGGCTATACTGAAGAACCCGCCGATTTTGATACTTGATGAGGCAACCTCATCCCTTGATACAGAGTCTGAACTGATGGTTCAGAAAGCACTTGATATGCTTATGGAAAAAAGAACTACATTTGTTATAGCCCACAGGCTTTCCACAATTAAAAAGGCGGACAGGATTATAGTCCTGGAGAGGGGCAGGATAATGGAAATGGGCACGCATGATGAACTCCTGAGCAAAGAGGGCATTTATAAGAAGCTTTATGACCTCAGCATAGCAGAAGGACGGAAGGAAGCGATGGGTATAAATGCATGAGAATAAGAATTTTTACAAAATTTTCAGAATATGTATCTAATTTACAGCATACTATATTTTATAGCCCTGATTTTCATACTGCCGTTTGAATATCTTAAGCGTCCTGCTGAAATACGCAAAAGATGGCTGAGAGAGAGATTTGGTTTTTTTAACTCATCACTCATCACTTATCACTCATCACCCATCTGGATTCATGCTGTCTCTGTGGGAGAGGTGTTAGCATCGGTCCCTCTGATTAAGAGATTGAAGGAAAGCCATCCGTCCCTTGAGATTGTAGTTTCAACTGTTACAAATACAGGGCAGAAGGTTGCAAGGGAAAGAATTGCTGAATTTGCAAGGATTGTCTATGTGCCGTTTGATATGCCGTTTGCTGTCAGAAATGCTCTGCGATATATAAAGCCGGCACTTTTTATAATTATGGAAACCGAGCTCTGGCCCAATATAATAAAGATTTTCAGTCAGCACAGGATTCCGGTTATTCTGATGAACGGTCGCATATCTGACAAGTCTTTTAATGGATACATGAAACTGAGATTTTTTATAAAAAACGTTCTTGAAGATATGAGCATGTTCTGCATGCAGAACGAGTTGTATGCAGAAAGAATCAGACTGCTTGGTGCAAATCATGAAAAGGTCAGGGTAATCGGGAACTTCAAGTTTGATACAAAACCGTCTTTTCCTGTGCCTGAATGGACAGGCATTTTGAAAGGGAATGTTATTGTAGCAGGAAGCACCCATAGAACAGAAGAGGACTTGATACTTGAGGCATACTCAAAGTTAAAGACCAACTTCCCGCAGCTCAATATCATCATTGCTCCGAGACATCCCGAGAGATTCAAAGAGGTTGAAGAGCTTGTCAGAAAAAGAGGGCTTGAATATATAAAAAGGTCGGAAATCTCTTTACCCATCACACATCACACGTCGCTGATTATCCTTCTCGATGTGATGGGTGAGTTATCATCTGTTTATGGTGCAGCAGACATTGCAGTTATGGGAGGGACATTTATAGGGCATGGCGGCCAGAATCCCCTTGAGCCTGCCTACTGGGGAAAGCCGGTTGTCTGCGGTCCTCATATGGAGAATTTTCCTTTTATTGACGAATTTTACAGGAATGGAGCTGCCGTGAAGGTTGACAGGGATAATCTGTATCAAACATTGAAGGAACTTCTTGGCTCAAAGCAGAAGACGGCGTCTATGGGTATGGCTGCAAAAGAGCTTTATAACAAAAATGCCGGGGCAACAGAGAGGGCAGTTGATATAATAGAGTCATTCACAATTTAACTTTAACCATTCCTCTTACAGAATTACACAGGTAGATTCCATCGGCATTTAAAATATCCTCAACCTTTATTATCTGTTCAATTACATTTTTGTTTCTTCTGACAACAGATTGTCTGTAAATTCCATTTAATAGACCACATGATACAGGAGGAGTGACGAGTTTATTGTCTTTTTTAATAAATATGTTCGTTATACAGCCTTCTGTGATTTCTTCCCGTTCGTTGGTAAATATGACATCATAGAAGTCTTTATTTTTTGCTTCTTTGTATGCAGTATCGTAAATATCTCTCGCTGTTGTTTTATGATAAAGAAAAACGTTGTTTGAGTCTGTTCGCTTGTCGGAGATATGGATATAGTTGATTCCATGTTTATCTTTATCATCTATCTCTCCATTGTCAATTTCGATATCACCGTTTTTATTCATTAAAACCCGCACCTTGTATCTGTTTTTGCTATTTAAATAGTTTGAGTTTTCAAGAATTTTGTTTATAATTCTTTCTCTGTCAAATTGAAAACCAAAATAACGAGCCGAGTCTTTAAGCCGTTTTATATGCTCTCTAAGAAACCTGTATTTTCCATTTGCCCAGAGTATGCTCTCTATAAGTTTGAAATCCTTGTTAGCATAGGGGAGCACCCCCTTATCAGATAAAAAATCAGTTTTTAAAATACATTCCTCATACTCACTTTTAGAATCAGAGTCCCAGACAATACCGCTGCCTACGCCCATTTTACCTTTATTTTTATTGATAACTATTGTCCTTATAGCAACATTGAAAACTGCATCACCATGAGGTGCTATATAGCCAATAGCGCCGGTATAGATCCCTCTGGGACTTTTCTCCAGTTCATGTATAATTTCCATGGCTCTTAATTTGGGAGCACCGGTAACAGAACCTGATGGGAAGATGTTTTTAAAGAGGCTATAAAGACCGGTTTCTTTTTTGATGATTCCTTCAATAGTTGAAGTCATCTGGTAAAGTGTTTCATATTTTTCAATCTCATATAATTTAGGCACATTAATACTGCCGGTCTCGCAAATTTTCCCCAGATCATTTCTCAGTAAATCTACTATCATCAAATTTTCTGCTCTATCCTTTTCGCTGCTTTCAAGAGATGCAGATAGCTCATAATCTTCTTTAAGCGTTTTGCCTCTTCTTATGGTGCCTTTCATAGGCTTAGCGGTTATCCTGCTATCTAATAATCTGAAAAATAATTCCGGAGAAAGGCTAATGACGGATATATCCCGGTGTTTTATAAATGCAGCGTAACTTACCAGTTGTCTCTTCCGCAAACTTTTATATAGATTTAAAGGGTTTCCTTCAAATCTGAAATTATATCGGCATGTGTAATTGACCTGATAAATATCTCCGCTTTTTATGTAATTCCTTATTTTATGTATAGCTTTATCATATTCTTCCTCGAAAGTATCTAAGCCTGCATCATAAATTGCATAATCATCTTCATCGAGGAATAGATAGTCTTTATGAGTTCTGAATCTTTCAGCCTCTTTGTATACACCCAGCCAAATCAAAGGGGTATCGGATTTTTCAGGAGTTAATCTATGCAAATAATCATCAAATACAAAGCTTGCCTCGTATGATAAGTAGCCGGCGATATAGTAGCCTTTTTTAAGATAGCGCTCAGCAGTTTCGAAGGCATTAACAACCTCTTTCAATTTATCAGCTACAATAATGCGAGCAGGATTTCTGAACAGCAATGTTTGGTTGTTGTTGCGGTCATACTTTAGCGTTTCAAGCAATATGACATTATCGGCTGTAAGCAGGATGTTGTCTAAAATTGTCGCCATTGGAAATCTATATAACGGGAATTAAGGAATAAAGTCAA
>PNNP01000025.1 GCA_013824325.1 Thermodesulfovibrio sp. | reverse complement strand
AACAGATGAAATTGTAGCAAATTTTGGGGAACATGTCGGCTTTAGACATATAGAAACCATTATCCGAAAAATTCCTAATAAGAGGATGCCGTCAAAAAATAGTCCTACTAATAAAGCAGGTGTATTAGGCTCAACAATGACTGAAGAATACATTGTAATAATGGAGAAGATAAAATGACTCTAAAAGAAATAGAACGCAGACTTCGTGCTTTAAAAGCGAAAGGCTACGTCCCAGCAGACCGAAAAGGTTCAACTGGTGTAGGTCATACTTTTGAGCAAAGAATGGGATTAGCCGAAACTAATATCCCAGTCCCGGATCTCGGTGGCAGGGTAGAGATTAAAACAACGCGGAGAGATTCTGATTCTCTTGTGACCCTGTTTTGCTTCAATAAAGGAGTCTGGCATATATCTCAAAAGGAATTAATAGAGAGATATGGCTATATCGATGATTCCGGCAGAAAGGCTTTAAAGAACACCGTATACGCTGGAAGACAAATATCTCAGGGGTTAAGTCTTTTAATGGATGATTTAAACAATAAAGTCAGTCTAATAGACGGAAATGGAAATCTATTAGCCACATGGGATGTTTTTGTCATGGTTGGAAAATTAATGTCAAAGCTTAGCAGAGTTCTCTTTGTTATTGCAGATAGAAGATTTAATGCGGATGGGGAAGAAGAGTTTTTATACGATGAAGCGCATATACTTACCGATCCCGTACCGAGAAATTTTATAAACGCCTTTAAATCTGGTAAGGTCGGGATCGATTTGAGAATGCATCTTAAAGAGACTGGCTCAGTAAGAAACCGCGGAACAGCCTTTAGGATTAAAGAGATAGATTTGTGGGATTTGTACTCTAATATTCGAAATCTTGGAATTTAAAATGACAACCTACAACCTCTATAAACTCCTCAAAGAAGAACTGAAGAACGGTTCGAGTGATCTTGTCACGCGCGGTTCGGGGCAGGTGATAAGGGAGCGCATTGAGAGGGATATTGCAAAAGAGAAAAACGGAGAGGTTATTGCCATCGATTTTTCAAAAATCGGAATCATTGATTATTCATGTGCAGATGAAATTGTAACTAAGCTTATATCCAGACTTTTAAGTGGTGAATACGGAGACAAATATATTGTTCTTAAGGGCTTAAATGAAAACCAGAAAGAAAATATTGAGGTTGCCCTTGAGAGAAAAGACCTTGCAGTTATGGCAGAAATGAAGGATGGTAAAAAACTGCTGGTTGGCAATCTCAACAATTATTTAAAAGAGACCCTGAATCTGATATTGAGTAAAGGAAAAATTAGTGGCAGCGAGCTTTCCAAATTCTTAAAACTTCCGGCAAATACCAGCGGAACAAGATTATTGAATCTTTATAAGAAACGTCTTGTCCGCAGGCTCCAGGAAAACAGTGCCGAAGGCAGAGTCTGGGTATATTTATCATGTCTGTAGTATACTTTAAAATTCGTAATGCGTGATGTGTGATGAGATGCGAGAATTGTAAAAACATATTCCCTTAACCCGTCACGCATTACTCATTACGTATCACTAATTTCAGGAGAGGTTTTAGCGTGTCTGAACAGACGCCGTTGATGAAGCAGTATTTCAGCATTAAAGAGAAATATTATGACGCCATTGTACTTTTCAGGCTCGGGGATTTCTATGAGATGTTTGATGAGGATGCAAAGATAGCCTCCAGAATCTTGCAGATAGCGCTTACGAGCAGGGATAAAAGCAAGGACGACCCTGTGCTCATGTGCGGTGTGCCATATTTTTCTGTGGATTCATATGTTACAAAGCTGATTAAGGCAGGTCATAAGGTTGCAATATGCGAACAGATTGAAGACCCGAAACTTGCTAAAGGTATTATGCAGAGAGATGTGATAAGAGTAATAACACCCGGAACACATATCCCTGAGCAGCCAAAGGAAAATGCATACCTCATGAGCATATTTTCCTATCAGAATATTTGCGGCATGGCAATAGCCGACCTTTCAACAGGCGAATTTTTAGTTTATGAAACCGACAAACCGATAGAAGATGAAATAGGGCGTTATGAACCCCGGGAAATCCTCTGCCCTGAAAGCATGAAGGACAATATTCACTATCGGGAGGCTTTTCAGGGGATTTATGTTTCATATTATGACGACTGGCATTTCGATTACCCAGAGTCATACAAGACACTTTTGAAATACTTTAAAGTATCTTCACTTGACGGATACGGCTGTGACGGCATGAATGCCGCCATTTCAGCAGCAGGTGCCCTTGTAAATTATCTTGAAGAAACTCAGAGGATTCTCACATTTAAAAGGATTTCTGTTTTAAACCAGACAGAGTATATGTTCCTTGATGCTGCCACAAAAAAGAATCTGGAGATTGTCCACAATCTCAAGGACGGCTCTGTTGAAGGCTCTCTGCTGTGGGTTCTGGATGAGACGCTTACACCGATGGGCGGCAGGTTTTTAAGAAGCGCTGTTACAAAACCGTTATTATCCATTCCCGAAATAAAAAAGCGTCATGATGCTATTGAGACTATCTTTGAAGATTACGAGTTAAGGGAGGATTTAAGGACAACCTTCAGAAAGATACAGGACATGGAAAGGCTGACATCGAAGGTTATTTCCAGAACAGCCGGTCCGAGAGATCTGATAGCCTTAAAAAGCTCCATTGAATACATGCCGAAGATTAAAAAATTTCTTACATCCGCAGAAAATACTTACATAAAAGATATTGGCAAAAGCATATCTGAATTCAGTGAACTGGTTGACCTGATAAAATCAAGCATTGTTGAAAACCCGCCTGCAACTCTAAGGGACGGAGGAGTAATAAAGAGAGGTTATGACCGCAATGTTGATGAACTGAGGAACATTTCCTTTCACGGCAAAGACTTTATAACAAAACTTGAGGCAGAGGAAAGGCAGAGAACAGGCATATCGTCTCTGAAGGTGGGATTCAATAAGGTATTCGGATACTATATCGAGATTACAAAACCTAATCTGAATCTCGTTCCGGATGATTATATAAGGAAACAGACCCTTGCTAATTGCGAAAGGTTTATAACTGAGGATTTAAAAGAATACGAAACAAGGGTTTTAGGAGCCGAAGACCGGCTGAAAGAGCTTGAATACGAAATATTTCAGGGTATTCTTGAAAAAATACAGAAATATGCAAACGAGCTTCTTGATACTTCAGCACAGATAGCCATGATTGACTTTATGACATCACTTGCAGTTGTTGCAAAAAGATACGGTTACACAAAACCTGAAATCACCGATGACGATTTAATAGAGATAACAGACGGCAGGCATCCGGTTATTGAAAGACTTCTCATCACCCGCTCCATTTCTACGTCTGACGAGAAATTCATACCTAACAACGCACTTATCAATTGCAGCAACAGCAGACTGTTAATCATAACAGGACCGAATATGGCAGGAAAATCCACATATATGAGGCAGATTGCACTTATTGTACTTATGGTGCAAATGGGCTCCTTTGTACCTGCAGAAAATGCAAGAATCGGGATTGTTGACAGGATATTCACCCGCATAGGCGCTCTTGATTTTATTACAAGAGGGCAGAGCACATTCATGGTGGAAATGATAGAGACCGCCAATATCCTTAATAACGCCACCCAGAAAAGCCTTATCCTTCTGGATGAGGTAGGCAGGGGCACAAGTACCTTTGACGGTATCAGCATTGCATGGGCAGTAGCGGAATATCTTGTAAATAATATTAAGGCACGCACGCTTTTTGCTACTCACTATCACGAGCTGACAGACCTCGCATTAAATATGGAGGGCATCGAAAATTACAACGTGGTTGTTAAAGAGTGGGGAGATGAAGTAATATTTTTGAGGAAGATTGAAAGGGGACCTGCTGACAAAAGCTATGGTATTCAGGTCGGCAGACTTGCCGGTCTTCCAGAGTCGGTTATCGAAAAAGCGAAAGTCATCCTTGACAAGCTCGAAAAAAAGGAATTAAGTACATTGATTCCGAAACTTGCCCAGATGGACCTTTTCTTTTCCGGTGACCCGATAAAAAAAGAGTTGTTAATACTTAATATAGAAGCCCTTACTCCCAAAAATGCTTTAAAGAAACTCGCAGAATTGAAGAAGGCAGTGGAAGAGTCGTTATGATAGTGGTGGGGCTCACAGGGAATTACGGGATGGGCAAAAGCACTGTATCAGAGATGTTCAGAGAACTCGGAGCTGTCTGCATTGATACAGATAAGATAGTCCGGGACCTGCTGCATGAATCTTCGGTAGTTGATGAGATAAAGAAAACTTTTGGTGATGATATAATGGAAGGCAACGCTATAAACAGAAAAATGCTTGCTGATATTATTTTTCAGAATCCCAATCTCAGAATATATCTTGAAAATATCGTGCATCCTGCGGTTTTTAAGGGTATTAATAAAGAGCTTTCAAGGATTTCCAGAAAAGGCATACCATGTATTGTAATAATAGAAGCGCCTGTAATTTTTGAACGCAGTTATCAGAACAGATTTGATAAGATAATATCTGTATTTACATCAGAAGATGCAGCATTAAGCCGTCTTGAGGGAAAAGGGATTTCAAGAGAAGATGCAATGAAAAGACTTAAAAGCCAGCTTCCGGTGGAGGCGAAGGTTAAAAGGTCGGATTTTGCAATAGATAACAGCAAGGACCTGAAACATACCAGAAAACAGGTTGAAGACATATACCAGCAACTTTTATTGATGGAGAAAAGGCATGGATATAATTAGAGGATTGCAGAACAGACTTGATTATCCTAATCCGGTTGTCACCATTGGAAACTTTGACGGCGTTCATCTCGGCCATCAAAAGATATTCAGGATGGTCGTTGAAAAAGCGAAAAAGATTAAGGGCACGCCTATAACGATTACATTTTCCCCTCATCCTGTGCGTGTTCTTGCGCCTGAAAAAGGTTTAAAGATAATCATCACTTTTGAGGACAAGGCAAAGCTTATATCCAGCGCGGGCATAAAGGTGCTCATATGCATTAACTTTGACAGAGAGTTTGCACGAATGGAGCCCGACGATTTTATCAGGAATATTCTCGCTGATATGATCGGAACAAAATGGGTGATTATAGGGCATAACTATGCTTTCGGTAAAGCCAAAAAAGGCAGGGCAGACCTTCTGAGGAGGCGCGGAAGAAAATACGGGTTCGGTGTCAGTGTTGTAAGATATGCTAAGGTTTACGGCGGCGATATAGTAAGCAGCAGCAGGGTAAGGAGTCTTATTTTAAGGGGCAGGGTATGCGAGACATCCAGAATGCTGGGCAGGTTGTATCACATTGAAGGCACGGTCATCAAAGGCGCCGGAAGGGGAGCATCCCTTATGAATATACCGACTGCAAATATTGCAACCACAAATGAACTGATACCAAAAGAAGGCGTTTATGCTGTGAAGGTCTCGTTTGATGATAAAGCGGTGCATAACGGGGTTGCAAATATCGGCAACAATCCGACATTTGAAGGCGGCAAGATGAGCTATGAAGTCCATATCTTCGACTTTAATAGAAATATACTTGGAGAAAAACTGAGGATACACTTTATTGACAGAATAAGGGATGAGAAAAAGTTTTCGGGTTTTAAAGAGCTTGAAGTACAGATAAAGAAGGACATAGAAAAAGCCAGGTTTATCATATCAAAGAGAAATGACCTGTTATATCTTTAATGGGTCAACATCTACATTTATTTTAATCCCTTTTATCTTTTCGAGTTTATTCAGAAGATTTTTTGCGGTAGTATGTATTCTCTTTCTGTCCTTTGACTTTATCAGCATCTGAAGACAGTACCTGTATGACTTCAGTGAAGAGGATATTTCCACAGGCCCTAAGAGTTCCACGCCTGTAATATTGCTGTCATCAATTATTTTTTGAATATCGTCTAATATTTTCTGCGGCATACTTTTAAAAAACATATTAAAAAGTATGATTTTTGAAAAAGGAGGATAGTCTATTGTCTTTCGCTGGGATAATTCATATTTATAAAAGCCGTTAAAATCATACTGTTTTATAAATTTCAGGATTTTATTTGCAGGAGTCCATGTCTGTAAAAAAATGGAGCCATCCTGCTTTACAAAACGCGATGCCTGTATTATTTCCTGAAATGTCCTTTCATACGCCCTGAAATCAGGCCTTGACAGCAAAGCATCTGTATTTAGAAGCGCAGCAGCACCGAAAAAGTGTTCGCTTATATTTTTTGCTGCAAGGGTTGTTCCTATTACAAATGGAGTAAAATCAGATAGCAGTTCCGAGTCTTTAGTGCGCAGTATAGAAAGGGCGGTGAAGCTTTCCAATTCCTCCTTTACCCTTTCTGCTCCGGCACCGTATGGTTTTAAATTAAATCCATTGCACTCTTCACAATGGTCAGGGACATTTTCTTCAAAGCCGCAATAATTGCATCTGACCAAGCTCTTGCCTTTGTAAAATACGAGCGGTATCCTGCATCTGCTGCATCTTGCTACATATCCGCAATCGTTACATCTAATGAGAGAATATCCTTCTCTGCTGACAAGAAAAAGAAAAGTCTCTTTTTTTAGCAGAAGCTCTTTTGCCTTCTTTAAAACCTCTCCTGATATAGAAATGTCTTTTAACCTGCTGCCCCGAGTATCAACGATTTTTATCTCAGGGCGTCCGGTTGTCTTTTTCGAGGAATTCCCTAACAGTGTATACTTGCCGATTATTGAATTATGGAAAGATTCTGTTGAAGGACAGACGGATGACAGCAGCACGCATGATTTCTCTGTGAACCCCCGCATCACAGCCACATCCCTTCCGTTATACCTGAGACCCTCTTCGCCTTTATATGCCGGGCTGTGTTCGCTCATTACAGCAATAAAAGATAAATTTTTAACCGGTGCAAGAATTGCAGACCTTGTACCGATAATTATGTCCGATTTGCCGGATATTATCCTGTTTATAGTTTCTATTCTTTTGCTCCTGCTCATCCTGCTGTGGAGGATGGCAATCCTGTCACCGAACATTCCGTGTAAAATAGATGAAATCCTTTCAACCTGCCATATTTCGGGCACGAGGATTATTACACCATTGATATCTGAATTTAAATTTTTGAAAATTTCAAAAAGAGATGAACGTTCATCAGATACAGACGGCGCATGAAGAAGAAACGATTTGTAATTTTTTTCTTTAATGCTGTTACAGACAAGTGAAAATTCGGATTCCGGATTTCGGATTTCGGATTTTTCAGTTTTTGGTATTTGTTCTTCATTATTTTCTCTGTCTTTTACATCCTGTTCCCTGTCTCCCGTCTCCTGTCTCCTGTATCCTATATCCTGAATCTTGCATGCTGATTCAACTGCCTCTTCAAAAAAACAGCTTTTAAGCGCTGTCCCCATAGGCATTAGATAATACTCAGAAAGCCATTTTAAAAAGGTAAGAGTAGATTCCGATACGAGACGTTGATGAACGCTCTCAATGTCTTTAATGTTTTTTAGAATTGTATTTCCGGATTTTTCAGGCGCATCTGTAACATCAATCACAAGTCCGTAGCAGCCTCTGTTCATTAACGGCGCCTTCACTATCCTGCCCTTCAAATCTGAAGGAATATGTGAAGGCACCCTGTATGTCAGGGGAGGAAGCTTTAAAGGAAAGACAACATCAGCATACATATTAAAAGGATACAGGATTCGGGATTCAGGATACAAGATATGGAAAAATACAGGATATAGGATGCAGGATATAGAATATATAAGAGGTGCTTTTAGTTGACAATACCTGTTTAAACAAAGTAATATTTTTTAATAGCATAAACCGCAGGGAGAAAAGGATGTTTGAGAAGTTTACCGAAAGAGGCAGAAAGATAATAATATATGCCAAAGAAGAGGCAGAGAAAAGAAATAACGACTATTTAGGAACCGAGCATCTCCTTCTGGCTATATTGAGAGATGATGACAGTATCCCTTCCACCATTCTGAAAAAGATGGGTCTTTCCATAGAAGAAATCCGATATGAGGTGGAAAGGAACCTTCCGATAGGCACCAATCTTCTCACATTCGGTGACATACCATTTACTCCCCGTGCAAAGAAGGTGCTTGAGCTGGCAATAGAGGAGGCAAGGCTTTTAGGACATACTTATATAGGCAGCGAGCATCTGCTTTTAGGGCTTATCAGGGAAGACGAAGGTATTGGAGGCAGAATCCTCAGAAACCTTGGAGCAAGCCTGCTTGGTGCAAGACAGCTGACCATTAACCTTTCAATTAAACCTCAGTTCCAGCAAACTCATCAGAAGGAGCGGAGAAGAACAAATACACCTGCACTGGATGAGTTCGGTCGAGACCTGACAATGCTGGCAGTAGAAGGAAAACTTGACCCTGTTATCGGCAGGAATGATGAAATAGAGCGCGTACTGCAGGTTCTCGGCAGGAGATTGAAAAATAATCCTGCTATAATCGGGGAACCCGGTGTTGGAAAGACAGCCATTGTAGAAGGGCTTGCGCAGAAGATAGTCATTGGTGATGTTCCTGACATGCTTATAGGCAGAAGGATAATCTCCCTCGATCTTGGAGCATTGATAGCAGGAACGAAATACAGAGGCCAGTTTGAAGAAAGACTGAAAGCAGTGATGCGCGAGATTCTTCAGTCAGAAAATATCATATTGTTTATCGACGAATTTCATACAATTATCGGAGCCGGAGCAGCAGAGGGCTCAGTTGATGCATCTAATATGCTCAAGCCGGCTCTTTCAAGGGGAGAACTGCAGTGTATCGGTGCAACTACTCCGGATGAATTCAGAAAGCATGTAGAAAAGGATGGCGCACTCGAAAGAAGATTTCAGCCAATTTATGTACATCCGACCACCATTGAGACAACCATTGATATTTTGAAGGGCATACGTCAGAAGTATGAAGCCCACCACAAGGTAAAGATAAGTGATGAGGCGATAGTGGCTTCTGTGAAACTTTCAAGCAGGTACATAACAGACAGGTACCTTCCTGACAAGGCAATAGATGTAGTTGATGAGACAAGCTCGAGGATTAAATTGAAGAAATCCACAATGCCCGAAGAGCTAAAGGACATGGAAACAGAATTAATGCAGCTTTCAAAGGAAAAGACGCTGTATGTAAGGTTGCATGACATCGAAAAAGCTCAACTCATCAGGTTACAGGAAGACAAATTGAAGAAGGCTTATGAATTGCAATACAGGAAATGGAAAGATTCTTTAACAAAAGAAGTTCCTGTTGTAAGCGAAGAGGACATTTCATATACTGTTTCTAAAATGACAGGCATTCCACTTTATAAACTGGAAGAGACCGAAGCCGAGAAGCTGTTGAGGATGGAAGAAGTTCTGCATATGAGAATTGTAGGACAGGATGATGCACTAAAAGCAGTGTCAAAGGCTATACGCCGTTCAAGGGCAGGATTGAGCAGCAAAAACAGACCTATCGGTTCATTTTTCTTCCTCGGTCCCACCGGCGTCGGCAAGACAGAGCTGGCAAAGGCACTGGCAGAGTTTATGTTTAATGATGAAAGTGCTCTAATCAAGATAGACATGTCCGAGTACATGGAGAGATTCAGTGTATCCCGCTTGTCAGGCGCCCCTCCTGGTTATGTGGGCTATGAAGAAGGCGGACAGTTGACCGAGAAAATACGGAAGAGGCCTTACTCTGTGATTCTTTTCGATGAAATAGAAAAGGCGCATCCGGATGTTTACAATGTACTTCTTCAGATACTTGATGAAGGTGTTCTTACAGATAATTTCGGCAGAAAGGTGGACTTTAAAAATACAATAATCATCATGACATCGAATCTTGGTGCAAGGATTTTAGAAAAGGCGACCCCGCTCGGTTTTCATCGCTCATCTTCAGAAGATGCCTACGCCAAGATAAAGGAGAATGTTTTGTCTGAATTGAAAAAGACCTTTAATCCTGAATTTCTTAATCGTGTTGATGAGACGGTGGTATTCCACCCTCTCGATAAAGACCATTTATTATCCATTGTCGATCTTTTAGTCATAGAGACAAACAGGAAGCTCACAGAGCACGCTCTGACCATAGAAGTATCCAGTGAGGTCAAGGAATGGATACTCAATAAATATTACCAGCCTACTTATGGTGCAAGGCCTATGAGGAGAGCCGTTTACCGCGAGATAGAAGATCCTCTCTCAGAAGAGTTGTTGAAGGGCAAATTCAAGGATGTATCTGCAGTCAAGATAATACTCAAAGAGGATCAAATCGTCTTTGCTGAAACAGAAGACGCAGTGCTGGCATCTGTCAATTAAATCTCAAAAAACATATCTCTTATGAAAAAAACTATTATACTACTGTTTATTTTTGCAGCCGGCATTGTGGCAGTCTCTTTAATAATAAAACATGATGATACTGTTAGAAAGGTTGCCGCTGTTGGGCTTGATGCGCCAGACTTTGAACTTAAAGACACGGAAGGAAGGGGCTGGAGACTTTCTGAACTCAGTGGTAAGGTTGTGTTTCTGAACTTCTGGGCATCATGGTGTGACACGTGTAGGGAGGAAAATCCGTCCATACAAAAACTTATTGATGCAGAAAAGGGCAATGATACATTTGTCTTTGTTTCAGTACTATACAAGGATGACCCGCTTAAAGCAATGGATTACATGAAGGCAAACGGTCTGAATTTCCCTGTTCTGATAGATAACAAAAATATAGCTCATGAATATGGAATTAAAGGAATTCCCGAAACCTTTATATTGAACAGGAAAGGAATAATCAAGGGTAAAATAGTCGGTCCCCAGCAATGGGATGCGCCTGATATAAGGGCAGCAATCAGAAAGCTTATAAACAGTGACGGATAATGCATGACAATTTAAACGGATATGGGAATTCCTAAACCTCCTGAAAAAGCCATCCTATTTGTCGGCACTTTATTTTCAAAAAATGAATATTATTTTCAGGCAATTCAATCCCTTGGAAAATTCTTCGGTGAAGTAATTATGGAATCTCCTTTAATAAAGTGGGATTTTTCGGATTATTATAAGGAGGAAATCGGCGAGCCAATTTACAGAAGATTTATTTTTTTAAAAAATCTTATAGAGCAGGAAAATCTGTCCGATATAAAACTGACAACAAATGATATTGAAAAGAGCCTTTCCAGCGACGGGAAGAGAAATATCAATCTTGACCCTGGTTATCTGACACCTGCCAAAATAGTACTTGCATCAACAAAGGACTATTCGCACAGGATATACCTGAAAGACGGCATCTACGGAGAGGTTACGCTGATTTTCAGGCAGGGACGGTTTGTCCCGCATATAAATACTTACAGGGACTTTCAGGATGAGAGATACTTAAGACTTTTAATGATTGCAAGAAAACTTTTATTTCTGCTCAAAAAGCAATCCATATCCTGATTTTTTTTCATAATATCTTTACAAAACATCTGCTGCTCTGTAAAATCATAGCATGAAGAGAGTAAGAATAGCCCTCTGCCAAATAAATCCCACAGTAGGAGACCTCGACGGTAATGTTAGAAAAATAAACCGTTTTATTGAAGATGCATGCAAATACTATCCTGATATAATAGCATTCCCGGAACTTGCTGTTACCGGCTATCCTCCGGAAGATTTACTGCTCAAACCGCATTTCATAAGTGACAACATTAATGCCTTAAAAGAGGTTCAGAAAAATGTGGCTGATTTTGTTGTTATTGCAGGTTTTGTGGACAAAAGGGATGACATATACAATGCCGCAGCAGTCATTTACAATAAAGAAGTAATAGATATCTATCACAAAATCCATCTTCCCAATTATGGTGTGTTTGACGAATTCAGGTATTTTCATGCAGGAAACCGTTTCCCTGTATACTGCATGGATAATGTCCATTTCGGAGTTAATATCTGCGAGGACATATGGCATTCTGAAGGTCCTGCAACTATTCAGGCTTTGAACGGTGCGGAATTCATTGTCAATATTAATGCGTCTCCATATTACATGGGCAAATCAGGAGTCAGGGCAGAAATGTTATCTTCAAGGGCTTCTGACAATAATATTTTTGTTGCCTATTTAAATTCTGTCGGAGGTCAGGATGAACTGGTTTTTGACGGCAACAGTCTCGTTTTTAATCAAAACGGGGAACTCATTTCTGCAGGCAGGCAGTTTGAAGAGGATATTATTATCGTTGACTTGAGTGTTGAAGAAATACTTAGGAAGCAACTGCGTAAATCTTTACGGAAAAAACAGGCTACAGCATTAAAGACTGAGCTATCTGAGAAAATAAAAATTAACAGGAAATTAAATTTCAGCAAAACTTCCAAACCACCTGCTTACAGCCAAACTCCTGCACTTACGCAGAGCAGTGAATCTGTCATTGAGGAAGAAGTATATAAGGCGCTTGTTCTCGGGACAAAAGATTATATTCAAAAAAATGGTTTCAAAAAAGTCTGCATCGGACTAAGCGGCGGAATAGATTCCTCCCTTGTAGCCACTATCGCTGTTGATGCTGTCAGCAATGACAATGTCATCGGAATATTCATGCCGTCTCCCTACACCTCAAAAGAGAGTAAGGAAGATTCTTTTGAGCTTGCAAAAAATCTTGGCATAAGAATAATTGAAGTGCCAATCAGTGCTATTTTTGAATCATATCTGGCGACTTTAAAGACTGAATTTAATAATATGCTGGCAGATACCACAGAGGAAAATATTCAGGCAAGAATCAGGGGCAATATACTTATGGCTTTTTCAAATAAATTCGGCTGGCTTGTTCTGACAACAGGAAATAAGTCAGAGATTAGCGTAGGGTATGCAACTCTTTACGGGGATATGGCAGGCGGATTTGCGCCAATCAAAGATGTGCCAAAGACGCTGGTATATAAGATATGCAAATGGAAAAATCAAAAGACAGGAAAGGTGATTGTTCCGGGGAGGGTTTTTTCGAAAGAACCTTCTGCTGAATTGAAACCTAACCAGAAAGACAGGGATACCCTGCCGCCATACAATATTCTTGACCCCATACTCAAAGCGTATATTGAAGACGAGAAGGGCTTTGAAGAGATTGTTAATCTTAATTTTGAAGAAGAGGGTGTAAAAATGGTTATTAAAATGGTGGACAGAAGCGAATACAAGAGAAGGCAGTCCCCCCCGGGTATAAAAATAACACCAAAGGCATTTGGCAGGGACAGAAGATTCCCTGTAACAAGCAGATACAGGAGCTGGTAGGATGATGAAGATAAAGAATATATCAGTCCATGTTTTGTGTTGCGTATTATTTGTTTTAATTGTTATGTCACCTGTTTATGTTTCGGGTCAGGAAACGAAACAGGGCGTTCAGCCTCTGCAGATTAAAAAGAATCAGGAAATCCAGCAGATTAAACCAAAGAAGCCTGTAAGGATAAAACTTCACAGGAATGCAAATGGCGAATACTCATGGGATATTACAGGAGATAATCCCGATGAAATTTATAGGGCAGACAGTCGTTTGAGAAAACTTTTAAAGATAGAGAAATAAACAAAGGCATCTCTATTATTTAACATGTCAGCATATGTTAGCAGGAAAATTATACATTGTCTCAACGCCGATAGGTAATCTTGAGGACATCACACTAAGAGCCCTCAGAGTCTTAAAAGAGGTGGATGTCATTGCAGCAGAGGACACACGGCATTCCATCAAACTGCTCAATTACTATGGCATATCAAAACCATTAATCAGCTATTGGTCTGAAAAAGAAAAAGTAATGACTGATGAAATCATTGCAAAACTCCGTTCAGGTCTGTCAGTAGCGCTTATTTCTGATGCAGGAACACCCGGCATATCAGACCCCGGCGCTGTATTGATAAAACAGGCAATTGAGGATGGCATTCAGATAATTCCCGTTCCAGGTGTATCTGCTGTCATTGCTGCACTTTCAATATCAGGACTCTCAACAGAAGAATTCACTTTTATTGGATTTCTTCCTTCAAAGACTGTTCAGCGGCAGAAGAAATTGCAGGAATTACAGTTTGTAACAAGGACGCTTGTTTTCTATGAAGCCCCTCACAGAATTCTTGAGACGCTATCTGATATGCAAGAGATATTCAGCGAAAGAAAAGCTGTTCTTGCAAAAGAAATTACAAAAATGTATGAAGAGATATTAAGGGGAACCATGTCAGAAATCCTTCATGCCCTTAAAAACAGGACAATCGCAGGAGAATACGTGATAGTTGTTGAAGGAAGAAGTGTTGGAGGAATTACAATGGACGAGGCATTGAAAGAGGTTAAGTCCATTATGAAAAAAGGGAAGGGCAGGAAGGAAGCTGTTAAGTTTGTTGCAGAGCAATACGGGCTCAGCAAAAAGGAGCTTTACGATAGGAGTCTTAAAGAGTAAGTTATGAAATGAAATATCTCTCTTGACAAAAGACATGTTATTCCTTACCATATAAGTAAGGATTAATATTCCTTACAATATGAAAAATTAGAAAGGGGTGAATTAAATGATAACAGCCAAAGTAACTTCCAAGGGACAGATAACCATCCCCAAAAAAGTCAGAGAAAAACTTGGAATAATCCCGGGAGAAAACATAGGATTTACAGAAAAAGAAGGAGTGTTTTATGTGAAAAAAACTCTTAAAAAATCTCCTTTTGACAAGTGGGTAGGTAACCTTAAGACTCATAAGGGATTAAAGACCGATAAAATAATTAAAGATTTAAGGGGCAGATGATAACAGCAACAGACACCAATATACTGCTTGATATACTTATACCTGATGAAGTTCACTCATCAAGCTCAAAACAATTGCTTGATGCATATCTGGTTAAAGGGCAGCTAATTATCTGTGAGATTGTTTATGCTGAACTTGCCTCACAATTCCCATCTGAAAAGGAGTTGAAAAGTTTTCTTTTGGATACAGGCATCAGGCTTATTTATTCCAACGAAAAGGCACTTTATGTAGCAGGTAAACGCTGGGCTGAATATTCAAAAAATAGAAAACACACCTTGCAATGTTCAGAATGTGGAGAAAAAATAACTTTTACATGCCCGAAGTGCAACCATATAATTGCTTTTAGACAAAGAATTCTTAATGATTTCATTATAGGGGCCCATGCCTTTATACATGCGGAAGTACTTCTTACAAGAGACAGAGGAGTTTATAAAACATATTTTAAGGAATTAAAGATTAAAATGTAAGCTTTCAATTAGTATCTTACTCCACAATTTCTTCTGACGAATTGAATTTTTCTTTCAAGGCAAATTCTACCGCCTCCGGCACAAGCCCCTTTACAGAAGCGCCGAATGATGCCACTTCTTTTACGATGGTAGAGCTGATGAAAGAATATTCTTCTGAAGGCATCATAAAAACCGTTTCTATATTCATATTAAGTTTTCTGTTCATTAGGGCTATCTGAAGTTCGTATTCATAGTCTGATACAGCCCTTAACCCCCTTATAATTGCTATACCCTTTTTGCTCTTTACATAGTCAACGAGTAGTCCTTCAAACACTTCAACCTTTACTTTCTTGAAGGTTTTGATAGATTCTTTAATCAATTCCAATCTCTCATCCAGACTGAAAAGAGGCTGTTTCTTCGGACTTGGTGCAACAGCTACTATTATTTCGTCAAATATTCTGAGTCCCCTTTCAATAAGGTCGAGATGCCCGTTGGTTATAGGGTCAAATGTTCCGGGATAAATTGCGAGTCTCATGTTTGCTCCTTTCTGTATTTTTCAAAAATTGTTAAGGATGTGTCACCATATTTATAACTCTTCTTTAATTTTAAACCCCTGTATGTCAGCGGTAAAGTTTTTTTGGAAGAATGTTCTGCAATGATAAGTCCATTATCACTTAAAATTGCAGTATCGTCAATCAAAGGCAGGATTAACCCCGGTTCATCCGATGAATAAGGGGGGTCAACAAAGATAATATCAAATACGGATGCGGATTTCTTCAGAAAATTAGAAGCTCTATCTTTAACAACAGCAGCCCTGTTTTTGAAACCGAACTTTTCTGTCAAATCTCTGATGATATTAACCCTTGAAAAATTATCGTCAACAAAAACGACCTGCTCAGCGCCCCTGCTTAAAGCTTCTATTCCAACAGCACCTGTCCCTGCATAAAGGTCTAAAAATCTGCTGCCGATTATTCTGTCACCGAGAATGTCAAAGATCGCCTTCCTTACTTTTGCAGGAGTAGGTCTGAGTTCATCACCTTCTCTTTTTTGGGAAAATGCCTTTTTAATGCCGACCTTCCTGCCTTTTGCTATGCCGCCTGAAATTCTCATGAAATCTTATCTCAAAGGTGGATTTACGATAAAGTTTTCTTTTAATTCATAGCCTGAAATCTTGACTATTCTTCCTTCGACTTTAAGCCTTCCTTCAGAATAGAGCCTTATAGCTTCAGGAAATATCTTGTGCTCAATCTTTAAAATGCGCGCAGCAAGCATGTCCTCAGTATCATCAGGAGATACAGGCACTGCTGCCTGTATTATTACGGGACCTGTGTCCATTCCTTCGTCTACGAAATGCACTGTGCATCCGCTGATTCTCACGCCGTAGTCTGCTGTCTGCTTCTGGCCGTGAAGTCCTGGAAAGGATGGTAAAAGGGCAGGGTGTATGTTCATTATCCGGTTCCTGAAAGAATCTATCAAAGGTTTTCTGACGATTCTCATAAAGCCGGCAAGTATAACAAGTTCAACATTTCTTGCCTTAAGTTCCTCTGCAATTTTAATGAAGAAATCATCTTTTGTGGAGAAACCCTTTGGATTGAGATACAGGTATTCAATAGAGTGTTTCCTTGCACGCTCAATAGCATAAGCATCAGGATTATCAACCACAAGAAGTTTGATTGATGCATTAAGCCTTCCTGCCTCAATCTCATCAATAATGGACTGAAAATTGGAACCCCTGCCTGATGCGAGTACACCAATATTTAGCATGTCTGACCTCCCGTCTGAAAAGATTAATGCTCTCCTTTTTTGCTGCTCAGTTCATGCACATAGTCAACCATTGCAATTGCATTGTCGACAGGTGTTTCAGGCAATATGCCGTGACCGAGATTAAAGATGTGACCTTTTGCGCTTTTCGCACCGTTTAATATATGCTCCACTCTTTCTTTTATCAGACCTTTTCTGCCAAAAAGTATGCATGGGTCGAGATTGCCCTGAACAGCATTGTCGCTGCCGAGCATATCAACTGCATCGGAAATCTCAATGCGCCAGTCAATCCCGAAGACATCAGCGCCTGATTGCTTTACGAGTTTTAGCATCCCGCTTGAATTAAATGCAAAATATATTATCGGGATATTTTTGAGTTCCTGATTCCGGTTTTTATATTTTGAATTTTTCAAAACAGAAATTATTTTTTTCACATGCGGTAGGGCGAATTTTTCAAAATCGTATGGAGAGAGCGTGCCTGCCCATGAATCAAAAATCTGCACTGCATGTACGCCTGCATTTATTTGTAATTGCAGATAGCGGATAACTGTATCTGTCATCTTCTCCATTAGCTTCGAGAAGAGGACAGGTGATTGATACATCATTTTTTTTGTATTCAGAAAATTTTTGGTGCTGCCGCCTTCAATCATGTATGTGGCAAGGGTAAATGGAGCGCCGGAAAAACCGATAAGAGGCACTTTAAGTTTTTTCAGGAGTATTTTTATTGTCTCTAAGACAAAAGGCAAATCTTCATCAGGTTTTAAATCTCTGAGTTTGTCAATAGATGCTTCATCACGGATAGGTTCATAAAGGATTGGTCCTTTTGATTCCGAGAATTCAAGTTTCATTCCCATTGTCTCTGTAGGTATCAGGATATCGGAAAAGAGTATAGCTGCATCCACTTTCAGAATATCCACAGGTTGAATTGTAACTTCTGCGGCAAGTTCCGGCGTCTTGCAGAGGGTGAGGAAATCAACCTTTGCCCTCACTTTTTTATATTGAGGGAGGTATCTGCCAGCCTGCCTCATCAGCCAGACAGGGGTGTAACCTGTTTTTTCACCACGACATGCCTTTAAAAAGGTATTGTTCATTTAACCTCCACTTCCATTTTTCTCGGTATGTATGTGCAGAACGGCTCCTCTTCAAGATAATCACCGGAAACCGCATAAGCCCTTGCCCTGCATCCGCCGCATACTTTAACAAATTCACATACGCCGCATTTGCCTTTATACTTTTTGAAATCACGCAATTTCCTGAACAATTGCGAGTTTTCCCAGATATCCTTAAAGGATTGTCTTTTAATAGTACCAGCGGGTTTTGGAAAGTAGCTGCACGGAAGGACATTGCCATCCACGTCTATCAGACAGATGAGCTGACCTGCGAGACATCCCTTTGAACCTCCGGTTGAAAACTTTAGTGAGCGTCTCTCGAATTTGACTCCTTCTTTTTTGGATTGTTGCAATACTATCCTGTAGTAATGCGGAGCACAGGTAGGTCTTACAAGCATGTCATGTTCGTCTTTTTCCATCTGATAATGCCAGTTTAGAATATCCTCGTAATCCTCTTTAGAGATAAGCTCATTCATTATCTCTTTGCCCCTGCCGGTCGGCACTATCATAAACATGTACCATGCAGTAGCACCAAGCTCTTTTGCAAGCCTGTAGATTTTCGGCATCTCTTCCTGATTCCTTTTTGTAAAGGACGAATTGATAATGAATTCGATTCCATTTTTTTTAAAAAGCTTGGCTGCATTAAGAGTCCCTTTGAAAGCGCCTTTCTCATTCCTGAAATCATCATGTACTTTTTCAGTAGAGCCGTCAAGACTGAGAGAAACAATCCTTATGCCCGAATCCTTTATTTTTCTGCATATCTCGTCTGTAACAAGCGTCCCATTAGTCGCAAGGCACATTCTCAATCCTTTATCTGTGCCGTATTTTGCAATATCAAAAACATCGTTTCTTAGGAGAGGCTCTCCTCCTGATAAGACGACAACGGGTTTGACATAGCTTGAAATGTCATCAAGTATTCTGAATGCCTCTTTGGTAGAGAAATCAGGATGTTCTTTTACGACTGTTTCTGATGAAGAACGGCAGTGGACACACCTGAGGTTGCATCTTCTCGTTATTTCCCATGCTATCCATTTCGGCGCAAATTCCATGGCTTTATTATACCCCAAATTTGAACATAAATATTTTAATTCATTTACGTTTCCGGATTAATAAACAGGGCTTATTTTGCAGTATTACTGTTACGCCTTTACCTGCTCTGTGAAATGGGTCGGGTTATTACTTTCCCAGATATGGTTTTCGATAGATTGCAGCATGGGATAAAAGGTACCAGGGTTAATTGCCGATACTGCAACAGCATCATATCGCGGCAGGACATTGCTGATGGTATCACTTGAGACCTTGTCTGTCTTATTAAAAACCATAATCCTCTGCTTGTCTTTAAGTTTTAGCTCATCAAGAATATTTTCTACTGACTCTATCTGTTGTTCAAATCTCGGATTGGCTATGTCTATCAAATGAATCAGCAAATCAGCATCTGCAAGTTCTTCAAGGGTTGATTTGAATGCAGTCATAAGGTCTTTTGGAAGGTCTCGTATAAAGCCGACTGTATCAGTTATTATCACTTCGCGCTCCTTTGGGAATCGCAGTCTTCTGCTTGCTGTGTCAAGGGTGGCAAACATCTTGTCTTCCACAAAAGTCGTGCTGTTTGTCAGTGCGTTTAGTAATGTTGACTTTCCAGCATTTGTATATCCTATTATTGAAACAATCGGAATGCCCACAGCAAGACGTTTGTGCTTTCTCTGTTTTCTTGCTTCGCTTAAAATTTTAAGTTCTTTCTCAAGGCGGGATATCCTGTCGCGAATCCGGCGTCTGTCAATTTCAAGCTTCATCTCACCGGGGCCCCTTCCGCCTATTCCGCCCATAAGCCTTGACATTGCAGACCCTTTACCAGTAAGCCTTGGAAGCGTATATTTCAGTTGTGCAAGCTCCACCTGAACCTTTCCATCACGGCTGTATGCTCTCCTCGCAAAAATATCCAGTATAAGCTGGGAGCGGTCAATCACTTTAAGCTCGGTGGTCTCGGCTATTGCCCTCATCTGAGAAGGTGTCAGATCCTGGTCAAATACAAGCAAGGTGGCACCATTGTCCATTGCATTGATTATTATCTCTTTGAGTTTTCCTTCTCCCAGAAGGAGTTTTGGATTTATCTCTTTTAATCTCTGAATGATAGTATTTAGAACAACTATATCACTTGATTGAGCCAGTTCCTGCAATTCATCCATAGATTCTTCCATCTCGTACTTCGGTTTTGTGGAAGCACTGACCAGAATAGCCCTTTCCCTTTTATCTTTCTGGTCAATGACCCGTGACCTGTCCATCTCTTCTTCAAGGGAATTTATGAAGTCTCGGAAATTCAAATCAAATCTGTAAAAATTTGAATTCGTGATTTCGTATTTTTTTTCAAAACCTGCAGGCATGAGATAGGCAGTATAGATGTTATACGGCAAACCATCTTTAATGCTTATGGCTGCAATCATATCAAATCTGAGAAGGGCAAGGTCGGTAATGTCTTCATTATTCAGGGGTTCATCTTTCAGGTGTGTGTGGATTAATCTCAATCCTCTTAAAGCTTTCCTGCCTATCGCATAATTTTCGAGTTCAGGAATGAAAATACCATTTGCATCACCGACAATCACGTGTGTTATATTGCCGTCTCTTGTTGCAAGCATGCCAAGTTGTTTGCCGATTTCAGAAGAGAGCTCGGTGAGATATCTTGCGAGTTCCTGTGTTATGAGTTTGTCATGAGGAATCTTTCTGCGGTAAATCTTCTCAAGAGAGAAAAGAATACTCTTTTTTAAACCGGCGGTATGTCCGTAGATAGCTCCTATTTTCTTATAACCTCTGTATTTACATTTTATCAGATGCTGTTTGAAGTATCAATCTGATATAATTGAAAATAAATATTCTGTCCGGATTTTCTGACAAATTAGGAGGTTCTGAAATGAAACTAAAACCTGTAGCACTTGGCATGGCAATCGGCTTATTCTGGGGTATAGTTTTATTTTTTTGGACATTGCTTTCATTTTATACTGGCTATGGAAGACTTTTTCTTGAA
>PNNP01000024.1 GCA_013824325.1 Thermodesulfovibrio sp. | reverse complement strand
GGGGCTGTAGCTCAGTTGGGAGAGCGCTTGAATGGCATTCAAGAGGTCGACGGTTCGATCCCGTTCAGCTCCACTTAAGCATTAATTTATTAAACGTCTGCCTATTCAATTGCCCCTGCAAATTTCAGCAGTCTTGCTGTATTGGAATGCCCTTTTTTGACTGCAATGCTTAATGCTGTTTCACCGTCATGCCTCCTGACATTTACATCAGCACCTTTGTTTATCAGCAGTTTTACAATTTCAATATATCCCTTTTCCGCTACTATCATCAGCGGTGTTCTGCTTTTGCTGTCTTTAACATTAATATTTGCACCCTTATTTATCAGCAATCTCGCTATTTCAATACTTCTGCTGTCATCTGACATTATAAGGATTTTCCTGTCATTATTAGTATTAGAATAAAAACCTTCGCTGATAGAAAGTTTTGTGACTGGCGTGCTGCTGATATCTGTATCAAATATCTTTTGCAAAAAACGGTTAAACCGATTAGTAGTGATGTCCATCGCAACAAACAGGGCTGAACTTCCATTTTTATCCACTGCATTCACATCAGACCTTTTTTTTAACAGGAGTTTTATTATTTCCATATGCCCATTTTCAACAGCCGTCATTAATGCCGTCCTTCCGCTGTTATCTTGAGCATTCACATCAGAACCCCTATTCAGCAAAAGCTTCACTATTCCCTCATTACCTTTATCAGATGCTATCATCAAAATAGTCCTGTTCTTATTGTCCTTAGCTTTTATATCAGCACGTTTGTTTAACAGAAGTTTTATTACTTCCATATCCCCGCTCTCAACTGCTATCGTCAGAGCTGTCCTCCCCCTGTTATCCCGAGCATTTACATTAGACCCCTTATTCAGCAGCAGTTTTATTATTTCTTCATAGATTTCAGCTGGTTCGGCTGCAGTTGCCGGGAACGTGGTTCCTTTGTGGTGCTTGACTTTTATTTCAGGAACCTTAACAGGCGGCTGTTTTGTTATCTCCAGATACCCGCTCTCAACAGCCGCAATCAAAGCTATCATGCCTGTATTATCCCGAGCATTTACATCAAAACCTTTGCCAAGCAACAGCTTCACAATCTCAGCATGACCTTTACCGGCTGCAATTATCAATATTGTCCTGCCGTTTCTATCCCTAAAATTTACATCAGCGCCCTTATTTAGCAGTTCTTTTACTATCTCTGCATATCCATTCTCAACTGCTATAATTAAAGGTGTTCTTTCATTATTATCCGTAATGGTTATGTCAGCATTTTTTTCCATCAGAAGTTTTGCAATTAAAACTCTTTCTCTGATTTCCATGCCTGCTTTGATTTTTTCTGAGAGGCGTTTAAACTGATTTATATCAATGTCCAATGCGATTACAACGGGCGTCCTTCCGCTTTTATCTTTTGCATCTATATCAGCGCCTTTATTTATCAGAAATTTTGCAATTTCAAAAAATCCCTTCTCAGCAGCAACCATCAGGGCGGTTTTGCCATTGTTATCTCTGATATTTACATCTGCGCCTTTATCTGCAAGCAGTTTTACAATTTCTCCATGATTGTACATTGTTGCAGCAGACAGTGGTGTCATGCCGTTTAAACATTCCGTGGTATTTAAAGCAGGACCTTCGTCAATTAATTTGCTGACTTTAGTGATATTGCCGGATATTACCTCAACACACAGCCTTATATCGGTATCTGCGCAGGAAACAGCATGACCTGTTACAAAAGCTGTTACAAAAACAGCAATGAACAATAAAAAACGTTTCATTACGGATTTATCTCACTTTTCCTTTTTGTCCCGGTACCATCCCGCCTCCCTTACCAGGCATTGAGGGCATGGACATCTTCTGATAACCGGATGGAACTTCAAACAGACTGTCAGCAACAGAGCCAATCTTTATGTTTTTAAATTCTGAGCTGGTCCTGCCGTCTATTGAAGCGGTCTTTATCATGAAATTTATATCTGTAGCAATCCAGACATAAACCTTTTCAACCTTATTGCCTTCCTTGTATGTGACCTCGTATTTTTTGGTGGGATGTCCGTCAATGGTTTCTGAGCCAACAAGCTTTCTGCTTATCTCGCCTCTGAACTTATCCTCGACTTTCGGCTTCTGATTCGGGTCAAATTGCATCTCCATATAAGACTTCTCCCGCGGCATTACCATCCATATAACATTCTTATCCTCCCTGATAATTGTGTAACTCGGCTGCCCCGGCGTTTCGGAACGAAACTTCTTGTCTTTGATATAAACTTTTGATGATACAGCATGCTTGTCTGATTTAATTATCTGGTCTGCTGAAAACTGCATAGCATGGGCAACGGAAAAGGTTACTATACAAAATACAACAACTACCAATGCTGTCAGTAGATTTCTCATAAATGACCTCCTTTAATTAAGATGCTAAAACTATAACATCAGGGATTTTCAGAGTCAATCACAGGATGTTACTTTGTACCCTCACACCAGGCTCTTGCATTTTGAAACATTTTTAGCCATGGTGAAGCCTTAAGGCTTTTCTTCATATCTTCAGGCATCCATGCCCACTGCCATTTAAGAAATACCCTTTCAGGATGCGGCATCATGGCAAGGTGTCTGCCGTCAGGTGTGCATAATGCAGTTATCCCTGATGTTGAGCCATTGGGGTTGAACGGATATTTCTCGGTAACCTTGCCTTTATCATCAACATATCTTATAGGTGCGAGGTCTTTCTCCATTACTTCGTTCATTATCTTTTCATCGGGGAAATGAACACGACCCTCTCCATGAGCTACCCAGATGCCAAGAACAGAACCCTCCATGCCTTTCAGCATTAAAGCCGGACTCTTAAGAATCCTGACAGCAGCAAATCGCGATTCAAACCTGCCCGAAGTATTATGAATAAAACGGGGTTGTGATTTATCAGATATTCCATTCCAGGGAACCCAGCCGAGCAACGCTACAAGCTGGCATCCATTGCATACGCCGAGACTGAACGTATCGGGTCTGTTATAGAACTGCTGAAACTGTTCATATAATTTCCTGTTGAATCTTATCGTCCCTGCCCAGCCCTTTGCAGAATCAAGCACGTCTGCATAGCTGAATCCCCCTACAAAAGCCAATCCTTTAAATCGTGAGAGGTTTATCCTGTCATTCAGCAAATCGGTCATTGTCACATCCCATGTCTCAAATCCTGCCTGATAAAAAGCAGAAGTCATTTCCCTGTCGCCGTTGCTTCCTTCCTCGCGTATTATTGCAACAGAAGGTTTTGCTTTTTTTCTTATCAATACCGCCGATGTCTGTCCGGGTTTAAATGTTACCTGATATGATGGACCGGGTCTGTCAAATATCATTTTCTTTTCTTCAAGCACACAATCAGGGTTTGCCTGAAGCATGTCAAGTTGATGGCTCGTCTCCTCCCACAGCGCCCTTAGAACACATACATCTTCATTTAAGACCTCTTTACCGTCAATTTTTATCTTTATCCTTTTTTCAGATTTAGTCCTGCCGATAATCTGATAGGGCAAGGCATACTTCTCCAATATCTTTGTTATCTTTTTTTCATTATCTGAAATATATTCAATGACCATGCCTAATTCTTCTGCAAACAGTGTAGATATTTCATTCTTTACTCCTGACTCCTCATTCCTCACTCCTGATTTCTGACTCCTGTATCCTGTATCCTGTATCCTGATATCTATTCCGCAGTTGCCTGCAAATGCCGTTTCAAGTAATGTTGTTATAAGTCCGCCGTCGCTTCTGTCATGTCCCGCAAGTATTAACCCTTTGGCGATTAAATCCTGAATCGCATTAAAGGCATTTTTGAGCAATTCAGTATTATCAACATCCGGAGATTCGTCTCCTGTTTGTTTATAGCAATGCGCTAAAGCCGAGCCGCCAAGCCTGTTCTTACCGCTGCCCAAATCAATATAAATAAGCCTGCTTTTACCCGGCATTTTTAAATCAGGAGTAATCACCTTTGTAATGTCCGGGCATGTGGCATAAGCTGAAATTACAAGCGTTCCGGGTGACTTTACAACTTCGGTTTCTCCGGAGGGATGGACTGCCCGTGCTGCCATGGAAAGACTATCTTTACCTCCGTCAACAGCTATGCCGAGTTTCAGCATTATGTCCCTCATTGCAACTGCTGCATCGTAAAGTCTTGCGCCTTCGCCTAAAAGTTTAGGAGCCCACATCCAGTTTGCAGAACATTTAATATCCTGCAGAGAACTTATCCTTGCCCAGACTATATTCGTCAATGCCTCACCGACACTCATCCTTGCCATTGAAGAAGGATTGATAAGCCCTTTGATTGGCTGCTCTCCTATGGATATAGCCGCACCCGTTAATCCAAAATGGCTCTGAGCAATAACTGCAACATCCGAGACCGTAAGATGAAGGGGTCCTGTGCACTGCTGTCTTACAATCAAACCTGTAACAGACCTGTCAACCTTATTGGCAAGGAATCTCTTGGAGCCAACGGAAACAAGCCTAAGAACCCTGTCAAGTGCATCCCCTACGCTTATATCTTCAGGCAAACTTAAAGGAAGCGTTTTAAAGGGAATTCGCTCCAGATTGAAGGTCTTTTGGGGCATATCACCCAGAATCTTTTCAAGGTCAAGATTTACAGGTATTTTAATGTCACTGTCAGCTTGCTCATCGTAAAGCACGATATAACCTTCACCAGTGATTTCTCCGATAATCGCAGCAGGGACTTTCTCCCTTTCGCAGAGCAGTATAAACATTTCAACATTATCACGGCTTAAAAGAAGGGCATCCTGTTCCTGATACTCTGCGCCCCATATCTCAAGGACTGACAGGGTATTATCACCGAGTATTATCTTTCTGATATCTATTTTTGCACCGGCAGGATAGATAATCTCCTTAACCACATTGCAGTTGCCGCCAGCTCCCTGGTCATGTATGCTTATTATGGGATTCTTTTTGCCCATTTCAACGCAAGCCCTTATAACCCTATTCACTTTCTGCTCCATCTCTGCATCGCCGCGCTGAACAGCATTGAAATCCAGTTCTTCTATGTTCTCGCCCTGTATCATGCTCGATGCAGCGCCGCCTCCCATCCCGATGCGGTATGCAGGACCTCCGATTTTTACTACTGCCATGCCCTTTTCTGGTGTGCCTTTTTCAATATGGCGTGAGTCTATCTGTCCGACTCCTCCTGTGAACATTATGGGCTTTAGCCATTCCCTGCGTTCATTGTCAGGCAGCTTCAAGCCGAATGACCTTGTAAAGCCCTGTATAACAGGCTCTCCGAACTTGTTGCCGTAATCTGATGCGCCGTTGCTCGCCTCGATTTCTATCTGAAGCGGCAATGCAAGATTATTCGGGTAAACGAATGAATCATCTTCCCACGGAAGAGGATAGCCCGGAATATGAAGATTGCCTACACAGTATGCTGCTGTTCCTGCAATAACAAGACTGCCCATGCCTGTTGCATGGACATCCCTGATTCTGCCGCCTGTGCCTGTTTCTGCGCCGGGAAAAGGCGCAACGCCTGTCGGGAAATTATGAGTTTCTGCGGTAAAGATTATGTGATATGTGACAGCCTTTTTTCTGAACGGTGAAGGCATCTTTGCATCTTTTGGAATAACAATGCTGATTTTATATCCTCTTATAGCGCTTGAATTGTCCCTGAAGGCTATTACACTGTTATTGGGATTTCTTCTGTATGGCTCTTTAACAATCTGCATCAGACTTTCTTTGATTTCCTCGCCGTCAATTATCAGCCTGCCTTTGAAAAACCAGTGGCGTGAGTGCTCGCTGTTTGACTGGCTTAAATCAAAACATTCGACATTGGTTGGATTTCTTTTTAAATCATTCACAAAGAGGTTGTAATAGTAATCAATATCCCATTCATCAAATCCGAGCCCCATCTCCTGATTAATTTTTATGATTGCTGATTTGCCTTCTTCTATAAGAGGAACGGTATAGACCGGCTCGGGCTCTATACCTGTTTCAAAAGTTTTCAGAGGTTCATGATACCGGCATTCTGTCATGCGGTCATGGATGAGTTCCAAAAAGGCAGAAGTTAAGAGGTTAAGGGGATGAGAGGTTAAGCTTTTCTTATCCTCTAACCCTCTAATCCTCTTATCCCCTATTATTAACTTATATCTCCTTGAGCGCTCTATGCGGTTGATTTTTGTCAGTCCGCATACATGGCAGATTGAGACAGCATTGGTTGACCATGCAGTGGAGAAGTTCATGCGGGGTCCGACTTCAAAGAGACCGTGATGAGTAATGGGTGATGTGTGATAAGTTAAAAGACTCTCCTCTGAAAATTTTTCGGGTTCAAAAGTCTCGGATAACAGCCATTTGAGCGCGCTTAACTCTGAATCTGTGAGCGGTTCAGAGGCATCAATATTAAAGCAGAATTCTGTCTCAATATCCTGCATATCAGGATTCAGCTTATCTCTGACTAATTTCAATAGAACATTTTTTTTATATAAAGAAAGGGCAGGAGAGCGGTACATATGTATGAGTTTGTTGTGTTGCACGGTCAGTCTCCCTGATATTGATGGACTGGCTATAATTTTAACATAAGGAATGCCAACTTAAGTATCAAAATATGTCTTAATTTGCAGGTTTATTTTTTGAAGCAGTGCGCAGCTTGAAAAAGTATACAACAACCACACCTAAAATAAAGCCGCTCAATACAGAGAGAAATATCACGACTGCAAGAGATGCCTCAAACTTCCAGAAAAGAAAAGTGATCGCAACAGGCATTGCGTTTTGAACTGCAAAAACAGCCACCACTGCAATAATAGCTATCACGAGGAATAATGTAATCATTTTAGCCTCCATATGTATTTGACAGGAGGCAAAGGTTTGAGTGCGTCTGTGCCTCCTGTATGCTTAAATAATTATCTTCTCCATCCCGACCATACAGGGATTCCGTTTTCATCCCTAAGTTTAAGAACGCTGTCGCCTTTCTTCACCTCTGCTGCAATAATGGCGGGTTTGCCTGCTATTGTCACCCTTGAACCCTTAACCTCGACCTTATCGCCTTTTTCTATCTTAGTGTCAAGCCTTTCAATATACCAGCCGGGACCGAGATGAACCTGAATTGTCTCTTTATCGGTTTTCAGCGCAATGTGGATGCCGTAGTTCATGCCCTTCATCGGGGTAATTTTATTTACTGCCTCAACTGTACCTGAAAGAGTTTCAACAGCAGCAGGGTTATACATCTTCTGGTATTGTGAGCCCATACCCCATCCACCGCTTCCGCTCCAGCCCTTCATCGGCTGTGCAAATGTGGCAGAAACCATTAAGAGTATTGATAATACAACCAGTAAGCCTGTTAAATTTTTCCCTTTCATAATAACCTCCTTGAGCCATGTTTAAAATATTTTAGGCAATGCTCATGCCAGAACAATAATTAATTCAGATAATGCATTTGACAGGAGGTGCAGATGCCTCCTGTTTATAGAAATATAGATAGTTATATTATAGCTCAATAACCAATTTTTTAAAATCTTAACCTTAACTATTCATATCATAGAAATATGCAACTTTTGCTCCGTCACATGCAAAGATTGCATCATTATTAAAACATTATTATATGATTTTTATCTTTAACTGTTATGTTAAAATATCCCCAAAATCTATTTCATGAAGGTGCATATCTGTGGAGCTGAGATTAACCTCTGATGAAGTCATTAAGTTAAACAAAGGTGAAACCCTTTATTCTGCCCTGAAAAGAGCCGGTATTTATCTTGTTGCATCCTGTGGCGGAAAGGGAATATGCGGTAAATGCAAGGTCAGGATAATTGATGGTAAATTTAAAGCCAAATCTTATGGAAAGCTGACTGTTCAGGAACGCGCATCAAAGATAGTCCTTGCCTGCCAGACAATGCCTGAAGGCAATATACTGCTTGACATTCCAAAAGAATCGCACCTTGTTGTCGGAGATAAAATTTCCATATCAAAAACGAGAGAACTTGCACAATATCTGAAATCATACGGTGTCATTATAAATCCACCCACAAAAAAGATATATCTTGAACTGCTTCAGCCGACAATCAGTGATAACATAGGCGACCTTGAAAGACTTAAAAGGGCGCTTACTGAAAAAGGTTTTGGTGATATGAGATTCTCGCACGGTTTCATTTCAACAATGGCAAAGGCTTTTAGAGAGCGAAACTGGAAGGTTGAGCTAACCTATGTGGAAGGCAATGTAATCCGTGACGAAGCAATTTATCTTAAATCAAAGGATGAATGCAGCACTCGCTTTGGTGTTGCTGTTGATATCGGCACAACGACAGTTGTTGTTTATCTCGTTAACTTATCAAACGGCGAGGTGATTGATATCGGCTCTTCCTATAATTCACAGATAAGATTTGGAGACGATGTCATAACAAGAATAGTTTACGCGACAGAGATTGCGGTTGCACAAGAAGGGCTTCAGGAATTAAGACATACTGTTGTTGAGGATATCAATACGATTATAGCCTCTCTGATGCATAAGCACGCTATGGATGAATGTGAAATAGAGGCGGTCACGGTTGCAGGGAATACAACCATGTCTCATATCTTCTGGGGGTTGAGCCCTTCTTCTATCAGGGAAGCGCCGTATATCCCTACTTTAAACTATTTCCCGTTGTGGAAGGGAGGAGCCGCTCAACTGTCTGTAAACGATCAGGCTCCTGTATATACTTTGCCTTGCGTGGCAAGTTATGTCGGAGGTGATATTGTTGCAGGCGTGCTTGCCTCAAAGATGCACAGAAATAAAGAGATAGCCCTGTTTATGGACATAGGAACCAACGGGGAAATCGTAATAGGCAATAATGAATGGCTAATGACTGCTGCGTGCTCTGCTGGTCCATGCTTTGAAGGGAGCGGCATAAGATGCGGGATGAGAGCCACATCAGGTGCAATAGAGTCTGTAAAGATAGACGCTGCAACATTTGAGCCCATCATAAGCACAATCGGAGGGAGCAATCCAATCGGGATATGCGGCTCGGGCATGATTGATGCAGTTTCTGAAATGTTTTTAACAGGAATAATAGACCAGAAGGGCAGATTCATTTCCGGCAAAACATATCGCATAAGAGAAGGTGAAGACGGAACCGAGTATCTGTTATGCAGAAACGAAAAACTTAATATTGATATTATACTTACTGCTGTGGATATTGAAAACATACTCAGGGCAAAGGCTGCCATTTATGCTGGCGTTACAACGCTCCTGAACGAAGCCGGGTTGACCCTTGATGCAATTGAAAGAATTTATATTGCCGGCGGATTTGGAAACTTTATCAATGTTGAAAAAGTAATAATACTCGGCATGCTTCCCGACATTCCAAAGGAAAGATACATATTCATGGGCAATACTTCCATCACCGGCGCATACCTCTGCCTGCTTTCACGTGACTTGAGAAAAGAGGCAGAAGAAATCGCGTCAAAAATGACCTATGTTGAGCTGTCTGTTTCAAAAAGGTTTATGGATGAATATATGTCAGCCCTTTTCCTGCCGCATACAGATATAAAACAGTTTCCAACAGTAGCTTCAATACGAAACACTTAGCCCTAATAATCCATGAATTTTTTGAGGCATTCGTATTGAAAGCAAGATGTTGAGTTATTTGTCAGCACGCGGATGCGTGCGGTAACATATACCGTTACGACAGAATATGCTTAGGTGAGACGACTTGCTATTTGGCACAAAAAGGCTAATTATCTTGCTGAGATGCGGATGCCTCACACAAGTTTGTGAATAATCAGGGTTAGAGAAAATAAAGAAAGATCTTCAGTATAATATTTCAGGATGGGATTCTGGAATGTCATAAAAAGAGATTTTTACGCTGTTTTTGAGCGCAACCCTGCTGCAAGGAATACAATCGAGGTTTTGCTCGCATACCCGGGGTTCCACGCCATCTTCATCCACAGGATAAACCATGCCTTATGGAAACTCAAGATTCCGGCAATACCGAGGCTTTTATCACATATTGCAAGATTCCTTACAGGCATTGAAATTCACCCTGCTGCAAAAATAGGTGCGGGGTTTTTTATTGACCACGGCATGGGCGTTGTAATTGGCGAAACTACGGAGATTGGCGAAGACTGCCTTTTATATCAGGGTGTAACATTGGGAGGAACCGGTAAAGAAAAAGGCAAAAGACATCCCACACTTGGAAATCATGTGGTTGTCGGCGGAGGAGCAAAGGTTCTCGGTCCTATACGAATCGGTGATTATGTTAAGATAGGTGCTAACTCGGTCATACTCAAGGATGTGCCGGATTATTCCATAGTTGTCGGAGTGCCGGGAAAGATTATCAAGAAAAAGGTCATGCAGGTTGGGGAAGAAGGAATCGTGGAAGCCCTTGACCATGTCCGGCTTCCTGACCCGATTGATGAAAGACTTTCTGAATTAAACAGTTATATTGAAAGAATAGAGGACAGGATTGAAAGGATCGAAGGCAGAGGAGTAAGGATGAAGATATTCAACACCATGACAAGCAGAAAAGAAGACTTTATTCCATTGACATCAGGAAAAATCGGAATGTATGCATGCGGCGTTACTGTATATGATTACTGCCACATCGGACATGCAAGGAGCGCAATAGTCTTCGATGTCATAAGCAGATATTTCAGATACAAAGGTTTTGATTTGAAGTTTGTAAGGAACTTTACTGATTTAGACGATAAGATAATAAAAAAGGCAAATGAGGAAGGCATTTCATGGGATGCTGTTGCTAAAAAGTATATTGACGAATATTACACTGACATAGACAGGCTTGGTATCGCGAGGGCAGACGTGGAGCCGAAGGCAACAGAATACATACAGGAGATGATTGATGTCATAAAGGTTCTCATTGAAAAAGGTTATGCCTATGAGATTCCTGACGGTAACAGCAAAAGCGTGTATTTTTCAGTTACTAAATTCCCTGAATACGGAAAGCTGTCTAAAAAAGAGCAGAAAGACCTCCTTGCAGGCGCACGCATTGATGTTGACGACAGGAAGAAAAACCCCATGGACTTTGCCTTATGGAAGGCATCAAAAGAAGGAGAGCCGTGGTGGGAAAGTCCGTGGGGAAAAGGAAGACCCGGCTGGCACATTGAATGCACTGCAATGGCAATCAAGCATCTGGGCGAATCATTTGACATTCACGGCGGCGGCGCTGACTTAATCTTTCCGCATCATGAAAACGAGATTGCACAGTCAGAGGCATTCACAGGAAAACCATTTGCCAGATACTGGGTGCATAACGGGTTTATAACCATTGACAAGGAAAAAATGTCCAAATCCCTCGGCAATTTCTTTACCATAAAGGAAATACTTGATAAATACGATGCTGAGGTTGTCAGGCTCTTTATACTTTCAAGCCATTACCGCAGTCCGATAGAATTTTCCAATGAACAGCTAAGAGATACCGAGTCTTCCCTTGACAGGTATTACAGCACTATTGCAAGAATGGATGATTTCATAGCCAGCTCTGCAGGTGCTCAGGCAGACCTGAAAAAAAGCGGTTCTCAGGCTGTTGACCTTGAACAACTTCTTGATATGTTCAAGAACAAATTTGTAGAGGCTATGGACGACGATTTTAACACCGCCCTTGCAATAGGACATATATTTGAACTCATCAGGGATATCAATAGATTCCTTGATTTAAAACCTTCCGGCGAAACAGCCAGCATTTTAATAAACAGAGCAGAAAATATTCTCAGAGAGACATGCACTGTGCTTAACCTCTTCAGCAGAACTCCGGCACAGTGGAATATTGACCTCTTGAAAATCAAAAAAATCCCCCTTTCAGAAACGGATATTGAAAACAAAATAAGAGACAGGAAGACTGCCAGAGAAAATAAGGACTGGGCAAAGGCAGACTCCATAAGAAAAGAACTCGAAGCAAACGGAATAATCCTTGAGGATAAAAGAGATGGGACTTCATGGAAAGTCAAAATCACATAATGCCATGGAGGCATCGAAGTCTTGGTGAATTTTCACTTGCGTTAGGGTCAGGAATTTGGTACAGTTTATTCAAAAATCTTAATAAGAGGTAGAGATAATGAAGATTTCAGAAAAAATTGAGTATTGGGTTGATATCGCAGATTACGATATAAAGACTGCCAGTTCATTACATAAAAGCGGGAGATATTTATATACTGTTTTTATGTGCCAACAGGCAATAGAGAAGATTTTAAAAGCAGTTCATCTCTATAAATTTTCAAAAGATGCGCCGTTGTCTCATAATCTTGTCTATTTGCAGGGGCTCTTAAAGTTAAATCTGAAAAAAGATCAACTAAAACTGCTTGCTGAATTAACTGCTTATTATATTGAGGGCAGATATCCATCTTATAAGGCTAAATTATCGGAACTCGTCAACAAAAAGAAGAGTGCGGAAATTTTTAAAAAATCTGGAGAATTGTTCAAATGGCTAAAACTAAGGCTGAAGTAATCAAGATTTTAAAAAAATATCTCAAGGAAGTAGAAAAGGTTTGCCATGTGGATAAGGCTGTTCTTTTCGGCTCATATGCTCATAGCAGGGCAGGAAAGCAAAGCGACATAGATATTGCTATATTTTCAAAGAATGTAACCGATAAAAACAGGCTGGAAACAATGAGCCGGATAATAATGCTGATAGACAAGATTAAGCTCGATATTCAACCGATAGTTTTTCCCTTCGAAGACTATATCAAAGAAGATAACGATTTCATAGTAAATGAGATTAAGAGAAAAGGGATCGAGATAAAAAGCAAAATATAAATTTAATACCTTTCTCTATATTATCTGTGGCTAAGTTTTGACAACTTTTATAAACTTAAAGCTGGAGATTGGTGCATTATCTATGAGACCAACTATGACGAAAAAATTATCGTTGTCCATAAAATAGGGCATAGGAAAGATATCTATAAATAAAAGCTTATCGTGAAAAAAGAAGGAATTATGAAGAAAGGGATAATAAGTTTATCCCTTAAAATCTCTGGTCCTTTGCTGGGTTTGCTGACTGCTTTATTTCTGTTTGGGCTTCTAACAGATGCCTTCAGCCAGTCAGCGGATGAGGCATTGAGGCTCTTTCAGAAAGGGCAAGAGACAGATAAATATGGTAGGTATCAAGAGGCGCTCAATTATTTTGAGAGGTCATTAAAAATCAATCGTGCCTTAGACCATGCTGAGGGCATCTCTGCCAACCTCAATAACATTGGTGTGGTTCATCTTTCTCAGAAGAGATATAAAGAAGCAGAGGAGAAATTTCTTGAGAGAGGGAGCAAGTCAGGTCTTGTAGATGTCTATCTTGCCACGGAGAGGAATGATGAGGCGCTTAAACTCCTTGATAAGATAACACCAAAATGGAATGTAACTAATCCCTACCGCATTCAGTTCCATACACAGCATGGGATGGCATTAAAAGGCAAGGGAATGTTTAAAGAGGCATCATCAGAGTTTCTTAAGGCAGTCTCCATCTCTGAAGAGATGAGGCAGAAGATAAAGGAGAAGACAGGATTTTTTAGCGGAGGCTCTGCAGGCGGCCGCATCCGTGCATACAGGGGAATTGTGGCAGCCTTATCAGAGAGGGCAATTAACGGCGAAAATATAGATAAAGAATTTGCCCCTTATGGGAAGAACATCGCATCATCCTCATTTTACTTTTCAGAATACACAAAAGCAAGGACACTCCTTGAGGCAATGGCTGAGTCAGCAAGGAAAAGCCAGAAGACTGAGATACCAGAGGAACTGAGAGAGAACGAACAATCCCTCCTCAATCAGCTTTCTGCCATAGAAAATCAATGGGAAGATACGTATAAAAAAGGTGAGGAACCATTTAAGGAATTGGTCAAGAGGAAAGAAGGACTTAAAAAAGAACTCGATTCTCTCATTTCACAAATAAGAAAAGAATATCCGATATATGCATCTCTTAATTACCCCAAGCCAATACCAGCAGAAGAATTGCCATTGAAAGATAATGAGGTGCTTCTTGAGTATGCCATTACAGACGATTCAAGTTATGTTTTTGTTGTCAGAAAAGGCGGGGTAAAAAATCTTATAAAAATATCTCTGAGCAAAGAGGCTCTTGAAGAAAAGGTAAAGACATTTATGGAGCCTCTGAACACAGGCAGGCACTCTGAATTCTCTATGAATACTGCAAAGGAACTTTATGACATACTGCTCGCTACTCCACTTAAGAATGTGAAAGAAACAGAAAAGTTGATAATCATTCCTGATGGCATACTGGGGCTGCTTCCCTTTGAGGCATTGGTGATGGAAAAAGGCAAAGACTATAAAAACAGTCTTTATGTGGGTGATAGATGGACTATGACATATTATCAGTCAGCCACAGCCCTTGCTTTGACGCGAATGTTAAAACCATCAACTGCTTCAAACCCTCTCTTTGCCCTCGGCAATCCTGTGTATAGCAAAGATGACCCCCGGTATATTGCATATAAACAGGGAAGGCAGGAACAATTGTTTGCCCAAAACCCAAATCAATATGCATATAGAGGGATAACCATAGTGGGTAAACTGGATGGAAAATCAACAGATGGGGGGCAGTGGGAAGAGGTTGTATATACACCGCTTCCTGAGACAGAGGTAGAGGTTAAGTCAATTGCAAAACTTTTTGGAATTCAGGCAGAGCCGCCGCAGGTGCTTTTAAATATCTCATCAAATGAGACGAATCTAAAGAAGGTTTCGCTCAAGGATTATCGCTATCTGCATTTTGCAACCCATGCGGACTTACCCGGGAAAGTGCAGGGAATAAAAGAGCCGTTCATACTGCTCGGACAGGTAGAAAATAAAGACAGGGATGATGGTTTCTTAACTCTGAGCGAGGTATTGGACCTGAGCCTTGATGCAGACATGGTTGTTTTATCTGCATGTGTAACCGGAAAAGGCAAGTTAATGGAAGGCGAAGGGGTTGCAAACTTTTTGAGGGCATTTCAACATGCAGGCGCAAGGAGTGTGGTTGCAAGTCTCTGGGAGGTTGCATCAGAACCTGCTGTTGAATATATGAAAAAGTTTTATGGTTATCTGAAATCAGGCAAAAGCAGGGCAGAGGCGTTAAAGCTTGCAAGAAATGAGATAAAGGCAAAATACCCCAACCCATTTTACTGGGCAGTGTTTATACTGCATGGGGAGGGGTAAGTTATGAATTAATTTCGGAAAGGGTAAGGCAGTATGCATTGTTAAGTAAAATGAAGAAGAATAAAGATGCAAAGGTAGAGTGGCTTTACGGCATAAATCCTGTGTTAGAGATAATCAAATCAGGCAGGAAAATAAATACGATTTACATTTACAACCAGAGTTACGAACATATGAAACACGTTATCAAAATGGCTGAAGCAGGGAATATCCCTGTGAAGTTTGCAGAAAGGGATTTTTTTGATGCCAGATTCCCAAAAGGGCATCAGGGCATTGCAGCAGTTGTTGAGAAAAGAAAACTTATGAGCGTTGAAGATTTATTTGATATATCCCTGAAAAAAAATGAACCTTCCTTTTTTCTTATTCTGGACTGCATAGAAGACCCGAGGAATTTTGGTGCAATACTAAGGGTTGCTGACGCTGCAGGAGCACATGGGATAATCTTCCAATCACACAGGTCAGCCGGAATTTCTCCTGTTGTCTCCAAGGCATCTGCAGGGGCTTTAGAACACATGAACCTTGCTGAAGTCGTGAATATAAAATATGCCATGGAAAAACTGAAGGCAAGGGATGTTCTAATAGTGGGAGCCGAGGCTGATTCAGAACTAACCTTATGGGATATTGATATGAAAGTGCCGCTTGCATTTGTAATAGGTTCAGAAGGGCATGGATTGAGACGGACTGTAAAAGAAATGTGTGATGCGGTTGTCAGGCTGCCGATGATGGGAAGCATCAATTCACTGAATGTATCCGTTGCAGCAGGCATCCTGTCTTACGAATTAATAAGACAGAGACTAAAGAAGTAGTATATCTTTGCTTATTTCTGCGTCCACGGAGGCTGGGGACCGAAAGGCGACTTCTTGGGCTCTTCTGCCGGTGGAGTTAACACAAACTGTGTCTGAAACATTATTCTCAGGTCATTCGGGTTATTGCTTGCACTAAGGGCGTCTTCCTTAGTGAGCACCTTATCTTTAACAAGCTGTAACAGATGCTGGTTCATGGTCTGCATTTTGAAGAACTGCGCTGACTCGGCGATTACCTTGTCTATCTGTCCGGCTTTCCCTTCCTCGATGAGTTTCTTTATGGTCGGAGTATTGATCATTATCTCTATTATAGCAATCCTATCCGACCCGTCTGATTTCTTTACCAGCTTTTGAGACACTGTCGCTGCCAGCGTCATAGCAAGCTGAATCCTTATCTGATGCTGCTGCTCCGGCGCAAACGTATCTATTATCCTGTCAATTGATTGTTTCGCATCATTAGTATGCAGCGTGCTGAAAACCAGATGCCCTGTCTCTGCTGCGGTCATCGCTATCTGTATGGTCTCGGAGTCTCTCATCTCACCAACAAGAATTATATCCGGGTCCTGTCTTAACGCCCTTTTAAGTGCATCACAGAAAGAGCGGGTATCAGCTCCCACCTCTCTTTGATTAATAGTACATTTTTTATCTGTATGAACGAATTCTATGGGGTCTTCGATGGTTATTATATGTGAATTAATATTTTCATTGAGATAATCTACAAGGGCGGCAAGTGTCGTTGATTTACCGCTGCCTGTAGGACCTGTAACAAGGATTATGCCGTTATTTCTGAAAGCCAATTCCTTCAATACAGGAGGAAGCCCGAGTTCATCGAGAGTCAGTATTTTTACAGGGACAGCCCTGAAGACTGCGCCGAGATTGCCCAACTGATAAAATATATTGCCCCTGAATCTTGCAACACCCTCTATTAAATATGAAAAATCAAGCTCCTTTTCATTTTCGAATTTTTTCTTTTGTATGTCTGTCAGCAGGGGCATTAAAAGCTCTTCTATTTCTTTTTTGCCTATTACAGGATAACCCGTTGGAAGCAAATCGCCCTTTAATCTCATTAAAGGCGGCCTTCCGACTTTCAGATGAAGGTCTGAACCTCCTTTATCAAAAAGCTCTTTTAATAATTTATCTATTATGTTCATGCGTTTGGCCTGATGCCTACTGAAGATAATTTGAGTCTCAGTGTATCCGCACTGTTTGCCTTGCTGAATGCCTCATCTACTGTTATAAGCCTTTCCCTGACCAGCTCTGATAGTGATGTCTCAAGGGTGCACATGCCGAATTTGGCTCCTGTCTCTATTGCACTGTATATCTGATGCGTCTTCCCCTCTCTTATAAGGTTTGAAATTGCAGGGGTAACTATCAGAATCTCCCTTGCTGCAACCCTACCCCTTCCATCTATACGTGGTATTAACTGCTGGCATACAACAGCCTTTAAAGTAGAGGCAAGCTGAACCCTTACCTGCTGCTGCTGATACGGCGGAAATACATCTACAATCCTGTCAACAGTCTGCGGAGCATCCTGAGTATGAAGGGTTGCAAAGACAAGATGTCCTGTTTCTGCAGCCGTGATAGCAAGCGATATGGTCTCAAGGTCTCTCATTTCGCCTACAAGTATTACATCGGGGTCCTGCCTGAGTGCATGTTTAAGTGCGTCATTAAAAGAGTGTGTATTCAATCCTACCTCACGCTGTCTTACAATGCACTTCTTATGTTCATAAACAAACTCAATCGGGTCTTCAACGGTTATGATGTGTTCGCTTCTCTCCAGATTTATAAGGTCTATCAGTGATGCAAGGGTGGTTGACTTTCCTGAACCCGTTGGACCTGTAACCAGTACGAGCCCTCTGGGAAGTTTTGTTAAAGATACCACAGCATCTGACAGTCTAATCTCCCTCGGCGTGGGAATCTTGGTTGGAATAAGCCTCATTACTGCTTCAATCCCGTTTTTCTGTGAAAGCACATTAACCCTGAATCTGCTGAGACCCGGGACATTATATGAAAAGTCAAGCTCGAGTTTTTCTTCAAACCTTGCAATCTGGTCCTGATATAACGTGCTGTAAATCAGGGCTTTGGAAGATTCTGCTGTCAGTTCAGGAAAATTCGCCAATGGCATAATTTTCCCGTTGAACCTTACCATCGGGGGTTTGCCGATAACAATATGTATATCAGATACTTTTGCCTGCACAGCAGCCGTAAGAATGTCAATAATTTCCATTTCCAACTCCTATTTTAATTGTTAGCCATGTATTATTGGCTGTAAAATTTCAAAAAACGGTAATGCCTTCTTTGCCGATTTTATACAATATGTCAATTATATCACATGTCTTTTGAAAATAAACACGGAGCGCAATGCTTGCATAAAGTATCTATTGTTTTTTACTATAAAAAACATGCTTGGTGTCTTTAAAAAGATTTTCGGAACGAAAAATGAGAGAGAATTAAAGAGACTGCTCGATGCCATCACTGATATAAACAGCCTTGAACCTTCTGTCTCATCCTTAAGCAGCGACCAACTAAAAGCAAAGACTGACGAATTCCGCACAAGGCTGCAAACCGGTGAATCCATTCATGATATCTTGAACGAAGCCTTTGCAATTGTCAGAGAGGTCTCAAAGCGCCTTTTGAATATGAGGCATTTTGATGTCCAGCTCATTGGCGGCATCGTGCTCCATGAAGGCACGATAGCCGAAATGAAAACAGGCGAAGGCAAGACCCTCGCCGCAACGCTTCCGGTTTATCTTAACGCACTGGACGGCAAAGGCGTTCACCTTGTAACAGTCAATGATTACCTTGCAAAGAGGGATGCGCAGTGGATGGGTCCTATCTATCATTTCCTCGGACTTTCTGTGGGTGTTATCCAGCATGACGACTCATTCCTTTATGACCCTGCCTACACCTCTAATGATAAGAGATTTGACCATTTAAGAAAATGCACCCGCAAGGAGGCTTATTTAGCTGACATTACTTACGGTACGAATAATGAGTTCGGTTTTGACTACTTAAGGGATAACATGAAATACGACCTTTCCGAATATTCCCAGAGAGAATTAAATTATGCAATTGTTGATGAGGTGGACAGCATACTCGTTGACGAGGCAAGAACGCCGCTCATAATATCAGGACCTTCTGAAGAATCAACCGACAAGTATTACAAGATTAACAGAATTATCCCGGGTCTCAAGGTTGATGCTGATTTCAAAATAGATGAGAAGCTCAAGACTGTAATCCTCACAGAACAGGGCAGCTCAAAGGTGGAAAAACTCATCGGCGTAAGTAATTTATATGACCCCTCAAATATAGAACTCGTCCACCATGCCCTTCAGGCACTACGGGCGCATCATCTGTTCAAAAGAGATGTTGATTATGTTGTAAAGGACGGAGAGGTTATAATCGTTGATGAATTTACAGGCAGACTAATGCCGGGCAGGCGCTGGAGCGACGGTCTGCATCAGGCGATTGAGGCAAAGGAAGGTGTAAAAATAGCGAGTGAGAATCAGACGCTTGCAACCATTACCTTCCAGAATCTCTTCAGAATGTACAAAAAATTAGCAGGCATGACAGGCACTGCCGATACAGAGGCAGCGGAATTTGCACAAATATACAATCTGGATGTAGTTGTCATCCCTACAAATATGCCCATGATAAGGGCTGATGACCCTGATATGGTCTATAAGACCGAAAATGCCAAATTCAATGCTGTCATAAAAGAGATTGAAGAATGTAATGCAAAGGGACAGCCTGCCCTTGTTGGAACTACATCAATTGAAAAATCTGAACATTTAAGCAATCTATTAAAGAGAAAGGGAATAAAACATTCTGTGCTGAATGCCAAATATCACGAAAAAGAGGCGGAAATAATAGCTCAGGCAGGAAGGCTCGGCGCTGTCACCATTGCTACCAATATGGCTGGAAGGGGCACGGACATCGTACTCGGAGGCAATCCGAAAGGTCTTGCAAAAGATTTCTTAAAGGTTCAAACAGATTATACCGAAGACGAATTCACAGCAGCCATTGAAAAGGCAAAAGTGGTATGCGATAAGGAAAGAGAGCAGGTTCTGAGCGCCGGCGGACTTCACATTATCGGCACAGAGCGGCATGAGGCAAGAAGAATAGACAACCAGCTTCGCGGAAGGTCAGGCAGGCAGGGCGACCCCGGCGCCTCAAGGTTCTATCTGTCTCTTGAAGACGATTTGATGAGGATATTCGGCTCTGACAGGATAAACGATATAATGAATCTGCTGAAGATGGATGAGGACATTCCCATCGAAAATAAAATGGTCACAAAAGCAATAGAAAATGCCCAGAAAAAGGTTGAGGCACACAACTTTGATATAAGAAAACATTTGCTTGAATACGATGATGTAATGAACAAACAGCGGAAAGAGATATATTCATTCAGGCTGGAAGTATTGCAGAGCGAATCTCTGAAAGACAAGATTTTTGAGATGATAGAAGATGAAGTGGACAACCTCATATCTGTCTATTGTCATGAAGAGGGAAGTATTGATGCATGGGATTTAAACGGGCTTAAAGATGCAATCTACGGATTTTTCTTAATCAGAATTCAGCTTGGGGAATTTAAAACTCTTGATGAAATAAAGGATTCAATAGTTTCAAACTTAAAAGAAGCCTACGAGACCAAAGAAAAACAAGCTGGTTCTGAATTTATGCGTTATCTGGAGAAGATGATATTCCTTCAGGTAATAGACACACGATGGAAAGACCATCTGCTCGGCATTGACCACATAAAAGAGGGTATAGGACTGCGGGGATATGCCCAGAGAGACCCGCTTGTTGAATACAAAAAAGAGGCATTCGCACTGTTTGAGGACTTGTCAGGAAGGATTATAACTGAAGTCCTGTCGAGGCTGTTCAAGATTCAGATAAAACAGGAGAGTGAAACAGAAATAAAGTCAAAGTCTCAACAGCAGACTGTTTATAACAGGGGAGACGGCAGCGACTCCAGACAGCCGGTTCACAAGGGGAAAAAGGTCGGAAGAAATGACCCGTGCCCATGCGGGAGCGGAAAGAAATTTAAAAAATGCTGCGGGGCAACATAACAATTCAATTATCTTTTGATTAATTTTGGTTTGTCCCTTTTTGCATTTACTATGCAGAAAAATCCAAAAGGTTCACTATATGGGTTTTTTAACTGATGGACAGCACCGAG